>JAEDED010000014.1 GCA_016293495.1 Treponema sp. | reverse complement strand
CCACCTGAATAAATTTTACTATATTCAAATGGTGTTTGTAAATTCAGTCTTTAACGGACTTTTTCAGTGGCCTCGCAGCGCGTTTATGTCTTTTTATGAAAAAATGGCTTATGACACCGGCTGTAAGACACTTCGACTTGACACTGTAATATCAAATAAAAAATCTCAGGCTATGTATAAAAAACTTGGATTTAATACTATAGGACAATGGGAAGGCGATCCGAACGAAGTTGGCTGGACACTTACTTTTATTGGTCTGGAAAAAGTTTTGCTGCCGAAGTGAGGGATTCTTCACACGCAATTTTTTCATCGGAAATCCCTCGCTTCGCTTAAGTCCAGTGGACTGCTACGCAGGGGCTACTATCCTTGCCGCAAAATCCCTGTTGTTTATAATCTCTATGATGACTCTATAATTTTTAGAAAATTGGTTCTTCAAAGACTTACCTTGTCTCATATCAAAAAATATAAAGTTACACAAGCTCAAAAACATCTTGACTTTTTTCGGGAGGGGGGGGGGGGGGTACAATAGTACTACTTTTTTTTACAAAACAATTTGAAGGAGGTTTTTATGAAAAAAGTTATTGGAGCTGTGGTTTCCCTGATTTTAATGGCAGGAGCAGCATTTGCAAGAGGTGCTTATGACGGAGATATTCAGTTGCACCTTGGAGTTGGATTTGATTCTGCAAAATTAGAAAAGTCAGTAGAGCCGTATCCTGGGTATGTTGCAAAAAGCACTGCTGAAGGAGCTTCTGCAACATTTGATTTTGACATTGCAACATGGCATCTTTTTAATTTTAATGATGTATTCGGACTTGGTTTTGTAGTAGGCTTTAACGGCGGAGTTGGCGGTACAACAAAGATGAGAACTTCAACTACTGCTAATGGAACTGAAGTGAGTTCATTCGATGTTCCATCAGAAAAACTCGGTTTTGCTGCTCATTTTAACGGTATCATCGGACCTGCTGTCGGAATTAAACTTGGAAATGTCGTAAAATTTGACATTGGCTTAGGTTTGGCTTATGGTTTTTCAGTATTCTCTTATAATGTGACAACGTCTGATGGCTACGGAACAACAACATCATCTAACCTGAACCTTTTAGGAGGAGTGGGATTTGGTGCAGAAGTTCAAGCAAAATTTGTTCCCAATAGTCCTGTAAGTCCTGTTATCGGTTATCGTTTTGCTTATATTCCTGGAAATGAATGTACTACATTTTGCAATGGTGAAACAACAGTAACTTCTTTTGATGTTGCGGACTATGTCAACAATGAAGTTTATGTTGGAATTACTTTTAACTGGTAATAAGCTGTAAAAAAAATTAAAAAAGGCTTTCAGTAATATGAAGTGCACCCCTAAAGTTGGACAAATAAAGTTCAATTTTAGGAGGTGCATTTTTTATGTCTAAATACTCAGAAGGTTGCACAATATAAATTGACAGGAAGTTTTACAAAACCAACACGCAATTTAAGTATATTACCGGTGGTACAAAAGCTCTGTTTCAGAAACAGAGGGAAGTCAACAAGCCACACAGTAATTCAGAAACTGATGCATGACTAGTCACTAATCAGCTTAGTTAAAGTGTCCAATAATTGGGGTGCACTTCAAGTTTTTGGGGAAACGCAATTTTTGTCGCTTTTTCCAGAATTTGAAAAAGGGAGGCTTTGCGTATGACTTGTGAATGTGTTATTGCACTGGTAACTTGTGTTGCCACAATAATTACTACAGTTGTAGCAGTGCTCTCTTATCTTAAAGATAAAAAAGAGTAAAAATATAGCCGCCCAAGTTTGACCTACTAGTGGCGGCTATTCGCTAAACGTGGAGATAACCCGATGTTCGGGCACTTCCTTTACTCTGTTAAATATAATAACACTTATAAAACTTTTCGTCAAATTTTTATACAATAAAAAATATTATTCAATCACCCATTCAGTAAGCTGTTTTTCTGCACTGGAATAGTTTACGCCAACTTTCACGATTTTTCTGCCGTCGTTTTTATAGGCAATCGGGTAGTCTTTGCTGTTAATCTGTTCCAGTGCTTCTTTTGCAGTGCCGTCCATCTTAAACTCGAAGATGTAGATTGCATCTTTTTGCCAGACAACAGCATCGCTTCTGCCCTTGCCGTTCTGCACTTCGCACAAAACAAATTCGCCCATCAGCTTAAAAATAAGCCAGATAAACGCCTGACAGTTAAGCTCGTACTGTTTTTGGTTTGTCTGTTTTGGAGCGGCGGCAAAAATGTTATTGATTCTTTCCATAAACTCGTTCACTTTGCCGGCGCGGAGTTCTCGGATAAAATTCAGCACCTGGATATTGTCGGAATTGTGAGTATAACCTGCATATAATGGAAGAAGACGCTCGTAAAGACCGAATTTTACTTCTTCGTTTGGAACACCCAAAAAGAAACTTCGGAATTCCTTGTCGTAGGATTTTATTGTCACATAGCCTGTCTGATAAAGCATCGGAAGCGGCTCGCTGGAAGTAAGGCGGTAATTTTCCAAAGTGCGAAGACTTACTTCAACACCTTCTTCCAGAGATTTGTAGTCAAAATCAGAGTCCAGCATCATTTTGGTGAGGAAAGTCGGCGTGCCTGTTGCAAACCAGTAACTGCCGAAGTTCAAATCTGAGAACGCATTTAACAGGCTGAAAGGATTGTAAATGTCGGTTTGAACATCCTGCGAAAAATGATAGCCGTCGTAGTTTTTTTTGAGCTCTGCAATACATTCTTCTTTTGTGTAGCCGTTTTTTTCTGCCATGTTTTCAATTTCTGGAACAAAGTTTTCTTCCAGTTCTTCCTGCGAGATTCCGCAGATTGCAGAATACGTTTCTGAAAGCGAAATATCACGGAGATTGTTCAAGTCAGAAAAAATACTCACCTTGTCAAAGCGCGTAACACCTGTAATGAAGATGAACTGAAGATGTGCATCTTCGCCTTTGAGAACACCGTAAAAGGATTTTAAGATTTTCCTGAAAGTATCAACAAGAGCCGGGTCATCGATTGCGTTTAAAAGAGGCTTGTCGTATTCATCAACTAAAACAACTGCCTGAAGTCCTGTCTGCTCGTGGGCAGCTTTTAGCAAATCACTGAATCTATCTGCAAAATTTTCTCCGCCATGAAAACCGTAAATTTCTTCATAGCCGCTAAGTTTTTTTGAAAGAGAATTTCTGAAATTCTCTTCCGTTGTAAAATCGCCAACATTAAAATCAAAATAAAAAACAGGATATTTTTTCCATTCAGTTTCTGTTTTGGAAATGGCAAGACCTTCAAACAAATCTTTGCGTCCTTCAAAATAACTTCGCAAAGTCGAAAGAAAAAGCGACTTTCCGAAACGACGCGGACGACTCAAAAAATAAGGTTTCCCATTACGTACAAGGCTGTTTATAAAAGAAGTTTTATCAACATAAATATAGTCCTTTGTGCGGAGTTCTTCAAATGTCTGAATGCCAATCGGCAGGTATCGCGGTTTGTTCATATTTATAATATAACATGAAAAAAGTTTTTCGTCATTGAAATGAATATGATTTTTGATTTTTTGTTTTGGGACAAAGTGAAGCAATTAATATGGATAAATCCCGTCATTTAAACTTTAAAATAAAATTTTCTAAAAATCTAGTTTTTTCCTTCGTCCTTCAAATTACACAACATTAAACCGTCAAACCACCATTACAACCCGCCACAAATATGTTATATTAACCATACAAAATGAACGAACAAACAAAAACCGCACATTATCATCTTCCTGGTCTCTTCGAATTTAACGAACTCTACAAATCGTTCCTTCCGATATACAAAAATCATCGGGAATATTTTTACCCCTGGTGTGACATCGCGTCGATTTATGGTTCTCCCGCAGACTGTCTGTGGGGCGGAGGCCGTGTTGGTTTTGGTGATGCTGATGTAAACGCTGTTCTTTCTCTGATGAAGGAATTTCAAATTTCTTCACGTCTTACGTTCAGCAATTCACTGCTCAAAAACGAGCATCTGTCTGATAAAAAATGCAATGAACTTTGCCGGCAGTTTGCGAGTACTGCCGCCACTGATAGTAAACCGGACACTGCTGGTAATACAAACAGCTGCGGTACTCCCGACACGTCTGCAAATACCGCCACTTTCCGTAACGGCGTAATACTTCACTCCGACCTTCTTCTCAATTACCTTCGCACCAAATTCCCGAACCTTTACTTTGTTTCTTCAACTACAAAAGTTCTAACCGACTTCAACGACTTCAAAACCGAACTTAACCGCGACGAATTTGAATACATTGTCCCAGACTTCAGACTCAACAAAGATTTTGAAAACCTAAAATCACTTTCAGACCAGCAGAAAGACAAAACAGAATTTCTCTGTAACGAATGTTGCTGGATCAAATGCCAGGACAGAAAGCTCTGCTACGAAAACGTAAGCCGTAAAAGTCTGGGACAGAATTGTCCTGACCATCAGTGCTCGGCTCCGGATTCTCAAGACGGTTATGTATTTTCAAAAGCAATGAAAAATCCTTCCTTCATTTCTATCGACGATATTCAAAAGGTTTATTTACCGATGGGATTTTCTAATTTCAAAATCGAAGGCCGCAGTCTTGGAAGTGCGATGATTCTCGAGTTCCTTCTATACTATATGACAAAACCAGAATACCAGATTAACGTGCGCGAAATGATTTATCTGGACAGCTCACTTGATCTGTTTTAGTGTGTTTTTTCCCCGACAGCTTTAACACTGCCGTTTTTAAAACATTCCCTGTACTTGTAAACTCACATTCATACCTTTATAATTACATACTGATTTGATAGATTAATTGTCAAAAGGAATTTTTATGAACGAATATCAGTTTGCAAGAACAAGACTTACCTTCGGAAAAGACAATATGGAAAAACTTTACAATGCCCGTGTCATTGTTTTCGGTATCGGCGGAGTTGGAAGTTATGTTGTTGAAGCTCTTGTTCGTTCCGGAATCGGAGCAATTGATATTGTTGATGACGATAAAATCTGTCTTACAAATTTAAACCGTCAGCTTTACGCCCTTCATTCCACAATCGGAAAAAACAAAGTTGATGTTGCCGAAGAAAGAATTCACGATATTAATCCTGACTGCAAAGTAACAAAACATCAGACCTTCTACATGCCGGACACAGCAGACCAGTTTGATTTTTCTCAATACGATTACATCGTTGACTGCATCGACACTGTTACAGGCAAGCTCGAAATCATCACCCGCGCAAAAGCATTAAAGAAACCTGTAATCAGCTGCATGGGAGCAGGAAATAAAGTTGACCCGACACAGTTAAAAGTTGCCGACATTACACGAACTTCAGTTTGTCCGCTTGCCCGTGTAATGCGAAACGAACTTAAGAAAAGAAGAATCAAAAGATTAAAAGTTGTATTCTCAACTGAAAAAGTTATTCCGCCGCACGACGAAGATCTTGATGTAAGCCGTAAAGTAAACAGTGTATGTCCGCCAGGCACTCAGCAAAACTGTACAGTCCGTAATCAGGTTCCGGGCAGCAACGCATTCGTTCCGTCTGCCGCAGGAATGATGATTGCAGCAGAAGTAATCAAAGACCTGACACAGTTTCATGTAACTGACCTGTTCAGGGAATAATTACCGTTTGCAGATTGTCTGTAAAAATCCCATACAGTTACTGATTGAATCCTGAGCCGCATCTGTAAACTGTTCAATTGTCATTTTACCGGGATTCTGAAACCAGCCTACATACATTCCCAGAATTCCTGATACAACAAAATCTGTATGAACCCAGAAAGTTTCTTCATCCATATTCGAACGTTCAAAGAAAAAATTATAAAACATTTCTCTGAGAATTTTATGAAAAGGATCACTTGTGGAATAAAAGCTGTGGTTTATAAATAAGTAATGATAAAAATCATAATTCTTCATCAGAATATCATTCATTGTATTAATAAAATCTTTAAGACTCGGATATGTTGATTTTCTGATTCGATTTACAAGTTCTTCGATCGATTCGTGAAGAATCTCGTCAGAAATATTCATGACTGCAGAATAGTGAAGGTAAAAAGTTCTGCGGTCAATATCAGCCTTTTTTGCAAGTTCAGAAACAGTAATTTCAAGAATACGCTTTTCTGCAAGGATTTCTATAAACGCTTTTCTGATTGCTTTTTTTGTTTTTTCTGCTCTTCTGTCCATAATTCACATTATACCACATTTGTGAATTAATGCACACATTATACAAACTTGTGGTAGAAGAGTACTAAACGCTGGTTTAGAATATAAATCGGACAAAATACTTTACTTTCTGCAGGATTCCTTTACTAGACGCTCTGCTTCTTTGCTCTTCATCTAGCCTTCAGAAGTTAGAAATATTGCGGGCCGGAATATTTTTTCTTCCGGCCCCGCATGTCCAATTTTCTTAATTCTTTTTTTCCTCTTTATATTATTCCCCAAGTAACATTTTCTCCAGTCTCAGGTGTCCTAATATTACACGGTGTTTCTAAGAACTCTCTTAGGTTTTTCTTAGCAATGTGTAAAAGATTCATTTGTTATACAGGTATAGAATCCAGAGTACAAGGAGAAAAACATTTATGAAAAAAACATTTAAACTTTTTGCTATCTTATTCGCATGTGTTGGTTTATCAGCAATGTTCACATCTTGTGAAGGCTTCGTTAACATTTTGATTAATTCAAGCAGTGAAAAGCTTGTTATCCGTGACGATACTTCAACTCTCAGCAACACAGACTTCAGAGTTTGTCTTTACAAAACTGACAGCTGTGGATACAGATCTAAATGCGTTCTCTCACAAACCATCACTGTAAGTAAATATGACAATGCAATTGTTAACCTTTACGGTGCAATTACAGCCGACAATTACTACGAAATTACAATTGAAGATCTTTCTACTGGTAAACAGATTCACTTCTCAAAAAACAGTACAAACCTTGCTTACAGCAAAACAGAATGTTTTATCAAGGCAAAGTACGGTTACAATTACAGACTTGACCTTAAGAGCATCGGAACCTCTTATTATACCTTTGCAGTTGAAGCAGTTTCTAAATAAAATATAGCCATACATTCCTCCGGCCTGCGGGTAAAATTTTTAAACCTTTTTAAATAATTTTTTAAACTTTTTTCGGGAATATTTGAAAAAATTGCAAAATCATAAAAATTCCCACAAAAATACCTAAAAATCTTCATTCAAATATGGCGAAATCAGGTTTATATTGGCACCATAAGAAAGACATCTATTAGGAGGATTTTAGATGAAAAAAATTATTTCTGCTTGTGTAGCAGTATTGGCTGCTGCAAGTTTGTTTGTTAGCTGTGGTGCTAAAAAAAGTGATTCAATTAAAATTGGTATTATTAACAATCCACCAAGTGAATCAGGATATCGTGCTGCTAACGTAAAAGACATGGAAACAGTATTCTCTGCTGAAAAGGGATACGACGTTAAGGCTTTCTACAGTCTTAAGAATGATGAACAGCTCAATGCTGCTTCTGACATGATCGCTGCCGGAGTTGATTACCTTCTCCTTTCTGCAGCTGCTACTGATGGTTGGGATACAATCCTTAAAAAGGCAAAAGACGAAGGTGTTAAAGTATTCCTTTTCGACCGTATGATCAATACTTCAACAGACCTTTATGAAGCTGCTGTTGTTTCAGACATGTCTAAACAGGGTGAAACAGCTGTTGCTTGGCTCAAATCATTGAATCTTCCTGAATATAAAGTAATCCACATCCAGGGTGCTATGGGATCTGATGCTCAGATCGGACGTACTGGAGCTCTCGAAGCTGAATTCAAAGCTGGAACAATGAAAAAAGTTATCCAGCAGACAGCTACATGGGACGAAGCTGAAGCAAAGAAAATTGTTGAATCTGTAATCAACTCTGGTGAAGACTTCAACGTAATCTACGCTGAAAACGACGGTATGGCTAAAGGTGCTGTTGCTGCTCTCGACGACGCTGGTATCACACACGGTGTTAAGGGAAAAGTTAAAATTATGGGATTCGACTGTAACAAATGGGCTCTCCGTGAACTCCTCAAAGGAAACTGGGACTATGACGGACAGTGTTCTCCATTCCAGGCTGCTGTAATCGAAGAAATGATTACTTCTGGTCACGTTCCTTCAAAGAAAGTTATTTCTGAAGAAAAAGGTTTCGATGCTATAAAACTTACACAGGCTGACATCGATACATACGGACTTGGTGACTAATTTCTAAGTCGTTGGTTGCGGTGTAAAATATGACAACATGTTTTGCACCGCATTTTTTTTACTCAATAGGTAATGTAAAATGGAAAACAATGTAATTTTAACCATGCGTGGAATCTACAAAGAATTCCCGGGAGTAAAAGCTCTTCAGAATGTTGACTTTACTCTTCGTGCTGGCGAAATTCATGCCCTCATGGGCGAAAATGGAGCTGGTAAATCAACTCTCGTAAAATGTTTAACTGGTGTATACGAAAAAGATTCAGGAGAGATCTGTATCGAAGCAAAACCAGTATCAATCCGCTCTCCTCAGGATGCTCAGAATCTGGGTATCAGTACTGTATATCAGGAAATTACTCTTTGTCCAAACCTGACTGTTGCTGAAAACATGTTCATTGGACGAGGTAACTATAAATTCATTAATCCAAAGGCGCAGGAAAAACGCGCTGACGAAATCTTATCAAAACTTAACATTCCTGCAAAAGGAGCACAGCAGCTCGGAACCTGTTCAATCGCAATCCAGCAGATGGTTGCAATTGCCCGTGCCGTTGATATGAAGTGTAAAGTTCTCATTCTTGACGAACCAACTTCTTCTCTCGACGAACGCGAAGTTGAACTTCTTTTTGGCTTGATGCGTGACCTTAAATCAAAAGGCGTAGGAATCATCTTTATCACACACTTCCTTGATCAGGTTTATGCAGTTTGTGACAAAATCACAGTTCTTCGTAACGGTGAGCTTGTTGGAGAATATGCAATTAAAGACATGCCGCAGGTTGATCTTATTTCTGCAATGCTCGGTAAAGCGCTTGATGATATTTCAAAGCTTCAGAGCGAAAAAGGAACTTTCAATCCTTCGGCAGAAGTTGTTTACGAAGCAAAGGATCTTTCAAGCGCAGAAGGCGTTAAGCCTTTTGACTTTAAAATCAGAAAAGGTGAAGTTAACGGCTTTACAGGTCTTCTCGGTTCTGGTCGTTCAGAAAGCATCCGTGCAATCTTCGGTGCTGACCGTGTAACAGGCGGTACTGTAAAAATTAACGGCAAAGACGTAAAGATTAACAAAGCCCTCGATGCAATGAAAAACGGCCTCGGTTATCTTCCAGAAGACCGCAAAGGTGACGGAATCATTCAGGACCTTTCAGTACGCGACAATCTTATTCTTGCACAGCAGGTATTAAGAGGCTTCTGGAAGCCGTTCTCAAAATCAGAAGCAGTTAAAATCGCCGATGAATACATCAAACTTCTTCAGGTTAAGACAGCTTCTCAGGAAACTCCGATTAAATCACTTTCAGGTGGAAACCAGCAGAAGGTTATTCTTGCACGCTGGCTTTTGACACACCCACAGTACCTTATTCTTGATGAACCAACTCGCGGTATCGACGTTGGTACAAAAACAGAAATCCAGAAACAGGTTCTTAAACTTTCAAAAGAAGGCGTTGGTGTTACCTTCATTTCTTCAGAAATCCAGGAAATGCTGAACGTTTGTACAAGACTTGTGGTTATGAAAGACCGCAACATTGTTGGTGAATTGAAAGACGAAGAATTGAGTCAGGACAACATCATGAAAACTATTGCGGGAGGAAAATAATAAATGACTAGTTTAGAATGTAAACAGAAGATGAAAAACCTTTTGTCTTCACAGTTAATTATTCCTATTTTTGCATTATTAATTCTTGTTATTTTTAACCTGATCAGAGATCCTTCGTTCTTCTCTATCGGTATTAAAACAAACACTGACGGAAACCCTGTTCTTGCAGGTAACCTCATCAGTATTTTGAATAATGCATCTGAGCTTGTAATTCTTGCTATCGGTATGACTTTTATTACTTCAGCAACAAAAGGTCAGGATATTTCCGTTGGTGCTTCATCAACTATCGCAGCCTGTGTATTACTCAGAGTAATCAGAGGCGGATCAATTACTCCAGGTTCAATCATGCTTGGCCTTCTTGCAGCTATCATTGTTGCAGTGTTGTTCTGTCTCTTTAACGGCGTTTTAATTTCTGTATTCAACATTCAGCCGATGATTGCATCGCTGATTCTCTTTACTGCAGGTCGTCCGATTGCGGACTGGATTACAGTAGGCGGAAACAAGACTGTTGACCAGAAGTTCCTTAGCGGACTCGGCGGATTCCTTCCGGGTTGTCCGATTCCAAGCCCGATTCTGATTGTAATTGCGTTTGTAGTTGTCGTAATTCTTCTTTTGAAGTTTACTACTCTCGGACTTTTTGTTCAGTCTGTTGGTATTAATGAAAAAGCTGCAAAACTTAACGGTATTAATCCGCTGATTATCAAGCTGCTTGTTTTTGTTATTCTTGGTATCTGTGTTTCTTTTGCAGGTTCAATCAGCTTCTCACGTATCGGAAGCATCAACCCTGAAACACTTCTTATCGATATCGAAATGGATGCCATCCTTGCAGTTGCAATCGGAGGAAACTCTTTAGCCGGCGGTAAGTTCAACCTTGGCGGATCAATTCTTGGTGCTTACATCATTCAGGCGCTTACAACAACATTGTACGCTATGAAAGTTCCTTCAACAGACGTAAAGGCATACAAGGCTATCGTAATTCTTATCCTTGTAATTTCTGGTTCACCTGTTGTTAAAGAAGCAATCAGCAAGCTTGCAAAGAAAGTCGGTTCGAAAAAAGCTGTAAAAGTGGAGGCTAAATAATTATGGAAACAAATAAGAAAACCAAATTACCTATTTCAAATACAGCTTTGCTTTTGACAATTACAATCTGTTCATTCTTTGCAATGTATTTACTTGGAATGGTTGTATGGGGCGGCGGATTCCTTAACTTCCAGCAGTTCCTTAATATTTTTAACAACAACGCATACCTGATTATCATCGCTTGTGGTCTTACAATCGTAATGATTTCTGGTGGAATTGATATTTCGGTTGGTGGTCAGATTACTTTGATCACTATGGCAAGCGTTGTAATTCTTCAGAAGCCGGGCGGATCTGTTACAGAAGCTCTTCTTCTTTCTCTCGGAATTGGTCTTGCCTTTGGTCTTGTTCAGGGATTCCTTGTTGCTTACCTCAAGATTCAGCCATTTATCATTACCCTTGCAGGTATGTTCCTTGCAAAAGGTATTACAACAATCATCCACGTTACACCATTGAAGGTTGATAACCTTGTAACTGATGCACATCCAGTTGTTACAAATGCAGAAATTGCATTCAAGAAGCTGATGGAATTCAGATTTTCAATTCCAGGTTTTGGAAGAACAACAAAGGCCGGAAACTTCGTTCCATTCGAACTTGAAATCGGAGCAATCGTTGCAATCCTTATCGTTGTAATTCTCTGGGCAGTTCTCAAATGGACAAAGGTTGGTCGCAACTTCTACGCAATCGGTGGTAACCCGGAAAGCGCTTTGATGCTCGGTATCAATGTTAAGAGAACAAGATTCATCAGTTATGTTCTCTGTGGATTGCTTGCTGGTATTGCAGGATTCATCTACCTTCTTCACACAGGATCTGGTGACGTACAGAATGCGGCCGGTGCAGAAATGGAAGCAATTGCTTCTGCGATTATCGGCGGCACATTGCTTACCGGTGGTGTAGGAAATATTATCGGAACCTTGTTTGGTGTTATGTCGTTAAAAACAATCAACACAATCGTAATTACTTCAGGTTTGAAAGAACCTTGGTGGCAGAAAATTACTATTGGTTTGATGCTCTGCTTCTTCATTATTCTCCAGAGCGTAATTATTTCTATCAGAAAGAAGAAGCTTGGTTCATCAGCTCAGTAATAATTTAATATATTGAATAAATATTAAAAATAATCACCAGGATATGTGCAGCCTGAATGAGGGGAACTTTCAGGCTGCCTTTTTTTTGTCCGAAACAATTACGTTTTTTGAATAATTTCATTAATCAGAATAACTTCATTAATCAGAGTAATTTCTTTATTCGGAATATTTGTATTGATTAAAACAATTTCTTTATTCGGAATCAGACGAACCTTTGTACTCTCTCGGAGTAAGCCCGGTATTTTTCTTGAAGATGTAGCTGAAGTAATGAGGATCGCTGAAGCCGCATTCGTATGCAATGTCATAACCTTTCATATCTGTTTTTTTAATCAGGCGTTTTGCATTTTCGATTCGAACATTTGTAAGATATTCGATAAAGGTAATTTTACATTCCTGTGAGAAAATTGTACTGAAGTGATTCGGGCTTAAACAGACTTCTTCTGCAACAGTTGTAAGCGTTGTATTCTGGTCGGCATAATTTTCATCGATATATTTTTTTGCCTTAAGAATTACATCGCCGTATTTTCCTGTCATTTTTGAATCACGGAATTCAACCACAAAATTAAGAACTGATTCCAGTTCATTTTTAAAGTGTTCTTCATCCTGAACTGCTGTATCAATAAAGCTTCTCTGTAAAATTTCTGGTTTTATTTCTTTAACATTACCGCCAAGACTTTCAACAAGCTTTGAAACCGCAAAAATCAAATCAGCCAGCAGGTAAGATGCAAAGAACTGAAACTGTCCCGGATTACTTTTAATCAGATCCATCGACTCATCAATTATTGCAGAAACATCATTCTTACCTGCGTATTTAAGTCGCTCAACCATTGGTGCGTTCTCTTTCAATTCCAGCATTTCAGAATTTGTAATCTGCATATCTTCTGTACTGATAATGCGGTTCTGATTTGCAAGACTTGAATTTTCAATGACCTTTTTTGCGTCTTCATAACTTTCAGAAATTGAAGAAAGATGGTCGACTGTTTTTCCGATAGAAGTTACTACTGAACAGTCCTTATTTTGCGTAACAATATGTTCGATTGTTTCTGCAATGCGGAAAACATTTTCTTCCAGCTCTGTCTGATTTGACCCTTTGCAGATTGTAACAAGCCAGTTTGTGTGATGAAAATAACACAAAGTCTGTTCCCAGCCTGTTGAATAAGAATTTAAAAGGGAACAGGCTTCCTGCTGGTTCTGCATATTGCCGGTTTTACTGCAGACTTTACTGATAATGATTTTGTAATAACGCGAAAGAAGGTCGATTCCGAGTTCCTGGCTTTTTTCCATTATGCTGTTCATGTCTGCAGAACCGTGAACGAGATTGTTAAGAAAATCTTTCTGAACAAGTTTTTCTTTTGACTTTAGTTCTTCTTTCATTCTTGAAATGTCAGAAAGCTGTTTTCTTTCTGCATCAATATGTTCAGCCGCTTTTTTGAGAGCCATAACAATTTCTTCTGAAGTAAATGGTTTTAATATGTAGTCATCGATTCCGATTGAGATTGCTTTCTTTGCATAATCAAATTCATCATGACCCGAAAGAATAATAATTTTAATCCATGGCTGGATTTTCTTAATCGATGCGGCAAGCTGAAGCCCGTCCATAAACGGCATCTTAATATCAGTAATGAGAATGTCCGGCTTAATTTCGTGAATCATTGAAAGAGCAATTTCGCCGTCTGTAGCTTCACCGACAAAAGCAAAACCGAAACTTTCCCAGTCTACCTTTGTGCGAATTCCTTCGAGTACAATCGGTTCATCATCAACTAAAAATACGCTATACATTTACATCTCCAGCCACACTAGGAATTATAAACCATATTGTACTGCCTTTTCTATGTTCCGATTCAATCTGAAGCCCTTCAGTTTTTTCTCCGTAATAAAGTTTAAGTTTTTTATTAACGTTATAAAGTCCATAAACCGACGAAAGTTTTTCTGCGTTTTCTGAACCGGTTTCAAGTTCGTTTTTAACTTCTGCAAGACGCTCTTCTGTAAAACCAGCACCGTCATCTTTAACTGCAAACTTTATAAATTCTTTACTTTCATCTGAATAATCAACATTGACATTAATGTGACCACGTCCACGCTTGTTTTTAATTCCGTGATAGATTGCATTTTCTACAAGCGGTTGCAAGGTAAGCTTGATGATTTTAGATTCAACCAGATCAGGGTTAACTTCAATTTCATAATTTAAAATATCTGCATAACGGATTTTCTGAATCGTAAGATAATTACGGATGTGATCAAGTTCCTGATCAACTGTAATCCATTCGTGTCCGCGGCTTAACGAAATACGAAGAAAGTTTGAAAAGGCTTTTGTAATTTTTACAACCTCTTCTGTCTGTTCCTGTTCTGCAAGCCAGATAATTGTATCAAAAGTATTATATAAAAAGTGCGGAGTAATCTGAGCCTGAAGTGCTCTAACTTCTGCCTTCTGAAAATTTTTCTGTTCCTCGATATTTTTCTTAAGCAGAAGATCAATCTGTTCTGCCATCGAGTTCATATTGTTTGCAAGAGGAATTAATTCTTCAACTTCAGGAATATTAATACGGGCTGTTAAATTTCCGTGAGAAATTTCTGTCGAAAGCTGCTGCATATCCGACAGAGGATTTTCAATTGATTTTGAAACTGTGATGTAACCGTAAATTGCAACGCCAAGAGAAAAAACAAGAATTATGATCTGCATCACAGTCATAATCAAAGATGCTTTTTTAATCGAAGAATTTGTTTCGCTTGCCGATTCCATTTCTGAAAGAATAAAATCCTGCATGATATCAGAGAACAAAGCAGTGATTGTTCTGATTTCATCAAGCTGTGCTTCATTCTGCGTAACAGAAATTCCTTCATTAATCTGATCTTCAAGGATCTGAATATTCTGTTGAAGTGTTGTACACGCTCTGTATGCAACTTCGAGCTTCTGCTGGTTTTCTTTACTTTTGGTATTCTCTTTCATCTCTTCGATACCGGTAAAGATATTTTCAATTTTAGTATAAGGCTTGCTTGTGTAAAAATCAGTTTTACCGCAGACGATTTCCCAGAGTTCATTCGGAATGTCAGACTTTGCAATCTGGTTGATGCGGTTTGCATTTCCGACGTTTGTAATTATGTTGTCGTACTGCTTTGTATGAATCTGTGTCGAAACAGCGGAATAAATTGTCGGAATCAGCATGATTCCAATCAAAAATACATAAGAAAGCTGAAGGGTTTTTGTAAAGCTTTGCTTAATTTTTAATACCCCCTTGGCTTGTATGTCGAAAAATCATCGTCTTCTGTAAATACTGTCTCTTCGGTATATGTTTCGCGGGGAATTTTTTCTCCGTTTTTGATTTTGATTACAAGGTCCATCAATGCAGGTCCGAGATTTGGGTTGCATTCAACGACGCAGTTCAATTTTCCCTGAGTGAGTGCATCAATGGATTTCTGCTCTGCGTCAATCGAAATAATGATTGTATTAACTGGCGAGATTTGATTTTTCTTAAGGGAATCAAGCAAGCCCAGTGTCATTGAATCATTGTGCGAGTAAATTACATCAACTTTCTGGCCGTCTATCTGAAGAAGCCCTTTATTTTCTGCAATAATCTTATCCATGATTTCTTTACCGCGAGAACGCAGAAAGTCACCATCAACAGAATGAATTATCCTGAACTTTGGATTATTCTTAATCACATCCCTAAAACCGTTTGCACGTCCAGTTGCAACAGAAGAATTTTCTGTACCGGAAAATTCAAGAATGTTGATTTTATTTCTCATATCATTTTCGCATTTTTTTACAAGAAATTTTCCTGCCGACTGGCCTTCAGTAAATCCATTTTCGCCGAGAAAGCCTGCATAAAGATCGGGACTCGCATTGATCTGACGGTCAACAATAATTACAGGAATGCCTGCTTCTTTAGCTTCCATCAAAACTTTATCCCAGCCGTCTTCAACAATTGGAACAAATGCAATTACATCAACCTGATATACGATAAAAGAACGGATTGCCTTTAACTGATTTTCCTGTTTCTGCTGAGCATCATCAAAAATAATCTGAATGTTATTTTCTTCAGCGGCCTCAAAAATTGACTGAGTATTTCTTGTACGCCATGCGCTTTCTGAACCAATCTGTGAAAAACCTAAAATCAATTTTTCTTTTTTAGTTTCCTGTTTACCAGCATCTTTTGATAAATCTGTTTTTAAATTTGAAAGCTGCAGAAGAATGACCGCAGCAGAAACTGCAACAAGAACAGCCGCAAGAATTGAAATTATAATAACCCGTTTATTACTTTTCATACTCATATAATTCTAAATTCAAAATATTTGATTGTCAAATCAGCGGGAATTTTTACGACCGTCATCTCATTCCTCTCGCGCGACACTAATCTTTTATACGAAGCTTTTCTCGAATAACTACACCGCCATTGTTACTTAACAAGTTTAATTACTGCCTTAAGATCACTTTTGTCCTGTGACTTGATTGTAATTCTGTAACCGTCATCTTCTGCTGCAAAACTACAGTTTACAGTTTCGTCATATTTGATGGCTGACTTGTACATGATCAGAAATTCGTTTAATTCCCCGGCCTGATAAACTTCTTCAGGAAGAATGTTTGTTACAAGATCAAGGTAATAAACATTGTTCATGTGATTGTTTGCATCGATAAAATTTCTTTCGATGTGGAATTCTTTATCAAAGTCAGGAGTTTCACTTTCTTTTAATTTTTCAATCCAGGAATAATTGAAGTTTGTGTGATCTGGTTCACTGCCATATGCTTCGTAAAGTTCCGGAGAAATGCGTTCAAGGCGAAGAGTCTTTGCATTAATGCGAATCCAGTTTGAAAGTCCTGTAAGGCAGAGTTCACCTTTTTCGTTGTACACTTCAAACTCACGGCATGCCTGAACGCCTTTCATATCGCGGCTCCAGGTGTTGATTGTAACTGTTTCACCGTAAACAGGACGCTTTGTAATTTTTACATGATATCCAGTTAAGAACCATCGTCCTTCGCTCTGGTTAATATCATCATTTGCAACGCGGCTGTGCATTGAAGCTACATTTTCAAAAAGCTTTAGAATTGAAGTATTTGTGAGAGTTGAATCTTTCGAAATGTCACTGTATCCAATATAAAATTTTCCTGTAAAAACCATTTTACCCTCCATATAAAAGCCAGCTGACAAATCAGATTAATTAACATTGTAATCAGTCAACTGATGATTCCATTATATAAAAAAAATAATTTTTGTGGTATAATTATTTTTATGTCTACACAAATGATTATGGGAAACCAGGCCATTGCCCTGGGTGCATTAAAAGCAGGTGTTAACCTTGTATCAGGATATCCTGGAACACCTTCAAGCGAAATTATTGAATTCATTTCAAAATACAACAAAAAGACAGGAACTTACGTTGAATGGTCAATCAACGAAAAAGCAGCAGTTGAAGTTGCTGCCGGTGCAAGTTATGCCGGAAGCCGCACTCTCGTTACAATGAAACAGGTCGGTCTCAACGTTGCTTCTGACCCTGTAATGTGTCTTTCGTACGTTGGAGTTAAGGGAGGAATGGTTATCGTCTCAGCAGATGATCCGGGACCTATCTCAAGTCAAACCGAACAGGACACAAGAAAGTTCGGACAGTTTTCAAAGATTCCTGTATTTGATCCTTCTACTCCGCTTGAAGCTTACCAGATGATTCAGGAAGCCTTTGAGGTTTCTGAAAAATACAACACTCCGGTATTACTGCGACCTACAACACGAGTTGACCACGCATACGAAAGTATGGAACTTCCAGAACTTACACAGTGCCGTACATCCGGAGTTTTTGAAAAAGACACACAGCGCTGGGTAATATTCCCTCGCACATCATACAACAACCACAAACGAATCTTTGCCCGTAACGAAGAAGAACTCCCACAGGTGTTCAGCAAGAGTGCCTTCAACTTTATCGACAACAACAAAGGCGGAGAAAATTCACTTGCCTTTGCTGCCGGCGGAATCAGCTACCAGTATTTAAAAGAAGCAATCGAACTTTTAAAAGCAGAACATCCTGAAAATTCAGAACTTAAAAATGCAGAGATTTTAAAAATCGGAACTTCTTATCCGTTCCCATATGAACTTGCAGAAGATTTCTTGATGTCAAAAAATCATGTCCTTGTTTTTGAAGAACTTGATCCTGTAATCGAAGAATCACTTCTTCTTTTAAAAGCAAAATCAAATCTTACTGTTTCAATTCACGGTAAACTGGATCGAAAAGTTCCAGAAGCTGGAGAACTTACAGTAGAAATCGTAAAAGCTTCGGTAAAGGAATTTTTATCAATCGAAAATGGCGACTGTAAAAATTGCAGTGATAAAAATAAATCACTTCCACAAATGCCGGAACTTCCAGTTCGTCCACCAGTGCTGTGTGCAGGCTGTCCTCACCGCGGTTCATTCTATGCAGTAAAGCAGGCAATGAAAGGTGAAAAAACTGTTTACTGCGGCGACATTGGATGTTACACACTGGGCAACGCAAAGCCTCTTGATATGTGTGACACATGTCTTTGTATGGGCGCTGACATTACAATGGCACAGGGATTTTATCACAATGAACCTGACAGAAAATGTTTCAGCTTTATCGGAGATTCCACATTCTTTGCATCTGGACTTACAGGCGTTGTTAACGCTGTTTACAATCAGGCAAAAATAACAGTCTGTATTCTTGATAATTCCACAACTGCAATGACAGGTCATCAGCCTCATCCTGGAACAGGCGTTACAATGATGGGTGAATTTGTAGAAAAAGTAAGCATCGAAAAAATGCTTCTTGCAGCAGGAGTAAAATCTGTTGTTACAGTTGATCCTTTCAATCAGACAGAAGCAGTTCAAGCTGTAAAAGATGCAGTAAAAGTTGACGGTGTAAGCGCAATTATTTTTAAAGCACCTTGTATCGCCGTTGCATCAAAACTCGGTTTTGCAAAACCACAACCTAAGTTCGTTAACTACGACAAATGTATCGGCTGTCAGAAATGTATCAAGGAACTTGGATGTCCTTCATTGAGCGTGATTGCAGGAGAACGCAAAGTAGAAATTGATGATTCACTTTGCACAGGCTGTGGATTATGCGAACAGGTTTGTCCAACTAAGGCAATTAATTAAGGCGGTCAGAAATGAGTAAAAATATTTTAATTTGTGGTGTTGGCGGTCAGGGAACAGTTCTTGCTGCGAAAGTTTTATCACAGGCTGCCATCTCAGGCGGAGAAAAAGTAATGTCTGCAGAAACAATCGGAATGGCACAGCGCGGCGGTTCTGTTGTAAGCCATGTGCGTATCGGAAGTGATGTTTATTCACCGTTGATCAGTGAAGGTACAGCTGATATTATCATCGCCTTTGAAGCTGCAGAAGCAGTGCGCAACATTAAATACCTTAAAGACGGCGGACTTGTAATTGTAAACAAAAAAATCGTGCAGCCAGTAACTGCAAGCCTTACAGGAAAAACTTTCGATGAAAATACAATGATTGAATACCTTGAAAAAGTTTCTGGCAAAGTGATTGCTGTTGATACAGACAAAGCATGTCAGGATTTGAAAAGTTCAAAGGTTGTAAACATAGTTCTTCTTGGGGCTGCATGCAATACAGGACTTATTGATAAAGAACAGATTAAAGATGCATTAAAACTTTTAGTTAAACCTGATTTCTATGAACTTAACTGCAGAGCAGTTGATTATGTAAAGGCCTTTTAATGAAAAATCTTGAAGAAGCAAAAAAATATTTTGGCAATGATCACTTTGCAGTTGCTACAAACACTCCCGACTGTCATGTGGTTACATCTACAAGTCAGATTACTTATCTTGGAACTGTAAAAGGTGATACATTAATTTCTGAAAGCCAGATTATCAAAATGGGTAAAAACCTCTGCACAGTTTAGATTAATATTACCGACAATAAAGAAAATAAAATTGCAGTTATCATGGTAAACGGAATAAGAGTTTAACAACCTTTAATTAAACGAAAAAAGCGGTCGCTTTCGACCGCTTTTTTTGTATTAAATAATAATTCCCCCTGCAAGAATTGCACCGCCAATCAAAAAGAATACGACATCTGCAAAATGGATTTTATAAACTTTGCTGCAGCTTTTTCCTGTTCTTAAATAAAAGCCTCGAAGTTCTGCAGCAGTTGCAGTAGACTCAATTTTTCGAACAGACGAAATCAAAAGTGGAAAACACAGAGGAATAATCATTCCAAGCTTCTTAAACGGATTCTTTATTTCAAAATCCACACCACGGGCTTTCTGAGATTCGATGATACCAGCCATTTCTGCAGAGAATACTGGTATAAAACGAATTGCAGAAGTAAAAGTAAATGCATATTTATAAGGAACATGAAGAACCTGAACGATTGTATTCGAAAGATCATTCAAGTTTGTTACCGAAATCAAAATTGACAGCGGCAATGTTGCACCAGTCAAACGAAGAATAATCAAAAGACCGCTTTTAAGACCTTCATCAGTAATACCAAACTTTGGTCCCATCGGAAGAATTACATTACCACGACGGATTACAAGTACCTGAAGAATAAACAGAAAAAGTGACATTTTGAAAAGACCATAAAGAAGGCCCAAAGATCTTTTGAAAAGACCACAGTTATTTTTACCGTTTCCTACAAGTCCCATAAGCATATCAAAAACAACGATTCCGATAAGATAAAAATAATTTGATGAACTGAATGCTCCCGCACAGATTAAAAACGAAACTAAGATTTTAATAAGGGGATGCATTTTATGAAGAATAGAATCTCCATCAAGATAATCTAAAAATCCTTTCATTATTTCTTCCCCTTAAGTTCTTTAATACGATCAATCATTTCATCAACAGTAAATACATCCTTGTAGTCTTTTCCAAGAATTGTACATGTTGCTGCAATCTGTGGCTGAAGAAGTCTTGCTTTCGAAAGAAGCTCAGTGTCAGACAGAACAGTTCTTGTCTTTCCATTACCAAGTATTTCTCCACGATTCATTACGATTACATTTTTTGCAAAATCAAGAACGATCTCCATATCGTGACAGACCATAATGACCGTTGTTCCAGCCTTATTAAGTTTTTTAATACGGTTCATCATTTCCATACATTCCCTGTAATCAAGGCCTGTAGTAGGTTCATCCAAAATAAGTATTTCAGGATTAAGGGCAATAAGACATGCAAGACATAATCTCTGTCTTTGTCCACGGCTCATGTTGAATGGTTCTACATCAGCTTTAAATCCAAATTCTTTGATTGTATTATCAACGCGAACTTTTATTTCATCTTCTGGGACACCATTATTTCTCAAACTGAAGGCAATTTCTTCTGCTACAGTCTGACAACAAATCTGGCGGTCAGGATTCTGAAATAAGAACCCAATGTGTTTTGCAAGTTTACTTACTTTTTCTTTTTTTGTATTAAGCCCCGCAACAAGTACATCACCTGTCGAAGGTTTTAAAAGTCCGTTACAGAGTTTTGAGAATGTTGATTTACCTGCACCGTTAGATCCGATAACAGCAACAAAATCTCCTTTTTCAATTTTTACATTCAAGTCTTTTACATTTGCAGTTTCGTTATAAGAAAAACTTACATTCTGAAATTCAAGTACAGTTTCTTTAGGCATTTGCAGTTCTCCTTTTCTTTGACATCTTCTTTACGAAAACTGCAGCTTCTTCTGCATTAAGACAGATTCTATCTTCCTGTTTGCAGGTAGCAGGAATAAGTTTTTCTTCTGCCATTTTCTTTGTTAAAGTAAGAACACGAGGGCAGTTAATGCCGGCTTCTTCCATTTCCTTCTGGTGAGTCAATGTACTTCTTATTTCGCCGTAATGAATGAGTTTGCCCTTTTCAAGAACGATTAATTTTTTTACATATTCACACAGAAGCATTATCTTCTGTTCTGCTACAACAATTGTAATTCCTTTTTCTTCATTCAGTTTTTTCAACAATTCAAAAATCTGAACACTTGAAGCAGGATCAAGCTCACCTGTAGGTTCATCCAATACAAGCACATCAGGTTCAAGCGCAAGAATTGCAGCAATTACAACTTTCTGTTTCTGACCACCGCTTAATGAAGAAACTTCACGGTAGCGCAATTCTGTAATATCAAGAGCTTCAAGTGCTCCTGCAAGTCTTGATTCAATCTGATCTGCAGGAACACCAAAGTTCTCAAGTCCAAAAAGGATTTCATCTTCAACAAAATAACTTACAAGCTGACTTTCAATATCCTGAAATACAGAACCAACTTTAAGAGCAAGTTCTCCAGGCTTAACATCAAATGTATCCTGACCGGCAATTTTTATGCTGCCATAAAAATCACCAGTGTAATGATGAGGAATCAAACTGTTAATGCAGGAACATAAAGTTGTTTTTCCTGCACCTGATTCCCCGATCAAGCCTACAAAATCACCCTTGTCGATTGTAAGTGAAATATCTTCAAGAGCATTTGCTTCTGCATTCTGATATTTAAAAGAAAGCTTTTCTATTTTAATCATGATGTAAATCCTTTAAGTATATCAAAGTTATTATTCTGCTTTTTCTTCTTCAACTGGTTCTGCTTTTTTTGTTACAGGAATTTCTTTTTTCAAAACATTCATCAAAGGAACATAAAGAGCTCCGACGATGATTGCATTAAGAGTTGCAGTTCCGAGAACGATAGGAACATAACCTACCATTGCTTCTGGCTGAGCTTTAACAAATACGAAAAGAAGTACTGTGTAAAGTCCGCCGGAAATTACTGTACTTATAAATGTAATAACTGCATTAAGAATTGTACGGAATACAGCAGTCTTTGCAGGAATCATAAGTAAAAGACCCATTGCAAGTGCCCCTGCAAATTCAGAAGCAAAGTTCAAATATGGAGTTCCAGGGAACAGCTGACAAACTGCACCAGCAAGAATACCGATGATGATACAGTAAAGTACATTTGGTCTGATCAATGCAATTACGAGACAGTACATTGCAATAATGAAGTTAGGCTTCATTCCGCCAAAGTTAATGATACTTCCTACAAAGTATTTCAATACTGCACCAGCTGCAAGAAATACTGCAACAAGAAGCAAATCCTGAAGAGAAAGACCTTTTTTCTTTTCTTCCTTTAATTCACGCTTTTCCATAATTATTCTCCTTATTTCTGATAAACAAAGTAGTGTTACTAAATAGAGTAACTGTTACTATGCATAGAATAAGCCAGTTTTTTGTTTTTGTCAATAGAAACACACCTGAATTTGTCAGGAATTTTCGAAAAAACTTCACTTAAATTGAAATTTCCACCCTAAAATTTGACAAACACTGATTTAGGAATTATTATATACAGTAACAATTCAAAAACATCACAGGACTTACAAATGAAACTTACAGAAAAACAGCTTGAGCAGATCCGCGCTCAGGTAAAACGCGTCAAAGCATGTGGAAATCCTTTTTACACAGAACGTTTTAAAGACGTAAATCCAGACGATATCAAAGACCAGGAATCTTTCGAACGCCTCGTTCCATTCTGCACAAAGCAGGATCTTCGCGACGCATATCCACTTGGACTTGCATCAGTTCCAGAAGAAGACATCGTTCGCATTCATTCTTCATCAGGAACTACTGGAGCGCCGGTAATCGTTCCATATACACAGAAAGACGTTGACGACTGGGCAACTATGTTTGCGCGCTGTTACGAACTTGCAGGCATTACAAAAAAAGACCGCATTCAAATTACACCGGGATACGGACTGTGGACAGCAGGAATTGGATTTCAGGCAGGCTGTGAAAAGCTCGGAGCTATGGCAGTTCCAATGGGACCGGGAAATACTGAAAAGCAGCTTATGATGATGCAGGACCTTCAGTCGACTGTAATCTGTGCAACTTCATCTTATGCACTTCTGCTTGCAGAACAGGTTGAAGCTCGCGGCATCGGAAAGAACATTAAGCTTAAAAAAGGCATTATCGGTTCAGAACGCTGGGGCGACAAAATGCGCGAACGCATTCAGTCAATTCTCGGCATTGAACTTTACGACATTTACGGCTTAACAGAATGTTATGGTCCTGGAATCGGAATCAACTGTGACAAATCAGATGCCGGAATACATATCTTTGATGATTACATTTACACAGAAATTCTTGACCCGAACACAGGTCTCCCTGTACCAGAAGGCGAAATCGGAGAAATCTGTCTTACTACATTAGTAAAAGAAGGCGCTCCACTCTTCCGCTTCAGAACTCACGACCTTGCTGCATTCGTAACAGAAAAATGTCCGTGCGGAAGAAGCTATCCAAGAATTACACAGATTCTCGGCCGCAGTGATGACATGGTAAAAGTAAAAGGAAACATCATCTTCCCAAGTACAATCGAAGATGTAATCAAATCTGTTCCTGGAACTTCAAGTGAATACCGCGCCGTAATCGAACATGTTGACGGCAAAGATAAAATGACAGTATTCGTAGAAGTTGAAGGCGGAACAGATCGCGTAGAAGTTTCTCTCGGCATTCAGTATCACTTTAAGCAGAAATACAACATGACACCAAATGTTCAAGTTGTAGGAATCGGTGAATTACCAAGAAGCGAAAAGAAAACAAAACGCATCGAAGACAAACGATTCGAATAGAGATAAAAGGCTTAAAAAAATATAATTCGGACAAAAAGGGCAGCTTGCGAAGTACAGAATGCTTCAAGGCTGTCCTTTTTTTTCCGATACTAAGTATAAATCAAAGTCTTATTTTTTTTCTGAATGACGATCCACAAGCATTACGATGAGAGGAATCATTACAAGCTGCATTGCAAGTCCGATTCCTGCGCCAGGAACGTCCATCCAGATTTTAAACATCGGAGTTTTCTGACCGAATGCATAAATGGCAATAATAACAGCAATGTTTCTGAGAACACGACCTGCAATCTGTGCAATGAATACTTTGAAAACGCAATCCATTCTTACATTTCTGAGAACTCCTGCAGCAAGGCCATAACCGAAAAGTTCTACCATCATTAATGGAAGAGAAAGACCTGCAGGCATTCCGGTAAGCAAAGAATTAACTAAAGGACTTAAAAGACCGGTAGCAGCGCCGGCAAAAGGTCCTGCAAGAATTCCAACAAGAATTACAGGAAAGTGCATCGGGCAGAACATAACTCCGAGGCTTTTACCAACTCCGGAAACTCTGCCGATATAATGAAAAAGCTGCGGAAGAACAAAAGCAGCCGCAATTGCAATTAAAGTTGCAAGAACTTGTACGCCAACAGAAAGTTTAGGTTTATTCAATGATACTGATTTAGACATATTAATCTCCATTTATAATTTTACTGTCAAATCGGGAAATTGTCATTAAAAAAAGTTTTGCAGATATTCCGTAAAAACTTCTTTAGATGTCAGATTTTTTATCTATCCCTATATTTTTTTTCTTTCGAACACTTTTTGCTGCAGCCGTCACAGCCGCATCCGCAGCCGCCGTTTTTTCTTTTTCTGACAGTTACGATAAGTGAAACTGTGATTACTGCGACTACTATAATTCCAATTATGATATCAGCTGGGTTCATTTGAAAACTCCTTTTAACCTACAATCCGCACAAAATCAGAATCGGTCTTGCGGCAAAACATATAAGCCATGCAAGAACAAACTGAAACATTGCAACACCGAATGCCCATTTGCCGCCGAGTTCCCTTTTTACCGCTGCGATTGTTGCAACACAAGGAGTATATATCAGCGAGAAAATAAGCATTAAAGCTGCGGTCAAAGCAGAAATTGCATTGTGAACTCCGGCTTCTGCAAACAGAATTGAAATTGTAGAAACTACACTTTCCTTTGCCATAAATCCAGAAATCAGAGAAACGCAAAGCCTCCAGTCACCAAGTCCGATCGGTTCAAATATCGGCACGAGAACTGAACAAATGTGTGCCATAATTGAAGTACTTGAATCTTCAACAAAATTAAAATGCAAATCAAAGCTCTGAAGGAACCAGACACAAACTGTCGCAATCAAAATTATTGAGAAGGCTTTGACAAGAAAGTCTTTTGCTTTTTCCCAGAGAAGCTGAAGTACATTTTTTGCACCAGGCATTCTGTAATTCGGAAGTTCCATTACAAAAGGAACTGCTTCACCTTTGAATAATGTTTTTCTGTAAACATGTGCAACAAGAACACCAATGATTATTCCAAGAAGATAAAGGCCCGACATGATAAAACCGCCCTTTCCCGGAAAGAAGGTACTAACAAAGAACGCATAAATCGGAAGCTTTGCACTGCAGCTCATAAACGGAGTAAGAAGAATTGTCATCTTACGGTCGCGTTCACTAGGAAGCGTTCTCGTACTCATTACCGCAGGAACTGAACATCCAAAGCCTATCAGCATCGGAACGATTGAGCGTCCCGACAATCCGATTTTTCGAAGCAACTTGTCCATGACAAATGCAACTCGCGCAATATATCCCGAATCTTCAAGCATCGAAATAAAAAAGAACAGTGTTACGATAATCGGCAAAAAGCTTAATACACTTCCGACGCCATCAAATATTCCATCAATAATCAGACTGTGAAGTGCGCTGTTAACTTCAAGCTTTGTCAAAGCAGAATCAGTCATTGCAGTAAGCGCATCGATTCCGCTGGCCAGCAGATTCTGCAGGAATGCTCCGATAACGTTGAAGGTTAAATAAAAAATCGTAAGCATTATGAGAATGAACGCAGGGATTGCAGTGAACTTTCCTGTAAAAAGCTTATCAAGTTTTTCGCTGCGCTTTCGTTCTTTGCTTTCTTTTGGTTTTTTAACACACTGAGCGCACATTCTTGTAATGAATGAGAAACGCATTTCGGCAATCGCTGCACTGCGGTCAAGGCCGCGTTCATTCTGAAGTTGAAGAACAATGTGTTCGATAATTTCTTTTTCGTTTGTATCAAGCTCAAGCTTGTGAACGATTAACGGATCACCCTCAATAATTTTTGAAGCCGCAAATCTTACAGGAATGCCTGCTTTTTCTGCGTGGTCCTGAATAATGTGAATTACTGAGTGAATCGCACGGTGAACTGCGCCGTCATTTTCTTCTGCGTCACAGAAATCCTGACGGAGAGGTTTTTCCTGATAGTGAGCAATATGAATTGCGTGCTTTATAAGTTCATCGACACCCTGATTTTTATTTGCAGAAATCGGAACGACAGGAACGCCCATCATGCTTTCCATTTTATTGATATCGATTGAACCGCCGTTCCCAGTAACTTCGTCCATCATGTTCAATGCAATTACAACCGGAATTTCCATTTCGAGAAGCTGCATTGTAAGATACAGATTACGTTCAATATTTGATGCATCAACAATATTTATTATTGCCTTTGGTTTTTCATCAAGAACAAAATTACGGGATACAATTTCTTCACTTGTATAAGGCGACATCGAATAAATGCCGGGAAGATCTGTAACTTTTGTATTTGGATGATTAATAATCACGCCGTCTTTACGGTCAACTGTTACTCCAGGAAAATTTCCGACATGCTGATTAGAACCTGTAAGGCGATTGAACAATGTTGTCTTTCCGCAGTTCTGGTTACCGACAAGCGCATATGTAAGAACAGTTCCTTCCGGTAAAGGATTTTCGTGTTTATCGTCATGGTAAATACCGCCCTCACCGAGACCAGGGTGATGTGTTTTTTCTGACTCAACTGATTGCAGCGCTGTAAGTTCCGGAATTTTTTCAATTGTAATTTGAGCTGCATCATCTTTACGCAGAGTTAATTCATAACCGTGTACATTAAATTCCAAAGGGTCACCCATTGGAGCCGCTTTGACAAATTGAATCTCAGCTTTTGGAATGATTCCCATATCAAGAAAGTGCTGTCTTAATGCACCATAGCCGCCGACAGCTGTAATTTTTCCACATTCACCAATATTCAAATCTTTTAATGTCATTTATTTTGAACCTCTTCGATCAATACCGTTATTTTTGTAAAACTGAGTCTTGTCTTCATACATTCTGGTATCAGCAAGTTTGATAAGTTCATTATATTTTGTAATTGCAAAATTAGGAATTTCGGATGCCGAAGCAATTCCGCATGAAATTGACATTGTAAGAGAATTAGTTCCGGACCATTGGCTTACGAGCGTTCTCATCTGCTGTTCGTAAGACTTGATGTCAGAAACTTCATTTTCGATAAGGACAACAAATTCATCTCCGCCGATTCTGTAACAAGTTCCGATAGGCCCGAATACTTTGCTGATTATCGAAGCAACACCTCTGATTAATTCATCGCCGGCAGCATGACCGTATGTATCATTTACTGTCTTGAGCTGATTGATATCAATGACTGCAATGGTTGCATTACGGTTATTATTCTGTTTAAGCTCATCAAGCTTTGCAGTATATGAATGGCGATTGTAGAGCATTGTTAATTCATCATAAGCAGAAAGTTTCAAAAGTCTCTCTTTCTCTTTTTTCATTTCGTCAATGCACTGAGTTGTAAACATTACTTCAATGAGATTACCAAACTCGTCACGTTCAACTGCAATAAACTGAGCACAGAACCATCCGATTTCTGTTCCGCGGAATTCTGCAAGAAGAGTATCTTTGTTTTTCATCTTCTGTGCGATTGTTGCAAGATCAGTAAAGTTCAATGCCATTTCTACATCTTCTGCAACTACAGTGTTTCTCATTACAAGACGCATCTGTTCTACTGCATCTGTATCTTTGTTTACATACTTTTTAACCAGATCAGAAGCACTAACTTCTATTACTGTATTATCACGGATGTTGATGACGTGCATTGTGTTATATACGCCTGCAACTGAATTTAGAATTTCAATTTTCTTTTTTAATTCATTTTGAATTTTCAGATTGCTTTTAAACTCACGGTCTTTTTGAGAAATGAGGCCATAAGTAATTCCCATTACTGCAATCGCAAAAAGGAAAAAGAAAGTATACAAAGTATAGAATCTCGACTCGACCATAAGAACTTCGAGGAGACTTCTCTTGTATGTATAGTTAGTAATCCACTTCTGCTGAAGATTTTTAGTAACACCTTCAACATTGAGATGAATCAGAACTTCATTAATCATGTCGCGCAATTCTTCTTTATCTTCGCGCACTCCGATTGCAGGAAAACTATGCATGACTGACATGCTTGGAACAATATCATATTGTTTTGATTCAACAATTTTTCTTGCAACCGCTCCATGACAGATACCGTAATCAACTTTTCCTTCAGCAACCGCTTCAAGAATTTCAGAGTTTGTATAGAACTCAACATATTCACAGTTGAAGTCATAAATTCTTTTAATTATCGAATTAGCCATCAGGGCGACTTTTTTATCGTACAATGAAGCAAGATTGTTAATTCTTTTTTTACCGAACACTACAAGTTCATCATCGCCAGTCGCAATTGTTTTAACGACACCGTTTATGTCACTGAAAATTTCAAGACTGAGAATGATATCAGCTTCGCCCCTCTGAATCATTTTTTTACAAGACGACCAATCAGCAAACATAAACTGAGTTTTCATATTAAGACGATTTGCAATTTCGTTTACAAGTTCTACATTAAAACCTGTTACATCTCCGTTTTTATCATAAAAAGAATACGGAGCAAAATCATAATCAGCAACAACTCTTAAAGTTTTTGCTCCAGGTTCTTCTACAGAATTTTTGATTTCGATTTTTGGCTTATAGTAAAAATACCCCATCTGCTTCAGCGTAAACAATACAGGCAGGATAATACAAATGATAAGAAAAACTATAAACGAAATTTTAATCTTGTTCATATATAAAATAGTATCCGAATTCTGTCATTTTTTCCACAATAACAGAACCCGGATTATTCAAGAAGGGAATAAATAAGGAAAAGCTTATATGTTTATTATAAATTGAATATGGAAAGTTGTTTATAAATTTGTGGTGTTTTTATCAATTTTATGATATCGTTTCATTTAAGAGGAATTTTCATGGAATCGGAAAAAGAATTTAATTACCAGCTCTTTCTTCACAGAGAAAAAAATTTTTCGCGTACAAATATCAAGAGTGAATTTTCCCGCTACAACGACATCAAATACGGCAACATCGATAAAGTAAAAGAAAACATCAAATACATCAAGAAAAATTTTTACAAAGGAAAAGGAACTTTATCCGACAATATTCTTCACAACAACATTTATCATCTTGTAATTGCAGTCGGAGTAATTTCAAGAATCTGCATCGATGCAGGAATGACACAGGAAGAATCATATACCTTAAGCGACATTTACATCCGCCGCGCAGATAAATGCAACGACCCGCAAGAAGTCATCAACCTCTCGTGCGAAATGCAGCTCGACTACGCAAAGCGAATGCACAATCTCAGAAAGACACCTGCAATTTCTTTTCACATCAGAAACAGCATTGATTACATTTACGATCATCTTCACCTTCCTCTTACAATGGAACAGGTTGCAGAAAATGAAAATTTAAATCCGAGTTATTTTTCAAAACTGTTTGTAAAGGAAACAGGAATTACCGCAAAAGCATTCATCATCGACGCAAAAATAAAGACAGCAAAAAACATGCTTCTTTATTCTGACAATTCACTTTTTAACATTGCAATGTCACTCGGTTTTTCATCGCAGAGTGCTTTCTCTGCAGCATTCAAAAAAAACACAGGTATTACTCCCGGCGAATTTCGCGACAGAGAAAATTATAAACAAATTCTTTTAAAGGGGAAGGATAAATGAACATCGATGTAGTCCTGCATCTTCTGGACTGCTTTTACCTTTGGTGTCATTTCATTAATCATGACTTTAATATATTCGCCTGAAGAAAATTTAACTCGACTTTTTTTGCTAATATTATATACGCATATCAAAAACATATTGAAAAAATTTAAATAAATTTAAAGTTGACATCTGATGAATATGTGATATTATGAAAGTGTGGTTAGGGAACCGAGATGGGAACGGCAACCGGCTGCTTGTTTAGGAGGCAAAATGCAATTTCCAACAAAAACATCACGCCAGCACGTGGCTAAACGTTAGACAACATAGCGACAGCTTGCTTAAAGCTGACTTTCATATAGTGCCAGTCTACAGCGACTGAAAGCACATTAAAGGCCGGGAAACACCCGGCTTCTTTTTTTTACTTTTTTTTACATTCCTTCCCTTATTGCATTGTTCACTCCTGCAATTTCCTATATCATAAATTTCAGGAGTTAAACTATGTCTAAACAAGTTAAACAAGTAATTTTTTGGGTCGGCGCATTAATCATCGGTGCCGTTTTGGGTTCACTTCATGTTGGAACAATCGATAAGATCTGTAATTTTGTTGCAACAATTTTTACAAGGCTGTTCAAGTTCACAGCAGTTCCTGCAATCGCAGTTTCTGTTTTAACAACACTAGCAAGTCTTGGTGGAAATAAAGAAACAGGAAAAATTTTCAGAAGAACAATCATGTATACTCTTCTGACAACTCTTGCTGCTTCTACAATTGCTGCAATTCTTTTCTTCGTTATTAATCCTGATGTTCTTTCTGCTTCAGTTTACGAAGGCGCTGCTGCTGAAAAATTAGCAGTTATGAATTCTTCTTCATTCCTTGATTATTTCGTACAGGCAATTCCTGACAATATTCTTTATCCATTCGTTTCAGGAAATGTTCTTTCTATTTTGATTGTTTCATTTGCATTCGGTATTGCAATTTCTAAAATGGAAGAATCAGATAAAAAGACAACTATTCTTAATGTCATCAACGGCTTCCAGGAATTAGTATTCAAAGTTATCAGCTGGATCATTGCAATTCTCCCAATCGGAATCATTGCATTTACAGCACAGATGGTTTCTGATTTGACAGCAGGTATTGTTGCTGATTCAATCGGAAAATACGTTGCAGTTGTATTAAGCGGAAACCTTATTCAGTTCTTTATCGTACTTTCACTCTTCCTTTTGATTCGCGGAATTAATCCAGCCAAACACTTTAAGAATATGATTCCAGCAATTCTTACTGCTTTGTTTACAAAGAGCTCTGCCGCAACACTTCCTGTTACAATGAACTGTGTTGAAAACAATGTTAAGTGTAATAAAAAGTTCTCACGCTTCATTCTTCCAATGTGTACCACAATCAACATGAACGGTTGTGCAGCATTCATTATTGTAACATCACTTTTCGTAATGAAAAATGCAGGCGTTGATTTGAACATTCTTACTGTAATTTTCTGGATTTTGATTTCTGTAATCAGTGCTGTTGGTAACGCAGGAGTTCCAATGGGATGTTTCTTCCTTACACTTTCTCTCATGGCCGGAAAAGGCATGCCAATCGGTGTAATGGGAGTTATTCTTCCGATCTATGCAGTTATCGACATGATTGAAACAGCTGTAAACATTTACAGTGACTCATGTGTTTGTGCGATGACAAACAAAGACCTTAAGCACTTAGTAACAGAAGAAACACCCGCTGTAAAATAATCAAATCTTATAAGCGACAAGCCCGGGAATGATTGGACTATAACAGTTGTCAGTCTGGAATGCTACCTACTTATCGTAGAGTTATTTTGTGAAGTCTGATTCTTTTTTTCTTCTTCTGCGATTACCTGCTGTTCCATTTTGAGAACGAAGCTTTCGCCCCAATAGTCGTAAAGCATCTCTCGGGCTTCGTCTTTGATTTCTGGTGCGACAAAATTTCTGAGCTGGAGGACGGAGGTGTGAAGATGTTTTAAGAACATCATTTGAATGCCTGCACGAACATCATCTGCAATCGGAGACTTACCGTCTTCCTCTGTCTTATTATTTATCCAGAGTACTAGATTTGAAAAACCAGAGGCCATGGAACAAATTCGTTCCCACTGTTCCATACTGTTAACAACAGGAGTTGAAGTGATGCCGGAATTGTTTCGATAGAGGTAAACGTTTTGCGATGTACCGATGTATTTTTTTGCAAAGAGGGCAAGGAAGAAATATAAAGGAAGGTCGTCTGCTACTGTACAATCAGAATAAAGCAATTGATCAAATGCTTTCAGATACAATTCTTTTTTTATAACCTTTGCCCATAAGAATGCCGATGAAGTTCTGTCTACAGCCCAGCTTTTAAGTATATCATTTCCTCTAAGCTCACCGTTATAAACAGTACCTGCTCTATTCTGCTTTATAAATACTTTTTCACCATTTTCCATTTTAAAAGATCGTGCTCCACCCTGAACAATATCAGAATCAGTTGTTGATATAATATTATATAAAACAGAAATATAATCAGGTTCCAGCAAATCATCACTATCAACCATCATTATTAATGGACTATGAGATTCAAAAACAAGTTCACGACGAGTTTCAAGAAGAGCTTTTTTATTATAGTGAACAATGTAATTTATTTGGAATTTATTCTGACGCTTAAAATCCTTAACAATCTTTTTGCAGTCACGACCAATAGAATCTTTTCCTGTACTGCAGTCATTTATAATTACAATTTCTATATCAGACTGTTTAAGGGAACAATTTGAAAGATTTTGATTTTGGAGAGAAAGGAGGCACTCTGAAAAAACCCCCTCTGTATTATGTACCGGAATACAGAGGGATAATTTATAAGACATTTGTATCTTCTTGAACTAAAGAAAAATTACTAAATGTTTCAATATTTGATCCACTATCCGTTGGAAGGAATATTAACTGACAGTTATGCGGCTCATTATAGGCAGAGCCACCAAAATCTGAAGACAATGGATTGAAACAATGAAGTTCTGTTCCTATTTGTATATCAGCAATATGAGTTACTTTGCCAATTGTAAAGGTTTCAAGATCAATTTCCACAACTCTATTTACCTTCTTACCCTTAACGAGACCAGATTCAATATATGTAAACTCGCCAGAATCAAGAATAACAAGTTTTTTTGGTTCCAGTGCAATAAATCTCTGTGGTCCAAATAATCCTGTTGTAGATTTTATAGAATCAGGAGAAAGTCTTGGGGTTTTAACTACAGTTCCGTTGTCGTTGTAGTTAGTAGCCTTAAAAATTGCAGAAGGTTTGTCATTTGGAGTCCAACCAAAGGTTCTTGAGACACTCATTGAAACAGGATCATACTCTATAACTGCACCTCTTGAAATACCATTTGTATATCCAAAACTAGAATCCCATGTACAACCTACTTCACTATAGAGCATGTAAACCTTATCTTGCCATACAAGAAGATCCATAGAACTATTAGAATTAAATCTTGATATATAATTCACATTTTCATTTGCACCGTCTGGTTTTGGGAACATTTTTTCTAAATTAACAGTATTTACTAACTGTGGATTTGAGTCCAATGTATAAACTCTCAATTCCCCACCGCCAGTGGTATAAATTAATATATAAATCTTCTCGTCATACACAGCTGTACGGAAATTAAAATTCCCAACATCACTAGCATTGATTGGCAATTTTATTAAATCCTTAAAACTTCCGTCACAATATGGTAATACAACTACTTTTTCATCCATTATTCCTGTAACAAATGTAGTTTCAGTATCAATATCATAACAAATTGATTTACTTTCACCTCTTGTCTTAAAATCACCGTCAATACCATTAAGCCAGTTTGATATCGGACCATAGCTAGGACAATCCCCATTACTAGCAGAATAAGCCCATGATGTGCTTCTCACGTAACTAACATCTACGCTTTTATCAGAAGCAAGAAAATCTGCCCCTTCACTCCTGATTGCATAATCAACTGCATAAGCTTCTTTAATATATTCTTTTTGACATGTATCAAGTGTTTCTAAATCTTTTACTGCTATATATCCTCCCCCTACTTCTGGCTGAGAAGAGCTTGGCAAGATGTACTGTGATGATGCAGTATACATATGTGGTTTAAAAGAAACAACTGCAGATGAATTTGTATCACTTAACCAACCATCTGTGGCTATATTTGTTTTTACATTACATGGATTAAATTCATCGTCTTTAAAATCTGAGAACTTTATTGTTTTAGGTTTGCTTCCAGTTAATTCCATTGACTGAAAAATACTTTCTACATCTGAAACTTGTTCAGATGGTATATACTCAAATTTTGTCTTTACAAAATCAGGATATCTGCTTCCATCTTCAGCGACAACTGAGATTTCGCATTCATCCTGTCTTATAAATTTAACCGGACTTCCATTTACAGTCGCAACAAACTTCGGCTGCTTAATTTCAAAAACCTGACTCAATACAACATCAACAGCTCCGCTGATGTTATCAGGCATAACATTACGAGTAACCCCGCGATATAAAACTACAGACTTATCAATAGTAATCAGAACTTCAATATCCGAAGGAGTGTTCTTTGGAATATCAAAATCAAAACTTAAATTATTAACATCACTCTTAGTGCTGATTACCTTCGACTGCGATTTTTCTATGCGACCGTGAACATTTACTTCAATAGTAACAGGATACTGACTTGAGCCAGAAACTTCTTTTGCAATGTTCAATGCTTTTTCAACGACAGCATCATCAAGTTCAAAACTGATTTTTCCATCATTATTTAACGGAAGATTGCACGATGCAAAAATAAATACTACGGCTAAGAAAAATAAATTAACTTTTTTCATAAAACCCTCACTTTAATATATCATCTTTTATTCTATTTTAAAATTTCACTTTAATAAATAGTAGAAAAGGGCATTTTGAAAAATTTGATATTCCCGTTTTTTATTATACAGTTATTCGTGATTTTTATAATCACTTAACTATATTTATATCACATCATAATGTGCTATAATAACTTTATGACAAACGAAGATATCACGACATTAAAAAATGATGTGAACAAACTTTTAGAAATCTACAATGCCGACAAACCGATTAACAGTGACGGAACTTTTGATATTGAAAAAATCAAATCCACAGCATGCAAAATGATCGAAGTATGTCTTTCTGAAAACGATGCACAAAAATTAAAGACATGGATGGAGACCCACGAATTTTGGACAAGTCCTGCAAGTTCTAAATTCCACTGTAATGTAAAAGGTGGGCTTTCTGCACACAGCCTGGTGGTTGCATACCAGGCACTTGTATTTGCAGTTCCTGTTGCCGAAAATTTTTCTGGCACTAAAAGAGCGGCTGCATTTAATTTTACAGCCTCAGATGTATTCATCGCCGCAATCGCACACGACTTTTGCAAAGCCGGTTTTTACCAGACAGAATTTCGTCATACTAAAAACTTAAGCGGTAACTGGACTTATGAACCTTACTTCAAGGTAAAAGCAGACAGCCGCAATCTCGGTCATGGAAACGAAAGTGTATTGAACCTGATCGAAGCAATTCCTGAATACATTACAAAACGTCCTGTGCTTGAAGCGATCAGCCGCCACATGGGATTCTCAGACGTTTCAGAAAATGAAAGTTATAATTATTCAAACTTCCTTCAGAATCCGCTTGTTATTTTGATTCAGCTTGCAGATCAGACTGCAGCTCAGTGGTGGGACTGCTAGATTCCAATCATATTTTGTATTGTCAATGAAACTGTGAATGTCATTTGTATAAAAAATATAAATGTCTTCGGGTTCTTTTTTTGAACACGAAGACATCACTGTTAATAAACTAACAGTTAATACAATTATTTATTTGCGTAAACTCTTACGTAGTCAACTTCCATCTGGCATGACTTTAATTTTTTTGGAATTTCTCCGCCAAGATTTCCGCCCATTGCTACGTTCATAATAATGTAGAATGGTTTGTCAAATGGCCATAGTTCCCAGTTTTTTTCTTCACGATTAGGATTATCATAACGCGCAAGAAGTTCTCCGTCGTAATACCATGAAATGTGATCTTCCTGCCAGTCAACTGCATAAGTATGATATTTTGTTACGTCTTCAATCTCGATGTAGTTACTGATAATCGCATTACCGCCAGAGCCTGCCTTACAATGAAGTGTTCCGTAAGTTTTTTTGCCCCAGAAGTTTGTCGCATATTCCATTACATCGATTTCTCCGCTGCGTGGCCATTTGCCATAACTTTCATGCTGCGGTAGCAACCATAATGCAGGCCATGAACCTTTTTCTACAGGAAGCTTAGCTCTGAATTCAATATAGCCATATTTAAATGCATGGCGGAAACTTGAAGTAAGTCTTGCACTTGTCCATCTTCCCTTTTCATTTTTCTTTGCAACGATTTTGAGAGTACCGTTACTTACATAGGAATTTTCACGGTCCTTTGTGTAGTTCTGAACTTCGCTGTTTCCCCAGCCGTTTCCACCGACATTGTAATCCCAGTTTGCAGGATCCGGTTCATTACTTTCACCGTTAAATTCGTCAGCCCAAACAAGTTCCATATTGCTTTTTACAAATTCTGGAAGCAAATCTCTTTCAGGTTCATCTGGTTCTTCACCACAACTGATTAATGAAAACGCAGCAATTGCGCAAAATAATAAAACTGTAATCTTTTTCATTCTTTTATTATACCTCAATTACTGAAATAATAATATTAGTTCAATTTGGATTTTTTTACTTTTTTCATTCATGTTTAAAATTATATATTTTATTTGCTGTTAAGAAAACTGAATCTCCTGGAGTAAAATCATTTTCAGAATCAGAATTATCAACTGTAACAATCTGTTTTTCATTTTCAAATTCAACTTTATATCTTGTATATGCGCCAAGAAATTCTGTTGAAAGAATTTTTCCTTTATACGAAGATTCCTTCTGTTCTTTCGAAATTGAAAACCATTCAGGTCGAATCATATATTCTTTTTTTGTTTCTTTATCTGTCAGAATATTTGCGCGGCCAACAAAGTCTGCTACAAACTTGTCTGCCGGTTCAAAGTAAACTTCTGATGGTGTTCCAAACTGAACAAGTGTACCGTTTTTGATAACTGCAATTTTATCAGAAAGACTTAAAGCTTCTTCCTGATCGTGAGTTACATAAATTGTTGTAATGCCAAGTTTTTTCTGAATGTCTTTTAATTCTTCACGGACTTTGATACGAAGCTTTGTATCAAGAGACGACAAAGGTTCATCCATTAAAAGCACGTCTGGTTTTAACACAATAGCGCGGCCTAATGCAACCCGCTGCTGCTGACCACCGCTGAGTTCAGAAGGAAAGCGTTCAAGCAAATCATCGATTCCAAGTGAGGCTGCAGTTTCTGAAACTATACTTTTCATTTCTTCTTTAGATTTTCGGACAGCCTTTTTGTCGATCTTTTCTTTTGTGAGTTTTAAGCCGTACAAAAGGTTCTGCTCAACTGTCATGTGAGGAAATAGTGCGTAATCCTGGAAAACCATTCCGATTTTTCTTTTGTTGGGAAGGACTCCGTTTATTACTTTATCATTGATGATGATTTTTCCGTTTGATGGTTCGAGGAATCCTGACAGTAATTTTAGAAGTGTTGTTTTACCGCAGCCGCTTTCGCCAAGGAGAGTTGTGAAAGTTCCTTTTTCAACCTGGAGAGAAAAGTTTTCAATTACCTTTTTTTTCGAATAAGAAAATGAAATGTTTTCAATAGAAATAAATGCCATTATTTTTCTCTCCCTTTAACAATCAGTTTGTTTATCAAAAGTCCTGCGCCTAAAATCAGGAATGTTATCAACGTTAAAACAAGTGCAAGGGCGGCGGCTTTTCCCCATGAACCCTGCTCTGCAAGATTTATCAATTGAATCGAAGCAAGCGGCGTGTTGAACGAAACAAGAAAAATTACGGCGCTTAAAGTTCCAACACCGCGAATAAAATCGTAGATGAATCCGCTGAACAAGCCGCCTTTTGCCATCGGTACAATTACAGTTGCTAAAACTGTAATCTGGTTTGCTCCAAGTGATCGGGCGCCGTTATCAAGAGTCGTGTTGATCTGTGCGTAAGTATTTGAAATTACACGGTAAGCAAAAGGCATGAAGGCAACAGTCATTGCAATTACAATAAGCACGGGTGAATAATTAAAATGAATTTTCTGCGCAGCAAGTGCAATTGCAAGACCATGAAGAGATCCCGGAATTGCAGAAGGAAGCTGCGCAACAACATCAATTGTTTTTTTAAGTGGAACATCTGTGCGGTGAACTATATATGAAGAAACAGAAGCGATGATTGTACTTAATGTTGCTGCAATAAGTGCAAACACTACTGAATCAGTTAAATGTCTTGTGTAATCTTTTATCGAGAGAATATGCTTCCAGGTGAATTCTGTATTAACGCCCCAGATTTTCTGAAAACTTCCTGCAACAATTGCTGCAATCTGGGCAAAAATGATAAAAGAAATAAAAGCAACAAAAATGAATAAAAATATTTTTGCAATTACAGAAGAATGATTTTCATCATCGCTTCTGAACCCTTTGCCAGAAATTGTTGCTGTCTTGCTTTCAAGTTTTTTGTTAAGACGATTCTGAAGTAAAAATAAAATCACGCTTGGTATTACAAGAACAATTCCAAGCACTGCACTTGTTCCAACATTAAGCCAGCCTGTAAGTTGAGTATAAATTTCTACAGCCAGCACTCGGAATCTTCCACCGATAATTAACGGATTACCAAAATCGCTTAACACGCTTACAGCAATAAATAAAAACGAAGAAAGAATTCCAGGCCAGCTTAAAGGCAAAGTAATTGTAAAAAATATTTTTGCTTCGCTTGCCCCGAGGCTTCTTGCAGCTTTTTCAAGGTCAGGATTTATTCCTTTTAAAACCTGCGCACAAATCAAATACGCCATCGGAAAGAAACACAAAGTTTGAGCAATCAAAAGTCCCCAGAATCCATAAAGAGAAATATTCAAACCGAGAAGTCTGTGAGTAATAAACCCCTGACGACCAAAAAGAAGAATGAACGCAAGGCCGCCAACAAAAGGCGGAGTAATAAGATGAAGAACAGGAACTACGCTGAATAATTTTTTGAATGGAAGATTTGTCTTAACTACTGCATATGCAAAAATGTAACCGACGATTACAGAAAGAGTTGTGGAACATAAACATTCCAGCAATGTATTCTTCATTGCAGCATGCCACACCGGTTGTGTCATTACAGTTTTAAAGTCCTGCAGTTTTGCAGAACTTGCAACACAGAAAAGAGGATAAATAATACATACTGCAAATAACAAAACAATAAGTACCCACACTAATGCAAGGGACTTACTGTTCTTTGAAGAATCAAATCTCATTTATTATTTTACGTTAAGCGACCATTTTGAAAGAACTTCATCTTTCTGTTCAGCAGCCTTAGCTACATCATACTGAATCAAATCAAGCTGTGAAACAGGAATTGAACCTTCTGCTCCTTTTGCATCAGGGTTAACTGGAATTGTAAAGTCAATTGAACTCATAAGTTCCTGTGCTTCTTTTGAAAGCATGAAGTCAACAAACTTCTTTGCTGCATCCATGTTCTTTGCATTTTTCATAATTGCGATACAGTCAACATCACCAACTGTCTGTGGCGGAGCAACTGTTGCAACATCAAATCCGTCTGCGCCATATTTTGCAACTGCATGAAGATATGAAACACCGATTGCATATTCTCCAGTACCAAGAAGTTTTGCAGGAGCGCTTCCAGAATCAGGGAACTGTCCAACAAGCGGTGCAAGTTTCAAAAGATAATCCCAGCCTTTGTCATAACCAAGTCTCTGAAGCTGATTCTGAACAAACAAGTATGCTGTCGAAGAAGCAACAGGATTTGTAAGAACAATTTCGCCTTTGAAGTCAGGATCAAGCAAATCATCCCAGGTTGCAGGAACTTTTTTTCCAGGGAACTTTTCTTCAAAGCGACCTTTATTGATTCCAATTCCTAATGTAAGAACACAGAATCCAGTATATGTATCATCATCAGATTTTGCATAAGATGGAACTTTTTCTGCCAATGGTGATTTGTATGGTTCAAGAACACCGGCTTTGTTTGCCTGAATGTGATAGTTAGTAGCACCGCCAAGAAGAATGTCTGCCTGTGGGTCATCTTTTTCTGCGATTACTCTGTTTACAAGTTCGCCAGTTGAAGCACGAAGGAACTCGACTGGAATCCCTGTTTTTTCTGTAAAGAGATCAGTAAGTGCTTTAGTTTCTTCTTCGTGAATAATTGAATAAACGCGAAGAGTCTGTTTCTCTTTGCCACAACTTGTGATGGCAAATGCTGTTAAAATCAATGTAAGTCCGAAAATCAGTTTTTTCATAAAATCACCTCATTTAATGTGGTATTATAAAAGTACTGAATTTTATATAAAATTTATATGACCAGATTGATTTTATTTTTTAATGTCACTTTTTTAGTTTTAATTCTTTCTTCTCAACCTGAAATCCTTATTTTTAATTTAATCAGTTTCTAATCACGCAGTGCTGAAAGCTTTGCGAACAAATCACAGCAGCATCAAAAGCCATTGTGGCGGCATAAAATATTTTACGACTTTTACAACGGGAATTATCGAACCAAAATCAAAGAATACCGGACACAGAATCAGGCTTCCAAGAATCAGCACTACTTCAAGCGCAATCAATACCGTCATATTTTTTACAACCATTGATATTATCAAAGCCAGTATAATCAGCATCAGAGAATAAACAATCACTGCTGCAAGTAAATTTGCCGCTCCTGAAAAATTCCTTACAACCAGAATTGTAATTAAACTTGATAAAGCCAGAAGAAGAACAGGCATCTGAATATAAAGAACCTTCATCAACATTTCGCGTCCCCTGGCTGCAGGAACAAGCACTCCGTTTTTACGGTCACTGATCCAGTTACCGATTCCCATAAGTGCACCTAAAAGCATGATTACCGCCATCACGCCAGAAATTGAAAATGTCATCAAACCTGTACTTGAAACGAGATCTGCATCTGGATTTTCTTCAAGAAAAACAATTTTCAAAAATTCATTTTCATCGCGTCGCAGGAGTTCTTCATATTCTGCACGAATATCAAAACCTTCGGTTCCTTCTATAACTCCAGTGGAATCTTCGATGATCTGAAGTGCAAGTGTATAAGTCATTTCTTTCAGATACTTGGAATAAATCTGTTCACATGCTGCATCAGAAAAAATTGAATCGTTACGAACTATATATTCTATATTGTTAAAATATTTTTCTTTTTTGAATTTTTCCGTAAGATTTTTTTTTAAGATAAATCCGCACAAAGCTCTTCTTGAACGAACCATATCTTTGAGTTCTTCATCAGAAGAAACAGTTACATACTTAAACTCAGTATGAAGATTCGAAAGGCTTTCCATAATCCGCACCGAAGTTTGATCATCATCTTCAGCATAAACAGCAACTGTTTCTATACTTGCAGTTTTGAAAGAAGATAGATTGCTGCACACTACAGTCACGACAGGAACTACAATCATGAGAATCAGGAAAGAAATATTTTTTAACTGTCTTTTTAACAGAACAGAATACCAGGATAAAAATCTTTTCATTTTGTTTTCCGTACCTTGCATGCAATTGCCTGAATCAAAAGGAATAATCCAAACCACAAAATTCCAGCGAGCAAACTGCTGCCTGTTATTTCTCCGGCTGCAACCTCACCTGCAATCTGTGCAAAATATTTTACAGGAAGCACAACGCTGATATATCGGGCAGCAGACGGCAGAAGAGAAATCGGCACAATATTACCACTGAAGAACATCATTACAAGTGTTCCAAGGAATATATAAATTCCTGCAGTAAATTTACTGTCACAAAGCTGATATGTTAAAAAAATAATTCCGATTGTATCCAATACAAAAATCAGAATTGCAACCAGCCCCATCACGCTGAACGAAACAAGTCCGAGCCCTGCAAGAATTCCATAAACGATATAGAAGAATGCCGAATAAACAATTACGACAGACAGAAGCTGATACATCGAAACTTCAAAAAATGAAATACCAATGCGCTTAAGTGAAATTAAATAATCAGGAGATTTTCTTGAAAGAATTTCCTGGAGAAAAACTCCCGTAAACAGAATGATTGCAAGAAGAATATTTCCGATATAAAAACTAACAAGATCGAGATCACCTGAATCTGAATAAACAGTTTTATCAAAAGTAGAAAATCTCTGAACACACTTCATGATAAGCTTGTCTTCGATTGCATAAACTTCACTGGAATTACTCCAGCCTTTTGTGCGTTCCTGGATTTGAGCAATTAGTTTTTCTGCGCCATCAAGAGCGGCAATATCTGACATTCCTGTTCGCGCAAGGTTTTGAAATGATTTAAGCCCGGAAAAAGTTCCCGGTTTTTTGAATATTAAAATGGCCGCATCTTTTTCAGAAGCCATGATTGCACTGACGACATTTTCTGGCAAGAGAAGAACTGCTGTTAATTCTTCTTTTTCCATTTTGTCCATCGCTTCTTCTTCTGACATTTTTGTAAAACGGCAGTTAATATTCTGTTCGAGATACGAAGCAAGCGTGTTGATCCACCAGCTGTTATCTTCTGTTACAAGACCGACCTGCACTACTTCACGTTCTGTTTTTGAATTGGATACATTCATCGTAAAAAAGAACATCACGCCTAACACAGCAAGTAATAAAATATTAATTCCGATTACTTTTGGCAGAGTTGTTATAACCTGTTTAAGATTAAGCCCTAGCAGAACCTCGCGATATTTACAAATCTTCTTTTCGAATTTCATTTTCAATATCACCAAATTCAACCTGAGAAAGTTTCTTGTCTTTGATTAAAAGAATTTTGTCGCAGAATTTTAATTCAGCTTCTTCATGACTGCTTAAGATTACGATTCCGCCGTTTGCCTTATATTCTGAAAGGTAATTAATGATGTCTTTTTTACAGACAAGGTCCAGGGCAGCCCCCGGTTCATCGAGCAGCATTACAGCCGGATTATTTGCCATTGCACAGGCAATGCTGAGGCGTTTTTTCATTCCGCCAGAAAGCGTTCCGACTTTATAGTGAAGGTATTTCTTAAATCCGAACTTGTTCAAAATTCCCGATTCTAAATCTTTCTGCATCAGTTCTTTTTCGCCTGCATACCAAAACTTGAGGTTATCAAGAACTGTCATTTCGTCGATAAACGGACTGCTTTGAGGAACATATCCGATCTGTTCACTGATTTCTTTTTTCGAAAGTTTTTTTCCATTGAGAAGAACTGTTCCGGAATCACATTTTGAAGCGCCGGCTATAATTGTAATTAAAGTAGATTTTCCACAGCCGTTGCATCCTGCAAGTGCAACTGACTGACCCTTTTCAAGTTCAATGGAAACATTTTCAAGAATCTGATGTTTCCCGAATTTTTTGCAAATATTTTTTATTTCTAAGTAAGCCACATAAAAAAGTTATCACAATTCAGACTTTTATGCCATAAAAAAAAGGCCTGCCTTTTTCGAGGCAGACCTTATATCATTTCGTTAAAATGAAATTACAAAACGTTTGTGATGTCAGAAATTACATCAGCAAAGTCTTCAAGTTTAAGCTTTTCAGCTCTTGAGAATGTTTCTTTATTGCTATCGTTGTAGAATGCAACTTTGATATCGAATTCTACAGGAAGATCTGTGTAGTCGCTTGCATTAATTCTTCTACCGCTCTGGATTTTATAAAGAAGGCTTCCGAGATTAGACATGTTCTTTTCGTTCAATTCACCCTTAACTGCTCCAACGAGAGTAATAACAGCTTTACCACCGATTCCTGATGCAGAACAAATTGAAGTACCTACATCTATAGTCAATTTAAGGTCAGCATCAAGTTTTCCATCTTCGATGTAATCGAAGTATTCAATATTGCTTTCTCCGTCTTCACCGAAGTCTTCGTCAGCAGTAAAATCACCTTTTACAGTTCCTTTCAAAGCAACTTCAAAAGAGAATCCTTTGATAGCAGATGTTTCTGGCAATCCGAGTTTTTTTGCATCCATTGTGAGGTATCCAGAAAGATCGATTCCAGCTTCACCAGTTGCTTTTCCTTTTTTACCGATTTCAAATTTTACATTTGCTTTTGATGTAGGAACAGCAAGTTCGATACCAGCTGGCAAACCTTTGAATGTTCCGAATTTTGGAGCAAATTCATATTTGAGTTTTCCAGATTTTGCAAAATCACCTTTTCCGCTCATGAGACCCATGAAGTAAGCAGAAGCTTTAGTACTTTCCTGCAGTACAACTTTTTCTACGTCTGGTGTAATTGCATTTGGATCTACAGTTGCGAATGTAGCACCTAAGAGTGACATATCCTGCTGAAGATCATTTGAAACTGAAGCAACAAATGCAGCTGCATCATCTTCAGATGTAATGAACTGTGTTGCTCCTGATTTTGGCAACTTGTTTGCAGAGACTTTCTTTCCGCCGCCACAACTTACAAATGCAACTGCCATCAAAGCTGCAGCAGCTACGAGCTTGTATTTTCTATTAAGCATTAAAACAAACCTCCTTTTTAAGCCTAACTTTTTAATAAAAAAACATATTTAGTATATTGAATATTCTTTACTTTGCCAATGTGAGATTACAGGGAATTTATTATTTCCAGCCTTCCCAGGTATTCTGCTGAAGACCAGCTGTAGCAATCTGCTTTCCATTTCTGCAAATCGGAAGTTTAAGAAGCTTCAGCTGGTTTTCAAATAATTTGTCAGCCTTATCAGAATCATCAAGATAAGCAATGCTTGCATAATCCTTAGATTTTTTATCAGTCATTTCTTCAATTGCATCAGCACGACTTCCTGCAGTTCTTGCAATTGCATCAAGGACGCTGTCAAATTCCCCGCGACTCATTTCTTTATCTTTTAAATCAACAAACTGAACTGGAATACGGCGTTCAGCAAACCAGCGTTGTGCAGTTTTACAATCAAATGATTTTGAAGTTCCAAATATCTGTATCATATTAATTTTCCTTAACTAGATTTCGTTAAAATCAGAATCCATATTTGCACTGATTTCGTAATCAGGATATTCTTTCTTTAAATCACCGATTACATGATCATAAAGTTCAGCACGACTTGGAGCATCAAAAGAAATTACCATGTCAAAACGCATTTCCTTTGCCTTCATATCAGCATAGAAGCCGTGCACACCATTTACAAACTCATGCTCAATCGCAATGCGAGATACATCTTCACGAAGTTTGATTACATCTTTATCAGTTGTTGAATGAGCATAAATACCAATTGCTGACAGATGGATTTTATATTCATCATAGATGTCCTTTGTAATGTGACGGGTAAGCATATCAATTTCGTTTGCCGTCATTGTATCTACAACTTCAACATGAACAGAACCTACATAAATATCCTGACCATAATTATTGAAGACCAGGTCATACGCTCCCATTACGCCGTCATGTTCTACAATTGTTTTCTTAATCTTTTTTACAAGATCAACATCAGTTCCTTCACCGAGAAGTTTAGAGATTGTCTCTGAAAGAATTTCAACGCCGGCTTTAACAATCAAGATTGAAATCAATACACCAAGATAAGCTTCAAGACTGTAACCGGTTGTAATATAAATGACAGCCGCAACAATTGTTCCAACAGAAATTATTACATCAGAAAGTGCATCTTTTCCAGAAGCAGTCAGAGCACCGGACTTAACTTTGTTTCCCTGTCTGATAAAAAACAGTGCAAGAAAAACTTTAACGACTACTGCAACACCAAGAACAACAAACATGATGTTTCCGTATTCAGGAGTCTGAGGCGTAATGATGTTTTTAACAGATTCAACTCCGGCAGTAACACCGGCATAGGTAATAATTGTTCCGATTGCAAGTGTTGCAATATATTCTGTGCGGCCGTGACCAAACGGATGTTTTTTATCAGGGTCTTTTCCTGCAATGTGTGCACCAATCATCGTGATGATACTTGAAACAGCATCGGTCAAGTTGTTTACGGCATCAAGAGTAATTGCGATGGAATGAGAAAGCCACCCGATTATTGCTTTGAATGCTGACAAAAAAATGTTGGCAATGATTCCGAGAATACTTGTTTTTACGATTACTGATTTTCTTTCGTCTTTCATTTTTTTCCTGACTTATATTTTTAAAATCTTCTTACATACTAACCGCGGCCTAATTCAAAAGCTGATCTGTTAAGCTCAAGGAATTTTGGAGGAACGTTTGCTTTTAACGCTTCCTGCCATACTTCTTCTTTAATCTCAGGGAACGATTTTGAAAGACGTCCCATTAGTGCAATGTTGACTGCCTTTGCAGAACCAGCTTTTTCTGCAAGTTCAAGAAAGTCCTGTGCGTCAACGTCAGCGCCAGCATCTTTCATTTTCTCGATTAAGTTTTCTGGATATTCTGCGTTGCCTGTAATAACCGGCATCGGTTCCATCTTCTGAGTGTTTACGATAATTTTTCCGTTTGGCTTAAGGTATTCAAGCCAGCGCGCAGCTTCAAGCTGTTCAAAGCTTAAGATTACATCTGCTTCACCTTTATCTATTACCGGTGAATAAACTTTTTCACCAAAGCGCACATAAGTTACAACGCTTCCACCGCGCTGACTCATTCCATGAACTTCACTTACCTTTACATCATAGCCCTGATTAACAAGAACCCAGCCCAAGAGTTTACTTGCCAGCAAAGTTCCCTGACCACCAACGCCAACTATCATTATATTTTTAACCATAATTTTTCCTCTATACCTGGTAGCGCACGGATGCGCGGATTCGCAGTTTTGTCGAAGACAAATACTTCAGTAAAAAATTACACGGATGTAATTTTTTTACAATGCTCCTGTTTTACACATCTGTGTGCAGACTTTACAGCCGATACAAAGTGTCGGATCAATCTTTGCCTTCTTGTCTTTGAATGCAATTGCAGGACAGCCGATCTTCATACACATTTTACAGCCGACACATTTTTCTTCTTTGACTGCAATCGGCGGATTGTGAACCATTCCTTTTATCATTACACAAGGACGGCGGCTTATGATGATGCTTGGCTCTGGTGCTGCAAGTTCCTCTTTGAGAACTTTTTCAACATTAGCAAGGTCGTATGGATCAACAACTGTTACGCGGTTAAAACCGACAGCGCGGCACAAGGCTTCAAGGTCAACTTTACCTGCAGGATCGCCCCGGAGAGTTTTTCCGGTTGTAGGATTCTGCTGGTGGCCTGTCATTCCTGTGATTGAGTTATCGAGAATGATGACTGTGGAATTTGTCATGTTGTAGGCAATGTCGGTAATGCCGGTAATTCCTGAGTGAATGAAAGTGGAATCTCCGATTACGCCCACACTGTTTTTCTCGCCGGCTTCGCCCATTGCTTTGTTAAACCCGTGAAGGCCCGAACAACTCGCGCCCATACACACATTCAAATCCATTGCGTTAAGCGGAGCCACAGCGCCCAAAGTATAACAACCAATGTCACCATAAACCATTGTCTTATTTTTACTTAGAATGTAGAAAATACCACGATGTGGACAACCTGCACACATTACAGGAGGGCGCGCAGGAATTGCATCTTCAACCTTGATGGTTTTCGAAACTTCCTTACCGACACAACTTCTGATCAGGTTCTGAGAAAATTCTCCGCATACCGGGAATGTATCTTTACCATGACATTTAATTCCAAGAGCCTTAACATAATTTTCGATAATCGGATCAAGTTCCTCAAGAACATAAAGTTCATCAACCTTTGAAGCAAAATCTTCAATCAGCTTAACAGGTAGCGGATAAATCATTCCAAGCTTTAAAATGTTTGCTTCATCGCCCCACACTTCTTTTGCATACTGATAAGAAGTTGAAGAAGTGATAATTCCGATTTTACGGTTTCCGTCTTTAGCAAGCTCTACTCTATTAAGGGAACAGGTTTCTGCCCATTGAGACAAGTCTTTTGTACGCTGTTCAACTCTTACATGAGCATCTCTCGAAGCCTTTGTCATCATTACCTTCATGGGATCTTTTACATAAGGAACCTGTGGAGGTAAAACTCTTTCTGATGTTGTTACAACACTCTGGCTGTGAGAAACTCTTGTGCAGAGCTTTATAAATACAGGAGTATTATATTTTTCAGAAATTTCATAACCTGCTTTGATAAAATCAATTGCTTCCTGACTGTCGCTTGGTTCCAGCATTGGAACTTTTGAAGCAATTGCATAATGGCGGGAATCCTGCTCGTTCTGAGATGAATGCATTCCAGGATCATCAGCAACACAGATAATCAAACCTGCATTTAATCCCTGATACGAAATTGTAAAAAGTGGATCTGCTGCAACATTCAAACCAACATGCTTCATTGCACAAGCAGCACGCTTACCGCCAAGGGTTGCACCGTGAGCTGCTTCCAATGCAACTTTTTCATTTGGAGCCCATTCACAGTAAATGTCGTCATACTTTGCAGCTTCTTCAGTTATCTCAGTACTTGGAGTTCCCGGATAACTTGAAATTATTGAACATCCTGCCTCGTACAAACCACGGGCAATAGCTTTGTTTCCTAACATTAATTCTTTCATTATGATCTGTTCTCCTGAGCAACAAGCTGGTCTGCCCCGTACATTTTGCGAAGCTTTGGCTTTTCGATTTTTCCTGTTGCATTACGAGGAATTGTATTAAAGATAATTTCTTTTGGTCTCTTGTAACGAGGAAGCATTGTACAGAACTTTTCAAGTTCCTCAACTGTACAGGTCATACCGTCTTTGATTTCGACAATGGCAGCTGTCTTTTCACCGAGACGATAGTCTGGTAAACCGATAACTGCAACGTCCTTAACTTTGTCGTGCTTACGCATAAAGTCTTCGATCTGAACAGGATAAATGTTTTCACCGCCAGAAACGATAACGTCCTTCTTACGGTCAACAAGGAAGTAGAATCCGTCTTCGTCCTGCATTGCCATGTCCCCTGTATAAAGCCAGCCGTCTTTAAGACATTCAGCTGTCGCTTCAGGATTGTTATAGTAGCAGGTCATTACTCCAGGACCTTTAACACAAAGTTCACCTACATCGCCTTTTTTAACTTCAGCGCCGTTTTCGTCAACGATCTTGCATTCCCAGCGGTAACCCGGAACACCGATTGCTCCAACCTTGTGAATATTTTCCATTCCAAGATGAACACATCCCGGTCCTGTAGATTCCGACAAACCGTAGTTTGTATCGTAAGCGTGTCCCGGAAAATATTCCTTCCATCTTTTAATCAATGAAGGTGGAACCGGCTGAGCACCGATGTGCATCAAACGCCACTGATCGATTTTGTAATCTTCAAGTTTGATTTCGCCGCGATCAAGAGCATCAAGAATATCCTGTGCCCAAGGAACTAACAGCCATGCGATAGTACAATGTTCATCCGACATTGCCTTTAAAATTGTGGCAGGTTTTGTTCCCTTTAAGAGAACTGCTTTACTTCCTGCAACCATCGATCCCATCCAGTGAAATTTTGCACCAGTGTGATAAAGCGGCGGAATACAGAGGAAGTTGTCTTCGCGGCCAGTTGCGTGATGCTTCTGTTCCATTTCTGCAGCCTGTGTAAGAGACAGGTGCTTATGCAAAATCGCTTTCGGAAATCCCGTAGTTCCACTTGAAAAATAAATTGCACCGTAATCATCATCTGTGATTTCGATATTGATGTTTTCGCTCGGATAATTTGAAACAACCTGATAATAGTTTTCTGCAAACTCAGGGCAGTTGTCGCCGACATAAATCAAAAGGCGTCCTGCACCAAGCTGTTCTGCGTTCGGCTCAACACGGCCTGTAAACTCAGGTCCAAAAACAAGAATGTTAATTTCTGCCAGGCCTGCACAGTAAAGAATTTCATCTGCGTCATATCTGAAGTTAAAAGGAACTGCAATTGCGCCGGTCTTTAATACGCCAAAGTAAATCGGAAGCCATTCGATACAGTTGTACATAAGGATTCCGACCTTGTCGCCTTTTTTAATACCGCGGTCTAAAAGCATGTTTGCAAAGCGGTTAGCCTTTTCGTTAAAAACACTCCATGTAATCTGGCGACGGAATGGTTCAAACTTTGTTGGCTCGATAAGTTCAGCCTCTTTCCAGTTTGAGCGGCGTTTATCCTGTTCGTCAGGATTTAATTCCACGAGCGCAACCTCGCTGCCGTACATTTTAGCATTTCTCTCCAGATATTGAATAACCGGCATGTTTGTCTCCTATATTTTTCAGATTCAGGGAATTTTCCCCGCTCTGCACATTTTTTGAAAAAAAGTACTATATTATACCATAATAGCCATAAATTTGGTATTAATGAATCTTACATAATTTTAAAAAATATTACTTTTCGAAATTCACTAAACGCAAATTTGTGTTATAATATCCTCATGCCTTAAAGGCAAATTTGTCCGCTCCGCCGGCTAATCTGGAGGGAATAATGAAGACCTTATTTGTACAAGTTAGATACCATCTCAAAAAAGGAACACGCCAGGAATTTTACAGACGTTTCAGAGACAACAACATCAGGGAATTTTCAAGCGCCGAAGATGGAAACATTGAATACGAACTTTATCTTCCTCTCGACAGTGATGACGACATCTGTATTCTTGAAAAATGGATTGATCAGGAAAGCCAGAGAGCTCATTTTGAAACACTTCATTATGCAATCCTTTCAGAATTAAAAGCAAAATATGTAGAAAAAACTGACATCCAGCAGTTCTGGATTGAAGAAGCCTATTAGTTAACTGATTTAAAATACAAAGCCCTGCACCGAAGTGAACTTTGGGAAGAAAGCCTTAACATCAGTTGCGTTCTTGCGCGAAACATACTGTTAAAAAGTCTTAAGCACTCAACTTAGGCTTACAGATATTCTGCTTTTTTTCGCTTAAACGGTCAGCAACAGCAGGCATGCTGTTAATTTCTACTTCTACTGTCTTGCTGATTACCAGCTGTTCAACCGGTACGTTGAACAAAATTGATAAAACAAGCAGGTTATCAATCGAAGGAATATTCTTACCCTGTTCCCAGGCATAAACAGCCTGAGGGTATTCAAAGCCAAATACGCTCTGGATGTCCCTTACGCTAAAACCACACTTCTTTCTTAAAAACTTGATTTGATTTCCAGTTGCTTCGATATCTATAACTGGTTTGAAAAAACTAATTCTCTCCATAATTTATTACTCCATGTATAATTGTCCACAAAAATTCCATCGTGCGCGCGTTTATATGCCACGACTTTGCCTTTACCCATAATCACGTCATTACCTTTTACTGTATTCACATCATTGCCAAGGACGTGAATAGTCTGCACATCAATACGTTTAAGTAGAGATGTAATAATCGTGCGTGTGTTACGGTGAATGTCTGCGTTACGATTGAACAATTACGTCCTCCTGTGAATTAAGGTTAATACGTGCCAACGGCCTTTTCAGAATCTTTGTATCCAATCAGGTAATAAACCATCGAGATACTGCGACCAGTTAGAGTGGTCGACTTTTTTTCTGTATGTGATTGCAACTTTATCACAAAGAAAAATCTTTGTCATTAAAGTAAAAGTTTAAAATTTATTTTTTTTGAAGTTTTTTTTCTTTTTCTATGCTTCGGGCTGTCTTTTTTACAGCGTCACTCAAAATCTTCAATATTTTTTTTACTTCTTCTTTTGAATCTTTTTCCATACTGTTCAGTTTAGTGATCATTCGTACTCCTGAAACAATAAGACTTTTTTCAAAATCCTGTAAGGTTTTTACACCAGAAGCTTCGACAACATCAAACAATGCCTTAACAAATTTTTCTCTCTGTTCATGACTGATGTTTTCAAACCATTCATTGAAAGCCTTATGAAAAAATCCCGAGCCTTCATCAAATCCATTTGCATGAACAAAGTCGCCGCCCATCATATTCCAGGTAATGATGTTATGCTGGTTAACGGCACCGATTCCTTCTGCTTTGATAATTTCAAAATTGTCCGGATGGTGGAATATCATGCCGACCAGAGATGCACTTGGATACACCCACTCAGTTCGCGACTCAATTCTTTTATACTGCACAGTCTTGAAAAATTCCTCTGCAAAACCAGGACCATCAAAATTATAAACCTTCTGGATTTTTCTTCTGATTAAAAAGGGAACTTTAGCAGCAACCGCAACTGCAAGATGACCGCCCTTAGAATGCCCTGTTAAGATCAGTTTTCCTTTTATCTTTTTCGAAAGATCCTTAATGTACTGAACAGCATCAGCTTCTGCCGGAACTTCATCCATCCAGCCGATATTGAAGTCTTCATGCCATCCTGCAAATGTATCGTCAGTTCCTCTGAATGCAACAATTGTATATTTACCGTAACGATATGTTATTGCTGCAAACTGTTCTGCTTTTTCTGCATTGTAAATATTTCTGTAGCCTGTAAGCTTGATATCACTGAAGCGTTTTGTTACGGCAAGTTGCTGTGTAATGTCATCAGTTTTTTTATTCTTGAGGAATTTATCCTTAACCCTAGTCTGATAATCAGGAGCCTTGTTAAAGTCCGATGCAAATTGAGAGAGTGTTTTTGTTTCTTTAAAATTTTCAGGAACTAAACCATCAAACGCAGCATAAGTCAGATGCGCAAGAATTGCAGCATCCAGCTTATTTGGTTCCATTTCGTTAAAAGTAATATCTCCACGCCAGTCTAAGTAGTCAAAGAGAGTAGACATTGCTTGTTATTTCCTTATGAAAAATTATACGAGTTTAAATCTGTTAATCTCTGTATTCACAGCCTGAATTGCTGACTGGTTATCCAATGCACTGTTCCTGAAGAACCTGCATTTATGGGCTCGTGAGCCCATAAAAAAAAGCAAAGCGTTCTGTTGCCAGACGCTTTGCTTTCTTTGGAATCACCCTAACTATTATTTAGAGTAGAATTCAACTACAAGCTGTTCTTTAACCTGTACTGGGATTTCTGATCTTACAGGACGAGCTACAAGTGTACCAGCAAAGTTAGCTTCATCACGAGTGATGTAAGCGATAGGAGCTTTGTTGTCGCTCAAGAAGCATTTCTTGAACTGTTCGCTTTTGCGAGCTTTTTCGCAAAGCTGGATTGTTGAACCTACTTTTACCTTGAATGAAGGAATGTTTACACATTTTCCATCAACGAGGATGTGGCAATGGCTTACCATCTGGCGAGCCATACGAATTGAATTAGCAAATCCAATTCTGTAAACAAGATTGTCTAAGCGGCATTCGAGACCGATGATCAATTCTTCACCAGTATTTCCGCTTGCTTTTGATGCAGCTTTGTAAGCGCGTACAAGCTGTTTTTCGAGAATATTGTAGTAAGCTTTGATCTTCTGTTTTTCGATCAACTGCAAACCATATTCTGAAGTTTTGTGTTTTTTACTGAAAGCAGGACTGTTAGCTCTGTCCAATGCTTTAGGGTGACCACATACGTTTACACCAAGTCTTCTACATTCTTTGAATCTAGGACCTCTTCTTGTTGCCATTATAGGACTCCTTATAAATATTTCTAGCTAGTGCTAGGTTCTAGTATGATATCAGAATTTTGAGAAGGAATTCAAGGGAATTTTTGGGGAAATTTGAAGTAATTATTCTCCATACTTTGGAGTCTGTTCTGCGACTTTCAATTCCTCATCATAGGAATTTTGCGAATAAACAGCTTCAAATTCTACTACATTATCAGTCCACATTTCACACTGGCTGATAACAATATTAAGAGCATCTTCCTGACCTTCTGGTGGATATTTATATTTTTTCAGGAGACGTTTAACAAGACGGCGCATACCGGCTCTGGCAGATTCTTTTTTCTGCCAGTCAATAGTCCGGTTTTTACGAAGAGTTTCTGTAAGTTCTTTTGTAAGGGCAATTAATTCCGGATTTTTATAGAAGTCACCTATGTTTTCAGGCTTAGTCAACGCATCGTAAAATGCCATCTCTTCTTCAGTCAGGCCAAGTTTATTTCCTTCTTCTTTTGCATGCATCATTTCCTTTGCCATTTTAAGAAGTTCTTCAATTACTTCTTCGTTGGTAAGCATGCCATTTAAATAACGGTTCAAAGTCTGCTGAACAATTTCGCTGAACTTTTCTGATTTTACAAGATTTGTTCGTTTGTAGATTTTAATCTGCTCATCAATGAGTTTTTTAAGCATTTCTACCGCAAGATTTTTTTCTTTCATCTTAGAAATACTTTCGAGGAATGCTGGGTCAAAAAGATTAAACTGTTCGCCAATATCACTGAAGAGATTAAGAACACCTTCGGATTTTACAGACTGTTTTAAAAGTTCGTTGATTCTATCATTGATTTCTTTAAGCGAGAATTTTTTTCCTGTTGGATTGTACAGAATTCTCATTACAAGAACTCTGACTGCTTCAAAGAATGCTGCTTCCTGACGCATATGTTCCTTTACCATAGAAGAACAAAGCGAAAGAGCCTGACGAAGCAACATAGCTTCTTTTATGAACGCCTGTTTTTCAACTTCTTTATCCGGCGCCATAATATAGTTTACGGCACCACTGATCATCATACCGCGCTGCAAATCTGTTCCATCGTAAAACTTTGTGTAATCGAAACCAAAGAAAAGATTACGACATACTTCAAGCTTTTCCTGGAATTTTGGGAATGCCCGTTTTGCAATATCCATCTCTCCATAGTTTTTCTGATCACGGACTGTGTAATCATTCATTGCCTGTTTTAGAGCAGATGCAATTCCAATGTAATCTACAACAAGACCACCTTCCTTATCTTTCCAGACACGGTTTACGCGGGCAATGGCCTGCATAAGATTGTGGGCTTCCATTGGCTTATAAACATACATAGTTGCAAGTGACGGAACATCAAAACCAGTAAGCCACATATCAACAACAATGGCAATTTTTAGCGGACTGTCTTCTTTTTTGAATCTTGTTGCCAGCTCCTGTTTATGATGCTTGTTTCCGATTATTGCGCGCCACTCTTCAGGATCCTTATTACTTTCTGTCATTACAACTGCAATTCGGGCATCATCACCTGGAACTTCCACGGTGGTTGATCCTTGCGCTGCGGTGGTTGAGCCTGCGGTCCCTGAGCTCTGTCGAAGGGTCAAAACCACTCTTTTTGTACCAGCCCACTGAGGACGAAGTTCAAGAATACGGTTGTAAATCTTCATGGCAATGGAACGACTGTAGGCAACAATCAATGCTTTTCCTGTATACAGCTGCTGGCGTTCATTTTCGTAATGATCAAGAATATCATCTACAAGCGAATTGATCGTTTTTTCATGACCAAGAATTTCTTCCATCTGACCAAGTTCCCGCTTGCTTTTCTGGATGACTTCTTCATCAGCATTCTGGGCAAGAAAATCATATTCTGCATCGATCTGGGCAAGAACTTTTTCATCAAGCTTAAGTTTTATTACACGACTTTCATAATAAACAGGACGGGTTGCTCCATCTTCTACAGCCTGAGTCATATCGTAAATATCAATGTAATCACCAAAAACTTCGATAGTGCTGCGGTCTTTTGATGAAATTGGTGTTCCTGTGAAACCAATGAAGCTGGCATTAGGAAGACTGTCGCGAATAATTCTTGCAGTACCGGTAACAGTTTTTACAATCACATTGCCATTTTCATCATGTTGAATATTTCCGTCTTTATCTTTAACAGTTTTGATTTTTTCAGAAAGTCCGTACTGTCCACGATGAGCTTCATCTGTCATTACAATAATATTTTTTCGGTCGCTTAAAACCGCCGTGCCTTCGGTTCCTGAGCCTGTCGAAGGGTCAAACTTCTGCATTGTTGTGAAGATGATTCCATTTGCTTTGCGACCTTCAAGAAGATTCTTTAAATCTTCACGGCTTTTTGCCTGAACAGGTTCCTGGCGCAAGAAATCCTTGCAGCTTGAAAACTGAGTATAAAGTTGATTATCAAGATCATTACGGTCAGTAATTACAACGATAGTTGGAGAGTCAATTGCCTGCTGCAGAAGATGAGCATAAAAAACCATGGAAAGAGATTTTCCAGAACCCTGAGTATGCCAGTAAACACCGATTTTACCGTCACCAGAAACTGCAGAGCGAGTACGATCAATCGCTTTTCGGACAGCAAAATACTGATGGTAGCCTGCCAAGATTTTATAGGATTCAGTTCCGTTGTTATTAAAACAGATAAAATTTTTGATAATGTCTAAAAGACGTTCTTTTTGGAAAATACCTTCAAAGAAAGTTGTAAAATCAGCAAAGGCTTTAGATTCAGTGCTACCATCCTTTGTCTTCCATTCCATAAAACGGTCTTCGCTAGAAGTAATGGTTCCCGCTTTAGAAGTAAGCTGATCCGACATAACGCAGATACAGTTGTAAATAAACATACTAGGTATTTCCTGCATGTAATTACGGATTTAAGTATATGCTTCGCTTGCATCAGTCTGTTCACGGCTTGGAGATTTAAGTTCAAAAAGACAGACAGGAAGTCCGTTTAAGAAAAGAAGAATGTCAGGACGCTTGTTGGATTTTTCAATGAATGTCCACTGGTTAGCAACGATGAAAGAGTTATTGTTTATGTTGTTATAATCAACAATATAGATAATGTCAGATTTAGTTTCACCGTTTTCAGAATATGAAACTTCAATTCCGCTTTGGAGATAATCCATGAACAAAGCATTTTTCTTTTTGAGTTCAGCGTTTTCAAAATTGCGGAGTTT
>JAEDED010000042.1 GCA_016293495.1 Treponema sp. | reverse complement strand
ATTCAGAAAATGTCTCATGCCATAAATGATCCAAAATATAAATCAATTATGGAAGAATATGCGAATGAAAAAGTTGTATTTCTGATTGATGAATGTCACCGCAGCCAGTTTGGAAAAATGCATAAAGATGTAAAAGGCTTTTTCAAAAAAGCTCAATATTTTGGTTTTACTGGAACTCCAATTTTCAAAGAGAATGCTAAAAAAGAAGGTGAAATACAGTACATTACAGAGACTCTTTTTGGAAAACCTCTTCATCAATATATGATAAAACAGGCAATTGCTGATGGAAATGTTCTTGGATTCAAAATTGAATACATGAAAACCATTGTTGCTAAAAACTCTGTGTATGAACAAAAATTAAATGAGAATGAAGCAGCCTCTTCTTCAACAGAGGTTTCTGCAATAGATACAGCAGAAGCCTGGAATGACGAAAGACGAATTGAAGCAGTTTGCAAAAACATAATTCAAAATTTCAAAGCAAAAACTGTAAATAAAAACTACAATGCAATTCTTGCAACAAGCGGAGTAGAAAATCTTATAAAATATTACGACACCTTTAAGCGTTTGAACCCTGACTTTACCTTTGCTGCAGTTTTCACTTACGACGTAAATGAAGATGCAGAATCAAAAGAAGAAACAAGTCAGGATGCAATGGCAAGAATCATAGACGACTATAATGCAAAATTCGGTACATCATTTAAGACAGACACCTTTGCAGAATACAACAAAGACCTTTCTAAAAAGTTCAAGGCCAATAAAATCAATCTTTTAATTGTTGTCCGTATGTATCTTACCGGTTACAACAGCAAAATTTTAAATACACTCTATGTAGATAAAAATCTTGTTTACCAGGATTTGCTGCAGTCTTATTCCAGAACAAACAGAACTGAAAAAGCAACAAAGAAATTTGGAAACATCGTTTGTTATCGCAACTTAAAATACAACACTGACCAGGCATTAAAACTCTATTCTAATTCTGCAAGCACAGAAGGAATTGTTCAAAAGAGTTTTGAATACTATCTGGACCGGCTGCAAACCGCACTTGGTATGTTATGGCAGGTTGCAGAAACTCCACAAGATGCTGCAAACCTCCAGAGTGAAACAGAACAGAAAAAGTTTATTCTTGCTTTCCGTGAAGTAATTCGTCTTATTACTACTCTCAAAACTTTTGAAGAATTCGACTTTGATGAAGCTCTCATAGGAATAAGCGAAGAAGATTTTGATAATTATAAGAGCCAGTATCGGGACATTCATAAAAACTTATCTAGACGTGATACTGCCGAAAAGGCCAGCATTCTTGATGAAGTTGACTTCCAGATTGAACTTCTGGAAACAGACGTTATAAATGTCGATTACATTCTTACACTTTTAAAGAATGTTGATATGACAAATCCTCAGCAGAAAGAAAAGGATATAACAGAAATCTTTGATAAAATAAAGAAATCTGCAAATCCAACCTTATGCAAAAAATCAGATTTGATTATTGCCTTTATTCAAAGTCTGATTGATGGCTTAAAAATGCCGGAAGATCTGGAAGACCGCTTCAGGAGCTTTGAGGAAAAAGCAAAGCAGGAAGAAATTACAAAATTTGCAAATGAACATGACCTTACATATAAAGAACTGAATGCTGTTTTTGAAGAATATGAATTCGACGGAATACTCAATAATGATTCAATCAAAAATCTTATTCATAAAGAAATGGGCTTTCTTGAACTTTCAAAAGTTGTAAAAGAAATCAAATTATTTATAATTGAAACTTCCGATAAGTATTCATTAGAAATGGCAGGATAAGGAATAGAAAAATGTCAGATAACAATACAACTCACAGACAGGTTTATCAGCGGGAAGAATTACACAAAAAGCTCTGGGAGATGGCAAACAGCCTCAGAAACAATATGGAAGGTTCTGAATTTAAGAACTATGTTCTGGGACTTTTATTCTACCGCTTTTTAAGTGAACACGAAGAATTACAGATAAAAGAACTCTTAAAAGATGACGGCATATCTTTTGCCGAAGCCTTTAAAAATGAAGACTACATTCAGCCAATTACAGACTGGATGATTGAGGCCAACGGTTATTTTATAGAACCAAAGTATTTATTCACCAGCTGCATTAATTTAATTGAGCAGGAAAAGTTTGATGTAGATTATCTGAACAAAGCAATCAACTCAATTACAGCTTCAACACTTGGCAAGAAATCAGAAAAGCTCTTTGAAAATCTTTTTGATGATATGGATTTAACTTCCAGCAAACTTGGCCGCGATGTAAAAAGCCGTTCCATATTAATTGCAAAAGTAATGAAGTCTATCGACACAATCGACTTTGAATTGGAAAATACAGAAATTGATGTACTTGGTGATGCCTACGAATACTTAATTGGAATGTACGCTGCAACAGCCGGTAAAAAAGCCGGGGAATTCTATACTCCTCAATCTGTTTCAAAACTTCTTTCTTTACTTGCAACAGACGGACTTAAGCAGACAAAAGCAGTTTGCGACTGTGCCTGCGGTTCTGGTTCTCTTTTGCTTCAGGTTGGTAGATGTGTAAAAGTTGGTCATTATTACGGAAACGAATGTAATCCTACAACTTATAACCTTGCCCGCATGAATATGATTCTTCACAATATTCATTATGAACAGTTTGATATTCGTCACACAGACACAATTGCAGACGGCGGAGAAAACAGTTCAAGCTGGGAAGAAAAATATCAGGTGCAGGTTGCAAATCCTCCATATTCACAAAAATGGTCTGCTTCAGATAAATACATGAAAGACGACCGTTTTAGCCCATATGGAAAGCTTGCCCCAAAAAGTTATGAAGATATGGCATTCCTTGAACATATGATTTTCCACATGACAGATGATGATGCCAGAATTGCAGTGCTTCTTCCTCATGGAGTTTTGTTCCGTGGAGGGGCCGAAGAAGCAATCAGAACTTATATAGTAAAGAATCTTAATTATCTTGATGCAGTAATTGGCCTTGCTCCAAACTGTTTTTATGGAACATCAATTCCGGTAAGTCTTCTGGTTCTAAAGAATGACCGCGGACAGAACAAGGACAACATTCTTTTCATAGATGCTTCAAAAGAATACGAGCCTGGCAAAAATCAAAACTCAATTACAGAAGAAAATGTTCAGAAAATCCTGAATGCTTATAAAGACCGTAAAGATATAGAAAAATTCTGCCATGTTGCAAGCATGAAAGAAATCGAAGAAAACGGCTACAATCTTAATATCACAAGATATGTAGATACCTTTGATGAAGAGCCGGAACTTGATTTAGCAGAAATCGACAAAGAACTAAAAGAAGCCACCGCAGAA
>JAEDED010000013.1 GCA_016293495.1 Treponema sp. | reverse complement strand
CTCACGCGTTGTTGGTATTAATATCAATTGATTGTAATACCCTTCGAACGCTTTGTTGGTTTACGGGGCATTGTGGGTAATACGAATGATTGTTTTTACACCAGCACCGGTATTTCTACCAGTTGTACGTTTGGGCGGGTGATGGTAATAATCGGCGATGGTGGTAATACCTACAAACAGCGTTCGATGTGATTGTAATGAATTGAAATATAGTACCAGTAACGCTTACGCGTGTGTCCGTCTGAGCCTCGATGAGGAGCGTAAATGGTATCCGACTCGCCTTCGGCTCGCGAACGCTCCAAATCTGCGTTCAGCCGGCTCACCCGCTCACGCGTTGTTGGTATTAATATCAATTGATTGTAATACCCTTCGAACGCTTTGAATCACGTTCATCTGCGGTTATTTACGGTTAATCCCGCAGTCAAAATCACACGCTACGATAAAATCAGCATCACGCGCTGTTATTTCCACCGGGATTTTTGAATCAAAATTCTTTTTTGAGCACACGTTTGAAAGACTCGGAAAACCTGTTTTTCTGAAAAGTTCACTTTCCCACTCCAGGCCTTTTGATTCTATGCAGCCGGCGCTGTTTGAAGCAGATGTATGCATTACAGAGATTGGAGAACTGAGCGTTCTTGGAAGCAGTTTGATTGTGCTGTCTTTTTTTAAGAGCGTTAATATCTGGCATTCTGTAAGCCATGCGTCCGGGGCAAGGCAGCTTGAAAAAAGGTCGTAGATAGCCAAAAGGTGATCGAGCCTTCCTCCGCTTCCACCGATTAAGGTTACGCGCGTATTCTCAGCTTTTACTTTTGATGCAAGGATTAAGGCAAGTTCTGTGTCTGTAAAATCTTTGTACGGGTTGAATTTTTCAACCTGCGCAGTCTTTGAAAATTCCTTTAAGAGCTTTTTGTTTTTAAGGGAATCCATATCGCCTAAAACTGCATCAGGCAAAAGATCAAGTTTATTGAAATGCTTCTGAAAATCAGAAAGCGCTTCAAGTCCTGAATCTGCTGCGATTATGTAATCTGGCTTTGGGGAATTTTTGAAGTACAGTACACAGTTTTTGGGCGCTGGTGAAATTCCTCCTGTAAAAACAAGTATGTGCGAAGCTTTTTTTTCGGGAACTTTTATAGACTTAAAATCGTAATTTAAACTATAATTTGATTCAGATTTTGTAAGCGAAAACAGATTTTTCAAATTGAACATATACAGACTATAACATGAATAAGATAAAAATTCCTGACGAATTAAAGAAAATGAACGAAATTTTTTCTCAGAACGGCTTTGAAGCTTACCTAGTAGGCGGAGCCGTGCGCGACATGCTTTTAGGGAAAAAAGCCGACGACTGGGATGTAACGACAAACGCAAAGCCTGAAGAAGTTATGAAAATCTTCAGACGCGTAATCCCGACCGGAATCGATCACGGAACTGTCACAGTTCACTTTTTAGGACAGGAAATCGAAGTTACCACATTCCGCACAGAAAGCGATTACTCAGACGGGCGCCACCCTGACAAGGTTGAATATGCCGGCCACATCGAAGAAGACTTAAGCCGCCGTGACTTTACGATGAATGCAATTGCCGCAAGCCTTGAAGACGGCCACATCGTTGACCCGTACGGCGGCGCTGAAGACTTAAAAAAAGGCATCATCAGAACCGTCGGAATTCCTCACGAACGCTTTATGGAAGACGGTTTACGTCCTGTAAGAGCCCTCAGATTTGCTTCAAAACTGCAATTTAGTATAGAAAAAGATACATATTCAGAAATATTTGAAGAAAATGTGCAGAAAAAGATCGCTTCTATCTCTGTTGAACGATTCCGTGATGAACTTATGAAAATGATGGCTTCTCCAAAACCAAGTGTGGGTTTAAAGATGATGGAAGAAACCGGCGTCTTAAAAATCTTTATGGATGAACTTTCTGTATGCCGCGGATGCATTCAGAAGGACGACAGAGGCTACCACATTTTTGACGTAATGGACCACAACATCTATGCCTGTGACGGAGCGCCGAAAGAAAAGCCTCTTTTACGTCTTGCTGCATTCCTTCACGACTGTGGAAAACCAGCATCTAAAGTTGAAAGAACTGTTGAAGGTCACAAAATTAACAACTTTTACAACCACGAAAAATACTCAGTAGAAATTGCACGTTCCCTTATGACCAAGCTCAAGTTCAGCAATGCAGAAATTGATTACGTATGCCACTTAATCGAAAACCATATGTTCCATTATGAATCCAGCTGGAGTGATGCTGCGGTAAGAAGATTCATCGTAAGGGTCGGGCTTGATTCCTTTGATGACTTAATAGATCTTCGTCTTGCAGACATGTACGGAAAATACAACGCAGACGTCCGCCTCCATAACTGTGCCGGCTGTGCAAATCTTGTAGAACTTACTGATCGCGTAAAAGCACTTGCCGCCCAGTCATGTGCATTAAGCCTAAAGGATTTGAAGGTAAACGGAAAAGACTTAATCGCAGAAGGAATTCCTGCAGGTAAAAAGCTTGGCAAGATTCTGAACGAACTTTTTCAGACAGTTCTTGATGATCCTGAAATGAACGACAGGGAAAAACTTTTGAAGCTTGCAAAAAATCTGGCCAATTGACAGTCAGTGCCGATGTGCTGGTATTAATCTTTGTCGGTATCAGAAAAAAATTAAGGCTTAATGACAAGTTATTTTGTCATTAAGCCTTTTTAGCTTTAATATACATTGAAAAGTTAACAGTAAATGTATTTATTTTAACATTAAATCTTCATGTTCATTACATCGCGAACTTCAGTAAGTGTCTGAATACCGATTTCGCGTGCTTTTTCTGCACCTTTAAGAAGAACCTGTCTGATGTATTCAGGATCCTGTTCGAGGCGTGCTCTTTCTGTACGCAGCGGACGAAGCTTTTCGTTGAGTGCTTCTGTAAGTGTGTTCTTGAGCATTCCGCCGCCGCCCTCACCAATTCTTGCAGCAATTGCAGAAGGTTCTTCGCCTGTACAAAGGCTTATAAGCATAAGAAGGTTTGCAACTTCAGGGCGGTTTACTGGGTCGTAAGTAATGTTACGGTCCTGGTCAGTTTTTGCCTTTTTGATCATTTTTGCTGTTTCATCTTCTGTTGCAGAAAGCATGATGGCATTGTTTCTTGACTTTGACATTTTCTGACTTCCATCAAGGCCGAGAATCATAGGTGTCTTAGAAAGCAAAGCCTGTGGTTCAGGGAATACAGGTTCTTTTCCCATATCTAGACAGAACTTCTTGTTAAAGCGGCTTGCAATTGTACGAGTCATTTCAAGGTGCGGGAGCTGGTCTTTTCCTACAGGAACGATGTTTCCTTTACAGAAAAGAATGTCACATGCCTGATGAACAGGATATGTATACATTCCGGCATTTACGTTTTTAAGACCGGCACTTTCAATTTCTTCCTTTACAGTAGGATTTCGGCTGAGTTCTGCGTTTGATACAAGTGTAAGGAATGGAATCATAAGCTGGTTACATTCAGGAACATAGCTGTGAGGATAAATGATTACGTCCTGTTTTTCAGGATTGAGGCCGGCTGCAAGGTAATCGATTACAAGTTCTTTTGTGTTCTGGCTGATCTTGTCGAATGCATCGTGGTCTGTCAAAACCTGATAGTCAGCGATAAGAATCATTGTAGGTACGTTAAGGTTTGCAAGGCGAACACGGTTCTGAAGAGATCCAAAGTAATGACCGATGTGAAGGCGTCCTGTAGGTCTGTCACCTGTAAGTACGCGGTATTTTTTTGGATTTACGAGAAGGTCAGACTCAATTTTTTTAGATCTTTCAAGTGCTGCTTCAAAACTTTTGTTAATATCTGAATATTCGATTTCTGCCATATAATTCCTCACACATATATATATTTAATACCCACAAACGCTGACACAGATGTACTCACGAAATCCTCGATGAGGATCGTAAGTGGTATCCGACTCGCCTTTGGCTCGCGAACGCTCCAAATCTGCGGTTTCGTGGCACATCTGCTCCCGCTTTTGTATGTATTAACATTTATCTTTGTAAAACATATATGGCAGTAACTATATCCGCTGTCTACCACATAAGTGTTGAACAATCATCAAGATAAAAAAATACATCAATACCCACAAACGCTGACACAGATGTACTCACGAAATCCTCGATGAGGATCGTAAGTGGTATCCGACTCGCCTTTGGCTCGCGAACGCTCCAAATCTGCGGTTTCGTGGCACATCTGCTCCCGCTTTTGGAGTGCATCTTATTTATTTTTAACTATATAAAAAATACTATCATTTATCAACATTATTAAAACATAACGATTGGCAATACCGATTGCAAGCGAAAAAATTTCGTACATCGTCATATCTTTCCACTTTCTGCATTAAACACTATACTTCCACACATGCAGAAAAACAGCGTAATCGAATTCCTTGCTTGGGTTGATTCATTCCTCAATTTTGAAAAGCTTCCTCAGAAAAACATGTTCTGGCTTGATACTATGGAATTTCTATGTTCAAAACTTGATAATCCAGAAAGCTCTGCGCCCTGCTTTCATGTTGCAGGTTCTAAAGGAAAAGGTTCTGTATGTGCAATGATTTCTGCAATCCTCACTGCTGACAAAAAAAAAGTCGGTGTCTACTCTTCTCCGCACATCGAAGATTTTCGTGAACGAATCAGGCTTAACAATGATTTTTTTGAAGAAGGAATTTACGCAGAAGCCGCAGATGAACTTTATTCAAAATTCAATTCGATAAAAAAAGAACTACCAAAGGACAGAGCCGTTACATGGTTTGAACTTGTTACTGTTTACGCATTTTTGGTTTACCGCAAGGCTAAGGTTGACGAAGCAGTTTTTGAAGTCGGTCTTGGTGGCCGTCTCGATGCCACTAATGTCGTGCGTCCTCAGATTTCTGTAATCAATACAATTGAACTTGAGCACACAGAATTTTTAGGTGACACAATCGAAAAAATTGCAGATGAAAAAGCAGGCATTATCAAAGAAGGAATTCCTGTCCTTTGCGCATCTCAGGTTCCGTCTGTCCGTCAGGTATTCATCGAAAAAGCAAAAGAAAAAAACACAAAGATTTTCTTTGCCGATGAGCTTTTGAAAAACCTTGAATATTCCTGGGACACACAATCAAAGACTATGAATGTTGTCCTTGAATCAGAAATTTTTTCGCGGCCTTTAAAATTCCCTTTAAAAATGACAGGAAGTTTTCAGGCTTACAATGCATTCCTTGCGGCCGCTGCAGTTAAACTTACTCACCCGAAAATTTCAGAAAGCGTAATCGAAGAAGGTCTTTCAAAAGTTCAGTTACCTGCCCGCTTTGAAATTATTAAAAATCCATTGAATAAAAACCGTGATATTATCCTTGACGGCGCACACACTGTAAAGAGCATCGGATTAACAATGGATACGCTATTAAAACTTTATCCGGATGAAAAATGCAGTCTTGTTTTTGCGTGCGCAGCAGACAAAGATGTAAATAATATTGCAGATCAGTTCCGTTCAAAATTTGAATCAGTATCTTTAACAAAACCAGGCTCTACAAAAAGTGCCGATGTAGAAAAAATGAAAGCAGCCTTTACTGATTCAGAAATTAATTTTGAATATTCAGATGACTACACTTCGGTAATAGAAAATGCAATAAAAAAAGCCGGCAAAAAAGATTTCAATCTTCTCATTACCGGCTCGTTCTATCTTGCAAGCGAAGTTAAAAAAGTGCTCAAAACCCTCTAAAATAAAGGGTTTTCGGACCTTTGACATAACGCTATTCAATGTAAACGCGTTCAACCCTTGATGAAATTCCTGTCATAATTTCGTAAGGAATTGTATTAGTTGCATCAGCGATATCCTGTGCGTCAACAATTGCGCCGCAAGTTTTATCACCGAAAAGAATAACCTTGTCCCATCGTTTTACATCTTTATTGTCGTGTCCGATATCAATCATAAACTGGTCCATGCAGATTCGTCCGCGGATCGGATATGATTTTCCGTTAACTGAAGGCTTTACAATTTCGTTGAAGCGGCGCAGAAATCCGTCTCCGTAACCGCATGGAATTACTGCGATGTCTGTATCTTCTTCTGCTGTCCATGTGTGTCCGTAAGAAACCGACTGACCTTTTGAAAAATGTCTGATTGCACACACGCCTGAAACGAGTGTCATAACAGGTTTGATTTCTACCGGAGTTCCTTTTTTTTCAAGATATTCTTTTGTAATCTGATCAGGATAATAACCGTAAACTACGATTCCAGGTCTTACCATATCAAGCTGCCATTCAGGGTGATTAAGGGTTGCAGGACTGTTGCAGCAGTGACGGATTCCGGGATTGATACCTGCATCTTCTACGTTTTTAATCGCGGTCATAAAATCGTCATGCTGTTTTTCTGTGTAGGCAACGTCTTCGGGTGTAAGGCTGTCAGAAACTGCAAAGTGAGTACACATTCCGCCAAGCGTAAGATGTTTTGAATTAACGATGGCACGGGCAATTTCTGCAGCTTCTTCTTTTCTGATTCCGATACGGCCCATTCCTGTATCAACTGCCATATGCACGCTGAATTTCAACTGAGCGCCGATTTTTTCCAGTTCCCTGTCATACAGTTTGATAACTTCTTTATCAAAAATCAGCGGCGTAATCGAATATTTTATCACGTCCGGAATCTCTTCAGGACAGCAAAGACTCAACATAAGTAAAGGTAAATCAACACCGTTTTCGCGAAGTTCGATTCCTTCAGAGACTGCGGCAATGGCTAAAAAGTCTGCTCCGGCCTCTTTTGCCGCTTTTGCACAACGAACGGCTCCGTTTCCGTAACCGTTTGCCTTTACTGCTACGCAGACTTTAGTCTGTGGTTCAAGAAGTGATTTTATATTTTTAATATTGGACTTGAAATTGCCTAAATTGATTTCTGCGTGTGTTAATCTCATGCTTTTCGATTGTAGTCAAAAGCAAAAAAAACGCAATACTTTAGCCGTTTTTATTGAATTTTTCCTATATATACAATATAATCATCAAAAAATATAAAAAGTACTAATGGGTAATGAAGGGAAATTAAAAAATGATGAAAAATTTTAAAGTATTCAACTTTGCCGTATTGTTTTCGGCACTTCTTTTAAGTTTTGGTTCATGTGAATCAACACAATCTGAATCTTCATCTGTAAACAATTCTAATATTAAACAGGAAGAATCTACAAAATCTCCAAGCAACTTTGCTTTTGAAAAGGAACTTGAAACACTTGAGATTAAAGTTATTGCTCAGCCAGCAGCTCCTGTTGCAGGCTCACCTTTTGCATCTCCATATACAGTTTCTGTAAAAGACAGCGAAGGAAATCCACGTTCTGATTTTACATTTACAGTAACAGCACCTTCAGGCAAAGCTGACGGAAAAGTTACATATACAACTTTCGATCTTACTACAGACGCACAGGGAAAAGTTTCTTACAAACCTGAAACATTCTCAACAAGCATCAACGGTACAATTACTTTTATGCCAAAGCCACCTGTTAAATCAAACAGTTTTGTTAAGGCAGCAAAAGCTCACGCTGTAGAAGTTCCATGCAGAGTAAGATTTGCACTCGGTAAAAAATCAATTCTCGTTAACCTTGTTGACTATGACCAGAAAGGAAAAATGATTGATGGCTCTGGAATTTCTTCTTCAAACCTTGTCGGTGAATTCTGGAGAGCAGGATATCCTTACCAGGCACAGAATGCTGACTTCCACAGACAGATTGATGCTGGTTCTGCCGCAGTTTATGCTAGAGCTAAAGAAATGGTTCAGGGTTCCACTTATTACAAATATATTGTTTACGGAAAAGTAAAATATGCATCAGACATTACTGAAGTTGAAGGCGGCTATTCTCTTTCACTTACAGGTTCTGTAACAGTAATCGACTGGACAACCGGAAAAGACATTTATACGGTAACAAAAACTTCGACAGTAACTGACAAAAATAAATGGGCAGTATTAAAAGCCTGCCAGACACAGCTTGCAAAAGATCTTGCAAACGACTTAGTTTATTCAATGTAATCAAAACATTGACAGATATATAAAAGGATTAATACTATGATTTACACAGATACAAGAGACAGTTCAGTAAAAGTAGATTTCAAAACTGCAGTAATCAACGGAATGAACTCAAAAACCGGTGGTCTTTACATTCCGGTTGAATTTCCAAGAATGCCTGAAAGTATTTTGCAGAGCAACACTGAACCTTCATTCAGAACAGTTGCACTTGAAATGGCAAAGCCTTACTGTGCTGGCGAAATTCCTGATGAAGATCTTGATGCCATCATTCAGGATGCATATCCGTTCATCTCAAAATTAAATCAGATTGATCCTTCAACATACGTTCTCGAATTATTCCACGGACCAACATGTGCCTTCAAAGATTTTGGTGCACGTTTCATGGCCCGCGTAATGTCATATTTCAACAGAGGAAATAAAGACAACCTTCACATTCTCGTAGCAACTTCAGGAGATACAGGTTCTGCTGTAGGTTCTGCATTCCACGGTGTTGAAGGAATCGACGTTACTATCCTCTATCCGGAAGGAAAAATTTCTCCTCTCCAGGAAAAACAGCTTTCTACATTCACAGGTAATGTTCGCGCTCTTAAAGTTAAGGGAACATTCGATGACTGTCAGAAACTTGTTAAGACAGCCTTTACAGATAACGACCTTAGAAGTAAATTCAGACTCTCTTCTGCTAACTCTATCAACATTTCTCGTCTTTTACCTCAGGGATTCTACTACATGTATTCTTCCCTCCTCGCAAAAGTAAAAGCACCTGTAAGCAACAAACTTCAGGACCCTGCAATCATCATGACAGTTCCATCAGGAAACTTCGGAAACCTTACATCAGGTTTGATTGCACAGAAAATGGGTGCTCCAATCAAAGGTTTCGTTGCTGCAACAAACTCTAACAGAACAATTCCTGACTGGATTGCAACTGGTAATTACGAAGCTCGTCCATCAGTGGAAACATTCGCAAACGCAATGGACGTTGGTGCTCCAAGCAACTACGAAAGAATTGCAGCAATGTATTCTCTCGATGAAGTACGCAGCATGTTCGCTTCTTACTGGACAGACAATGACGGTATTATTGAAGGAATCAGAGACTGTCATAAAAAAACTGGATACGTAATTGATCCACACGGTGCTATCGCATGGAAAGCATGGGATGACATCAGAAACGGTGGCATGGAAGCTATCGTAAAAGGTGCAAAAAACGACTTCACAAAACCTGGGCTTACAGCAAACGTTCCTGCTTGGGCAAATGAAGTTATAAATAAGAATACTGTTGGTATTCTTCTTGAAACTGCAGACCCTGCAAAGTTCGGTGCAACTGTAAAACAGGCAATCGGCAAAGATCCAAAAATTCCAGAAAGACTTGAAAAGATCATGAATCTTCCTGATCAGGCAATTCCTATGGAAAATGATTATAACAAATTCAAAGACTGGCTTATCGCAACTCTTTAAGTTGTCATTGCACTTGGCGCTTTGCCATTTTGCTCATGGATTTTGTTCGTCCTGTTCAAAATCCATTGTACCATCTTTTACCTGAGCGGCCTACTCCTTGCGAACGCTCAAGGCCAGCTTTTTATTTTGTTCTATTTTCAAAATCTGAAAAAAGCGAAAAAAATTGCGTTTCTCCAAAAAAAAATCAATTTTCTAAAGATGGAGTTGCTTCGTTCAAAATAAACGGCTGGACACTCTATTCTTACGATAAACTACCTTTGGAACTTGAACAGTTTTCTAAAGAGCCGACAAGAAAAGAGCTTGATGACCTCTTAAAAGGTGGCGATACAGAACTCATAAAAGCAAAGTGCCCGCTTATCCGCATAATTGCAGAAAAACAGATGGGAAATCACAACTATTGCGTATATCTTGATTATCGTTTCGGTGCAATGAACCGTCAGATTCTTATGTGTGATGATAAATGGATTGGCATTACAGAAGGCAATATCGGTCAGATGATGGCTTTTGCTGAATATCTAAATGTACACGAAAGATTCGGTATTTTTGAAAAACTGGATGGTAACGCCTGGCTTGAAATTTCAGTGATGGAGTAAAATCTGACTGATGAAGTGTGATGTTTAGTTATCATTTTTCATCTCCCCTATCTCGGAATTCTGTAACAATATCAGAAAAAGCATTTTTGAGTTACTTCCTGTTATAAAGCAATCTGCAGTTCCATTAAATTAAAATCCGTGAGTTAACTCACTGTTTTTCGTGTTTTTTGTCAGTTTTTTTTGCTGCGGTTTTCTGCTATAATAAAACCATGGAAAAATTGATTTTGATTGACGACCACAAAATGCTGCGAAAAGGAATTGCTTCTTTTATTCTAGAAAAATCTGACTGGCAGGTTGCATTTGAAGCGGAATCACTTTCTGAAATTCCTTTAATTCTGCAAAAAATAAAAAGTTCTAATAAAAATGACGACAGCGATATTTATGTTGCGGTAGTCGATATTCAGCTTAAAAATGAAAGCGGAAACAATTATTCAAACGGTTTTGAGGCAATAAAATTACTGAAAGAAAACGGAATTGAGTCTGTTGTTTTTTCAAGTCACGACACAGGTTCATGTATTGAAACGGCGATGAGCGAACAAGTTGGTGCAAAGGGATTTGTTTCAAAATGTTCAAGCGAGCAGGTTCTTCTTGATGCAATAGATTACGTGAGTAAAAGACAGACTTATATTCAAAGTGATTTGGTAACGAGCTTTATTGCGAGGCAGAATCTTTTTTCTATGCTTACAAAACGCGAACAACAGGTTGTAAAATATATAGAACAAAATTATTCAAACGAAGAAATTGCACAAAGACTCGGCATAAAAATTAACACGCTTGATAATTACATCAGCATAATTTACGATAAACTCGGCTGCCAGAACAGGACAAGTCTTCTTGAAAAACTAAAATAAAAAAATGAAAAAACACCTTGCTTGTAAAACAATTTTTTTTCTCGCTCTAACACTTTGCATTTCAATTTCATTTTTGTCGTGCTCAAATCAAAGAAAAATGTCTGCAGAAGAAAAAGTTCTTGAAACATGGAACGCATTTTTCAAAAACGTCATTCAAAATGAAAATCCGATTGAAGAAAATTTGTCAGTTGCGACAGTCCATTCAGTTGACAGTACAATTAATCCCCCTCCCTGCATTATTCAGCACTTGGAAAATCTTAAAACTACGCTGCTCGAATACAAGACTTCTGATTTTTATGTAATTGAACTTGACGGCTCGCTTTCAAAAACAGCTCAGTGCATCGACGACGCGCTTTTTCAAATTGAAAATGTAATTAACGCATTTCAGAATAATGATAAAAATAAATTTGAATTTTTGCTGCGCAATCTTTGTGCATGCATGAATGATTTTCAGTTTTTTACGATAGAAAATTCAAAATCGTATTTTATTCCGTTTGTGGAACTTTTGAGCATCATTTCATTTTTGAGCATTATTTTTGTAGTGGCAGGAACATTTTATTTAAAAAACAAAAAGAAAATCGAAGAACTTACCGAGCAGAATATTCACGAAAAATTAATTACAAAAACGATTGTCGATGTACAGGAAAGCGAGCGCACAAGAATTTCGCGAGAACTGCACGACACTGTAACGCAGGATTCAAGAATAGCTCTTCTTTATGTAAATAAACTTGAGCAACTATTTATAGAGGAAAAAGACGCAAAAAATAGTAGAAAGGATTTCTGCAAAGACAAAGCGTTAGTTGAATCTGAAGAATTGATTTTAAAAATCAGAACCCTTGAAACGCAGAACCTTCTGAACATCCGCAACATCATTCGGAATATGACGCCGCCAGAAATTGAAAATGCTGATTTTGTAAATCTTTTAAATGAATTTGCAGTCAATTCTGCAAAGTTTAGCGACATTCCCTGCAAGTTTTATGCAGAAAAAAGTGAACTTTTCAAAAAACTTTCTGGCACGCAGAAACTTCATATTTTCAGAATCATTCAGGAAGCAGTTACAAATGCAGAAAAACATTCCGGTGCAGAAGAAATAAGCATTTTCGCAAGAACAGAAACTTTTCCAAGTGATGATGAAAAAAGCAGAAAGCAGATTCTTGTTTTTATCGTAAGCGACGACGGAAAAGGAATGGACAAAAACTTTTTTCTTCAAAACACTTTTAATAAATTTGAAAGCCACACGGCAAATTCAAAAATAAGCATAACAGACCAGAGCACTCACCTTGGACTTAAAGGAATCTTAAGCCGTGCAGAAATTATAGGCGGAACGGTAGAAATAAAATCTTCTGCAGAAATCGGCACAACGATTATTTTAAAAGTAGAATGCTAGTAAGGAAAAATTCAGAGCGCTTTGATTTTTTTTGCGTATTGTTTGTTTCTCTCGTAGTAACAGCAGGTCAAATATCGTGCTTTTGCTGTTTTTTAATCATATTGCACAGTTTTTTTATTCCAATAAACGAAAAATATCCGCCTGCGATGCTCAGTCCTTTGTCTAGAATGTTTACAGGAATTCGCGGAAGAAGTGCACTTACAAAAAGCGAAATGTTGCTTCTTACAAGCATAAGGTACATCGTTCGCACGGAGCTATCTTCGTTGTAGTTTACGAGTATGTGTAGGATTGTAAAAATAAGGGCGCCTTCAATGCTGATAATTACCGCGTTCAAAAAAATAAGATTGATTATGTCCATAGGGAAGATTTTTGTTTTTTTTCTGATGTACAAGCGGATAATAAAAACGAGCGTAATGCTGCACAACACCCAGATGAAGTTTGTAAAATTCTGCTTCCATAAAAATATGCAAAGTGCATGATAAAATATTGCAGAAACAAGACCGCTAAAAAGACCGAAAAACGATGCTGTAGAAGTAAAAATTGTGTCCAAATAAAGCGGAATAAGTGCCAACTGTTGAAAAAAGCTTGCAAGAAAGGTCAGTCCACCGCAGACAAGCCCTAGCACAATCTGAAATAAAAAAGGAAATTTTGGAAAAGCGTTTTGCGTCGAAATTGTGGCTGTATTTTCATTATTGTTTGCTGTGATTTGCATATTTTTATCGCTTGAAAGTAATTTTTTCCTATAATTATTTTATTTTTTAATATTATATCATACACATTGATTTTTGTGGAGATTATTCAAGTTTTATGCGAAAAGTTCATTCTTTTATTTTGAGCAGTTGTAGTGATAAAAAGAAAGTCTGTGATTTCAATGAGCTCAAAACTGTTTTGAATTTAAAACCGCCACACAAAAAGTATGAGTGGCGGTTTTAAGGTTTTTACTAATCAGAGTATTGTAGTTTTTTTATAGTTTTTATAATGCTTATTTTTTTCCGCTTACAACTCTGAAACCGATTCTCGGATCTTTTGATGACGGGTCAACAGAACCTGTTTTATATCCAACTTTTGTACCGCATACTTTTGAATCTCTGAACATTTCAAGAATGTTGTCATTTGCATTATACAGTTTAAATTTATTTGCCGATGCATCACAAGGTTTATAAATTTTTTCTCCCTCAACTTTGATTGACTCATAACTTTCTGTAAGTCCTGCATAATAAACTTTATCATAATCAATGTAAGAATTTGTTGTATAAGCATTCATCTCATCTGAAGTCGGCAATCTGAATCCATCTGCTTTTTTTGCCACAGAAATTTTGTCCCATTTTGCATCTTTTTTTGTAGGAATTGCTCCCCATTTGTCTGGATCTGTAGTTTTATTTAATGTATATGCTGGTGTCAGACCTGCTGCAATGCTTAATTTATTACAGAAAACAATAGCTTCGTAAATACTTACATTGTTTACAGGATATAATTCGTTTATTGTTCCCTGGCTTGGATTTGTTCCCATAATTTTTTCATAAAGTCCTTGAGTTACTTCTATCTGGCTTGCATAAAAATCCAAGTCAACAGTTGTTTCGCCAATAAACGGAATATTCATTGTAAAACTGCCTTTTACATTTTTGAAAAGTGATTTGTAGTCTTTTGGCGCTTTCAGATATTTTTCTTTAAAAGGATTCATTACTTGTGCCAATGCTTCATCAATTTTTTTCTGTTTTGCAAGTTTTTCCGCTTCTTTTTTTGCCTTGTATTCTGCAATGTATTTCTCTTTTTCTGAACCAGAAATTACCTTGCAGTAATTTCTATAATTAATGATATTTTGATCTAATAGAAAATTCTTTTCGCTTCTTTCAATATATCTATAACCATTTGCATTTTCATTTTTTGTAATTTCACCTTCGTAAGAACCATAGTCAGATTCAACCCATTTTGAAGGATCTGATTCCCCATTTAATGAATAAACCGTTTCAAGTCCTTCTTCAACACTTGCCAAGTTCATAATATAATAATCATAGTTTGTATTGTCGTTGGAAAATCTTAGATATTGTGTTGAATACATAATTACTTTTTCATCATTTGCTGCAATTTCGTAAGTTAAGTTGCGGAGTTTTTCTACATTCTCCTTTCTCTGAAGAATTTTTTCCGCTTCGTTTTTAATTGTAGCAATGACATTTATTTTATGTGGATGAGCACCGTCAAGATAATATAAATTATTTGTTCCACAATTATATGGTTCGCAGAATCTAATATTGTCTTTATTTACATTGATTGCGTTTTTTGGAGATTCTGAAAATAGTGCAACATTTTGGGTTGATTTTCTTCCTAAAAATTCTTTTGTTACAGAAACAACCTTTGCACTTATGTCTGTGTTATTCAAAATAACAGAGTTTACACGGAATGAATATTTACCTTCATTTATTGCTTTGTATCCGGCAGCATCAACTGTAACTTTGCTTAACGCTCTATCGTTCAAAATATTCATATAGCATACCTCTGCAACAGTCACAGCACCTCCTGCTCTTTTATTAGGTTCTACATAATCCATTCTTTTTGCCGGAATTGTTGCAATCACTTTTCCCTTTTCATCAATAATATCAATTGCAAGAGTGTAAAACGAACATCTTACATCAGGATATTTTGTTGTTGTATACTGAAAATAATTTACAGCCCATGCAGGAGAGTAATATGTTTTTCCTGCAGGATAAATATCTGACGTGTAAGCTCCGTTTAATGTGCAGTATGCAACTAGTGCTTTTGGAGATGCAGGAATTACGGCCGCTGTAACAGCAGCTTTACCAGTTTTTGAAGATGAATTATATGCTGAAAATTTTGGCCACTTATTTGCAAGCGGACTTCCTTCGCATTGATTGATTCCTGTTTTCATTGCATCAATAATTAACTTAGCTTTTTCTGAATACTGAATGTGAGGCGCAAAATAATAAGTGCAAGTTTTATTTGCTGTATTCAGTTCGCCTTTTGCATAATATATCTGAACATCAAAAGGTGCATTCAATGTAAAATATTCTTCAGCTTCTTTTGCAAGTGCAAGCCAAGCATCTGCTTTTGTAAAATCATCAAATTCACCTTTTCCAGGATTACCATTATAAAAAAGCTCAAGTATTTCATTAAATCCTGTATATGCATCAATACCTTGTGCAGTCGGATTTTGTACCATTGCATCAAAATAAGTCGCTGCAGCGTAAACCCATTTATTTTGTGTTTCGTATTCTTTTGCTTTAGTTAAAAGCGAAGAATAATCTGAATTCTGTGCAAAAGCAGCAATTCCAATAATAAAAGAAATTGCTGTTGCAAAAAGTCGTTTTAGTTTCATATAGAATTCCTCCGCGTTTTATCGCTTTAAGCGAATGTCCGCCGACAGATTAAAGTACAAGGCTTTCTAACCTTTCGTTGTATTCTAAAAGATTTATTGTCTGCGCGGTAGTTTGTAGACTTTGGAAAAATCCGTGAGTTAACTCACGAGAAATTATGAGTTTAGATTGTTTTCAATACATGAAGTAATTGATATGCTTCATGAAGTGCATGGCAGTATAAAAAATAGCTTTTCATGCATCTTTATACCAGGCAGAAAGATTATTTTCAATCTGCATTAATATTTCGGCTTCTGTATCGGCTGTCAGCTTATAAGTATGCGCCTCGGGAATTCCTTTCATGAACACATACTGCTTCTTTGCGTATTTATGAGAATCTGTCTTGATTTTTTCTTTGACTTCTTCGATGCCGGCAAGGTCCATAAAAAACTCGCGATAGCCGATTGCCTGCATGCCCGGCATTTCCTTTGTGTAGCCTTTTTCTATAAGGGAATTTACTTCGCCTTCAAGTCCTTCGTCAAACATCTGGTCAACGCGCTTGTCGATGCGGCTGTAAAGTTCTTCGCGGTCACGTTCTAAAATGATTGTAAAAAAATCGTACTGGTCACGAAGCTTTTGTGAAAGTTCAAAACTGGACCGAGGTTTTCCGGTAAGGTAAAAAACTTCGATTGCACGAAGAATTCTGTATGCATCATTTTTATTTATTTTTTCTGCACTTACCGGGTCGAGCGTCAAAAGTTTCTGATACATAAAATTGATTCCGCATTTTTCAAGTTCCTCTTTTAAGGAATTTCTAAGCGCCGGATCACTTTCTGGAGTTTCAGGAAGGCCGAGTAAAAAATTACGGATGTAAAAACCAGTTCCCCCGGCCATCACAGGAATTTTATTTCGGGAATTGATTTCTTTACAGAACAAATCTGCGTTCTCTACAAATTCACTTACAGAAAACTGAATGTCGGGAGTAACCATATCAATCATGTGGTGAGGAATTTCGTTCTGTAACTTTGGATCTGGTTTTGCAGTTCCGATATCCATTCCTTTATAAACGGCCATCGAATCTGCGCTGATTATTTCTGCCTTTGATTTAAAAAAAGAATGACTGCCTTCTCCGAATAATTTTTCAGTTAAAGCAGTCTTTCCTGTTGCCGTTGGAGCAAAAATAACGATTACTGGAATCTTATTTTTCTTCAATACGGTATGTTACTTTGTTATTGAATAACTGTGTTGCGGCAAGTGAAACAACCTTGTCTTCATTCTGTTCAATCTGTGGATCTTTTACCATAGACATCTGGTATGCACGACGGTTTGCTGCAACTGTGATTTCGTAAGCGTTGTCTGAAAACTGAACGAGCTGCTCAAGTGGAAAAATCATTAGTGACTCCCAAAATAATGAAATTTATTAAAATTATTATATATTATTGAAAAATGAATGTCAATTTTTTCAAAAAAAATATATTATATATATATGAGGAATATTCAAAAAGAGGCATTAATTCTTTCAGTAAAATCATCAGGCGAATCAAACCGCATTGTCTCTTTTCTGACTAAAGATGAAGGAATTCTCACAAGCATTCTTTACGGCGGCCCAAAAAGCAAACTTCGTTCCCTTGTAAGCCCTTTCAACTCCGGTCTTCTTTACCTTTACAATGACGAAAGCAAACATTCCTCTAAAATCACAGACTTTGACGTAATAAAATACCATCTTACGTTTCGAGAAAGCCTTTTTAAGACATGGGCCGCAACATTAGCCATTGAGGTTGTCATGACCACCAAATGCGGCGGCTCTCCTTACGAAACTTTTACAATGCTTAACGGCTTTCTAGACGGTCTTGATCTTCTCGACGAAAGCCACGGACAGACAGGTTTAATACGCTTTTTGTGGCGCTACATTGGCCTTTTGGGCGTTCAGCCCGATTCCACTCAATGCCGCCGCTGTCACAGACCATTTTATAGTGGAAATTTAACAGATAATGCACTACAATATAAATTAGGTAGGGCTCTTTATTCACATTCCGAAAATGGCTTTGTATGCACAGACTGTTACAGAGCATCTTTCGACAATCCTGAAATGCATCAGTATCATCAGCTTTCTTCAAAAGCAGTCGTGTATCTTCAGGCAACATCTATGTGTGAACCTTCAGTTTCCAGAAACATGAAACTTTCAGAGGACGAAATCGCAAACCTTAAGGGGTTTGTATATTCCCTCATAGAAAGTGCTGCAGGAACTAAAATTAAAACCCTCCACTCAGGTATCGGAATATTATGAAAAACTGGATAAAAAAAGATATAACAAAAGATCAGGTCAAGGAACTTTGCCAGACTTACGCAATTGATTCTTTGACCGCAAGTATTTTTGCCCGCCGCGAAATTACAAAAGGTAACGAAATTCTTTTTTACCTTGAAGATGACCTTCGCTTTCTGCACAATCCTTTCCTTTTTAATCAGATGGAAGATGCTGTTGACCGCATTCTTGATGCAAAAGATGAAGGCGAAAAAGTCCTGATTTTCGGTGACCGCGACGTTGACGGCATTACAAGTACGACAATTTTATACGAATACTTAAAATCAATCGGCATCGACGTAACATTTAAAGTTCCGATGGGCGACGAAGCTTACGGAATGAACATCGAAACAATTGATGAATTTGCCGCAAATTACGGAACTTTAATCATTACCGTTGACTGCGGTATTGCAAACGGTCCTGAAATTGCTCACGCGACAGAGCTTGGAATTGACGTAATCGTAACAGACCACCACAATCCGCCTGAAGTACTTCCAGAAAATGCCATCATCATCAACCCGAAGGTAGAAACTTCAGGCTATCCGTTCCACGAAATCTCAGGCTGTGCAGTTGCCTTCAAGCTCATTCAGGCATTGCGATATGCAAGCCTTGATTATTACAAAGAAGAAATCTGTTTATTAAACGCCTGTAAAAGCGAAAATGGTTACAGAATCGACTGCGTTAAGCTTTACAACAATCTTGTAAAAGACAGAATTACGATTGACGCAATCACTGAAGGGTTAAAAATCAGCGACACAAAGCTTATTGAATTCCTTAAAGGTCAGTCAATTTTTACCTGGGATGACAAGGAAACAAAAAAGACATTAAAAGAAATTTTCGGAACCGGCGTTGAATTCAATACATTTGAGATCAGAAACGAAATCGCAAAAATCATTCCTGCAGTTGCAAATCTTTCGCTTGACCAGCTTAACGAAAAATCAAAGATTGCCCGCTACAATCAGAGCAATTCTTCACTTTTGGACGGCTTTGTAAATATTTACATTTCATATTTTCACGCAGTTTCTAACAAAGCCTTCAGCAAAGATGAACAGCAGGAGCTCCAGCTTGTAGGTCTTGCAGCCCTTGCTGACGTAATGCCGCTCCAGAATGAGAACCGCATTTTTGTAAATTACGCCTTAAAAATGATGAACGGTGGAAAAATCCGCCGCGGACTTTTGGAACTTCTAAGCCGCTTAAATCTTTTGAACAAACGCATCAGCGCAACAGATCTTTCTTGGACGCTGATTCCTGCAATAAATGCAACAGGTCGTCTCGGTCAGCCTGAACTTTCAATCCAGATTCTTTTGGAAGAAGATCCGAACAAGCGAAATGAAATTGCAGACAAAATCATAGCTTTAAATACCGAAAGAAAGGCTCTTGTGAACATTGCAACTGAACTTACAGGCTACAATGCCGAAATGAGCTACAAAAAACTCTCGAATCTTTGTCTGGTTGTCGAAAAAAATATACACCGTGGCGTTATCGGACTCATTTCTGCACGCCTTACACAGAAATACCGCGTTCCTGCAATCACAATTACCTGCGTAGATGACACAACAGCCATCGGTTCAATGAGAAGTCTGCGCGGTCTTGAATGTACTCAGTTCCTTTCGCAGTTTGCAGAACTTTTTTCAAATTACGGAGGCCACTCAAAAGCGGCCGGCTTCAGCCTTCCATCTTCGAATTTAAGTGAACTTCAAAGACGCATTGAAACTTCGGCTAATCAGATTGTATTGGAAAATGACAGTGAAGATGATCTTGTAATTGATGCAGAACTTCCTCCTTCATACATTAAACCGGATCTGTTTAAGCTTGTTGATTTATTTGAACCTTACGGCGAAAATAATTCCACTTTAACCTTTATGACTAAAAACCTAAAAATCATCGGCTATCAGATTGTCGGAAAGACTGAAAAACAGCACCTTAAGCTAAATCTTGATTCCGGGGAACATAAAATCCCTGTAATGTACTGGGGAGCTGCCGATAAAATAAATAACGAGTTTAAAGTCGGCGACAGCATTAATATTGTTTACAATGTTGAACGCAATGTCTTTAACGGAATGGAAACGCTGCAGCTGATTGCACTGGATGTCCAAAAATGAATTTGTTTGTAGAGATTCAATAATTTATGAATTAAACAACTATAAAAAAATATATCGAGGGAATTATGAAAATTAAACAACTTTTATTAACAGCCATCATACTTATTGCCACAAGTCTTATTTTTGCAACAGAAGTAACCATAAATGGCGATAACTATGACGTTACTGCAACTTATGAAGAAACTTCATATCCAGGTGAAGCATTTTTTGTAAGACTTACAATTGAATCTCACAAGAAAAATATAAAGCTTGATGTAAAAGCAACTGCAGAACTTTCTGGAAAAAAAACAATTTCAAAAGCTGACTTCTATTATCTTCAGCCAAAAGCAAAGGCAAAAAACGTAACACAGATGCTTGTCGGTCTCCCTATGTGGTCATGGCAGGGCGTCGAAAAAAATACAAAAATTACAGTTACTTATTCGATAAACGACGAAGAAGAAAATTCCTTTGAACTTCCTGTAACAATCGCGCCTAAAAAATATCCGAGCGAAGTAATTCACCTTAACTCAAAGCTTTCTGACCTTATCGGAAAACCTGACCCTGAAAAAAAAGAACAGTCACGCATTCTTAACGAAACACTTGCAACAATTACCCCTGAAGATGTTTACGAATATACAGGCTTTATCCGCCCGACAACAGGTACACGCATTACATCTGAATTTGGTCAGACCCGCACCTTCGTTTACTCAAACGGAAAAGAAGCACCAAGCTATCACGCAGGTCTCGACTTCGGAATCCCTACAGGCACAGAAGTATCTGCCTGTGGCGCAGGTAAGGTTGTCATGGCTCGCTGGAGAATCGTAACCGGATACAGCGTAATTATTGAACACCTTCCGGGCCTTTACAGCATTTACTACCACTTAAGCGAGCTTAAATGCAAAGAAGGCGATATAGTTAAAAAAGGTGATCTTGTTGCCCTTTCTGGCGCTACAGGCTTAGCAACCGGTCCTCACCTCCACTGGGAAATTCGCATGAACAGCGTTGCACTTGAACCTGATTCCTTTGTAAAAAATTACGCTTACCAGCCGACAAAAGATAAAGTTGAAGTTAAAGACGAAACAGAGGCAAAATAAATATCTAAAATTAATAACGCAAAAGGAGGCGTATTTAATGCCTCCTTTTTTAATGCAATTTAAACTTGTCATTATTTTTATCACTTGCTTTACAGTCAGTGTTTTTATAAAACCTATTTTATTAGATTCAAAAATTCTTCTTCTGTAATGATCTTAATGCCAAGTTTCTGTGCCTTTACGTTCTTTGATGAACCTGAAGTCGTGTCGTTTGTTACAAGATATGTAAGGTCTTTTGTAACTGAAGATTTTGAAGAGCCGCCATTATTCTTAACAAGCGCTTCTGCATCCTGTCTTTTCATTGTTTTAAGTTCGCCTGTAAAGCAGAAAGACATTCCTGTAAGTTTACCGTCAGAGAGACTTTCAATTGTAATGATTCCGTCATCGACAAGGGAACGCATTTCTTTTTCGTTTTCGACAAGTCCGGCTTTTAACGAGCGGGCTGTAATTTCTGCAAACATATATACGCCTGCAAAATCATCTTCATCAGCTTCAAGAATCTTATCTAGGGAATTAAAGCCCGCGTCAATAAGTTTTTCTACCATTGTCTCGCCGATGGAATCGATGTCAAAACCTGCAATAAAACTTGCAAGCCGGACGTTTCTGTGGGCCTGGATTGAGCTGAATACTTTCTGCGCTCCTAAAGATACCTTCTCGCCTTTTGATACCTTTTCTGCGCTTTCTTCATTCAAAAAATAAGGAACTAAATCTTCAACAGTAAGTTTATAAATATCACTTACGCTCTGGATTTTTTCATCATTAAATAGCGCATTAACAAGTGCCTCACCAAAATCTCTGATATCAATGCATTCAATCCATTTGAATATGCGGTGAAGAATTCTTTTCTTACAGTCTTTGTTAGGACAGAAAAGTCTTGAACCAGCATCTTCAAGTTTTGAACCGCACACGTTACACTCTGTCGGAAACTCAACAGGTTTAAGACCATCAAGATTTTCTTCAACGACTACCCTTTCAATCTTAGGAATGATTTCTCCGCGCTTAACGACAACGACATGGCTTCCGATCTGAACACCGAGAGCACGAAGCGTATCAGGGTTTGCAAGACTTGCTCGCTGGACAGTTGTTCCTGCAAGCTCAACTGGATCAAAAATTGCAACAGGTGTATAAGTAGAACCTGATTCACTCCATTCAATTTCTTTAACAACAGAGATTGCTTCTTCAAGTGAAAATTTAAATGCAATCTGATGGTCAGGACGGTTCCGTTTTGCATCATCAAAATTGATAACTCGTTCTTTAATTACAAGACCGTCAATGTCGTACTCAATTCCTTTTCGGATCTCCATGACCTTAGACCTGTAATTGATAACATCCTCTGGAGTTCTGCATATTTCAAGCGGGCTTACATTAAAGCCTAATGATTTAAGCCACGCCATTTTTTCTTCTTCATCATTGAATGGCTGTTCATCGCCAGTAGCAAGTGCATCATAAGTAATGAGTTTAAGGTATTCGCAGCCTGCAGTTTCTTTTCGTTTCATCAAACCGTTGGCAGCGTTTCTGCAGTTTGCTTTGTCAGAAAAATATTTGTCATGAACTTCGTGGGTCATGATTACTTCGCCGCGAATGCCACCTGTAAAATCAACCTTCTGACCGTCACGGTATAAGGCTGCAGGAACTCCCTGCATTACCTTTGCGTTTGCAGTAATATCATCACCGACAGTTCCATCGCCACGGGTTACTGCGCGAATTAAATTTCCTTTTTCGAACTGAAGTTCGAGAGATGCGCCGTCTAATTTATATTCAACAAGGTATTCAGGATAAACATGTTTTGCAGCCCATTCCAGAAACTGTTCCGGTGTTGCAGCTTTTTCCTGGCTTCCCATCGGCATGATGTGATTTGCTTTTTCAAAGTTTCCGGAATCGGCTCCGACTTTGTGAAGGATTGGATTTTTAGGATCTAAGGCTTTTAATTCATCCCAGAGCTTGTCAAATTCTGCGTCCTCAATTTCACCTTCTCCGTCATAGTAGGATTTCTGATAACGGGTAATTAATTTTTCAAGTTCTTTGATTCGAAGCTTATTGTTACTTGTTTTTTCTGCTTCATTGATGTCGAATAAATCCATTTTCCCACCTCATATATAACAGAGGAATCAAGTATTACCTGATTCCTTTTAATATTATAGTCTATTTTTTAACAAAGAAAAGTTCATTGATTACGCGGTCTGCATTAAGGCCTTTACGTTCAAACTTTGTTTCAGGTCTCCATTCCTGGTGTTCTGCAAAACCGTCATATTTATTTTTAAGCCCTTCAGTTGCATTCAATTCTTCAAGGGCAAAGTCTGCGTATTCCTGCCAGTCAGTAACAAAGTAAACGTAACCGTCTTTCTTTAACTTTGATTCAAAGAGATTTGTTCTCGGACGCTGAACTAGTCTTCTTTTGTGATGTTTCTTTTTAGGCCATGGGTCTGCAAAGAAAATGTGGAATCCAGAAACGCTCGAGTCAGGAATCATTTTTTCAAGAACATCGAGTGCATCAAACTGAATGATGTAAAGGTTTTTAAGTCCCATTGTCTTAATATCACCGAGAACTTTTCCGACACCCGGACGATGAACTTCAATTCCAAGATAATTGATGTCAGGATTATTCTTTGCAATCTGCACTGTAGCAGCTCCCATTCCAAATCCGATTTCTACAACAACAGGATTTTTATTACCGAAAACTTTTTCAAAATCAAGATATTCTTCTTTATAATCAATACACCAGACAGGATACAGTTCTTTGTAATCACGTTCCTGAGCAGCTGTCATTCTTCCCTGACGGAGAACAAAAGTTTTGATTGTTCTGAATGCGCCAGATTGATTTTCAGCAGGTTTTGAATTCTCTGTAGGTTTTGAATTCTCTGCAGGTTTTGTATTTTCTTCGATTTTGTTATTTTCGTTTTCCATTTGTTTATCCTTATCTGATTATCTTATGCAGTTTTATTTATCTGTCGCCGTCCATCTGCCTTTTTAATTCCTGTTCGGCATATTGTTCTTCTGTCGGCGAATTTTCTTCATTTTTGAGAACTCTCGGCATAATGAATATCTGGTTTTTCAGCTTGTAAAAAACTCTGAACGAAGCCGCATCTTTTTTATATAAAAAAATCTTGTCTGCCGCAATACCTGAATATTCCTTTGTAATTTTCCAATCAGCTTTTGCATTTCCATAGTAAAGAAGATTATTTTGTTCAGAATAAATTCCTACAAATATTTCCGGTTCCTTAAATTTTAATACTTTCAAAAAATCCTGAACCTTCAAGCCCTTCAATTCAAGGTCTTTCTCAAGTTCAAACTCACTGAAGTCTTCTCTACCGGCAGCATCCATATAAGTAATTGTGTATGAACCTTCAGGAATTCCCTCTTCTGCAGAAACTCCTTCAAGATTTGTATAACCTGCAAAATAATAACCTTCAGACTGACTGATCAGCGGATTAGTAATAACCCAGCGGTAACCTGTGCCATTGTGTTTGATTTTTATTGTTTCAACACGGCGAACATCACTTTTCATTTTTAGAAAAACATTTAATTTCTGCTGTGCAGTTTTGTTTTCATCTTCAAAATTATAAACGAGTTTGACTTCTGGAGAAACAATCTGAGGTTCAGTATTTGCACAGGAAAAAACAAAAACACTCAATGCTGCAAAAACAAAAGCACTGAGTCGTTTGATGAGAACTGAATTAGAAAATAATCTAAATGGATGACTATCCATTGTTCTGGAAATTAAAAATCAAGTTAATGACTGTCAAACCTGAAGCTGTAAACTGATTTACAAGGGATTCAAATTTTACATTAACTTTTTTACAGGCATCATCAAGGTACGAAAGATAATACATACCCAAGTCTGTTCCTTCCTGTCCTTCAGGAAGTTCGCGGTAAAAGTCTACCAGTGAGCGTTTTGCTGTATCTGCCTGTGCTTTCATTTCGAAGTTTTCTTTTACTTCCTGGAACTCGTCGTCTTTGTTGTACAACGTAATGTGGAGGCGTCCCTGTTTTCCGACAGAACTTGATCCACCACCGATTTTCCAGCTTAAGAATACCTGTTCGTGTTTTGATTCAAGTTCACGGACGATTTTCTTTCTTACATCAGGATCTAGTACGAGTGTACTGATATCATCGCGGTCAGCATACATTGTCTGAGCTTCTTTACGGATGTTTGCATTTTCGTTGTTTAGTGCAAGTTCCATAACCATTACCGAAATGTATTCTGCAACTTTTGATTTATCCATGTATCTTGTAAGAAGGCTTCGGATTGAAGAAAGCAATTCAGAATAGTTTTCGTCCTTACTGAACTTTGTAATAATATACCAGTTCATAAGACCGAGACGATTCATGAATTTTTCTGAAGTTAAAAGATATACGTTTTTTTCTTCAGGGGAATAATCTTTGTTTGAGATGATTGCTTTCCAGATTGGAGCAAGAATAGCTTTACGAGTCTGTTCGATAAGACCATTCTTTGTAGAAAGAATCTGGCGAAGCTTCATTTCGCCCATGTTTGTTTTTTCGTCGATAAGTTGTGCAGGATTCTGACGGTTGTGACGTCTTACACAGTCTGAAGCAATGAATGCCTGGAATATTTCGCGGTCAAACTGTTTGTAAAGAACTGAATATACAATGAGCTTAGAAAGATCCATGACTTCCTGACGTTTTGAAACAAATTCTGACATTGAAATTTCAATTTTAGAAATATATTCAAGAAGAAGCATGTTTTGAATAGACTGTGGGGAAAATTTATTAAGTGAAACTCCGTATTCTTCTACGTTATCAGCAAGCTTAATTCTTTTAAGATTTTTCTTGTGACTGATAAAATTGGAAGCTCCCGCTTCAGTTAAAATAAGCTTAAGCGGTAAATCAAGCATTAACTTTTTGGCCATAAAACAGTAAATACTCCAATTACTAATTGTATATTTTCTTTCTATATATTATACCCTATGGCTTTTTGATTGTAAACTGATTTTTTGTGTAATTTTGACAGAATTCAAAATTTTGTTTGTATAAAATTGCTACACCTAATCAAATTTATGATATATAATAATTTTATGATTATTGCAGAAATAGGAACTTCGCACGAAGGCTCAAAAGAAAAAGCCCGAAAACTCATTGACGCAGCCTGTGACGCAGGTGCTGATTACGTTAAATTTCAGTGGGTTTATGCTTCAGAAATTCTTCATCCTGACACTGGCTTTGTAAAACTTCCTACAGGTAACATTCCGCTTTACGAGCGGTTCAAGGAACTTGAATGTCCCGTAAGTTTTTACAAAGAAATGCTCGATTACGTTCATTCCAAAGGAAAAAAGTTCATCTGTTCGCCATTTGGTCTTCAAAGCCTTAAAGAGCTCTTAGAAATTCACCCTGATGCAGTAAAAATCGCTTCTCCTGAACTTAATCACTACAAAATGCTTGAAGCTCTTGCCGATTACCGCAAAAATCATAGCGAAAAAATTCCTGTAATCCTTTCAAGCGGCGTTTCTACCCTTTCTGATATCGAAAAAGCACTTTCCATCACTGGTAAAGATAACGTTTCACTTCTTCACTGCATTACAAGCTATCCGGCTCCCGAAAATGAATACAACCTCCGCCTTATTAAAAACCTTTCAAACATTCTTGGCATTCCATGCGGCGTAAGCGACCACAGCTTAGATCCGATTTTAGTACCTGCATTAAGCGTTGCCTGTGGCGGAACAATCATCGAAAAACACATCACTTTAAGTCGAAAAACCTCAGGCCTTGACGACCCTGTAGCTTTAGAACCGGAACAGTTCGGTTTTATGAGCCACATCGTAAACCAGGCAAAAGCAACACTCGACCATTACGGAATCGAAACTGGAACAAAACGCATTATCGACCAGATTTCTGAGCAGTTCGGTTCAGAGATAGTTGAAAAAGTACTCGGCACAGGAATAAAAGAGCTTGCTCCTTCAGAAAAATTAAATTACGGACGTACTAACAGAAGCCTTCACTTTATGAAAGAGTTCGATAAAGGTCATGTCATCAAAGAAGAAGACATCGGCATTTTAAGAACAGAAAAAGTGCTCACTCCCGGAATTACTCCTGAATACTATGATCTGGTTATTGGAAAGACACTTTCAAGAAATGTAAAGTCAGGAAGCGGCGTTCAATTTGAAGACTTGATGTAGGTTTTCTATAGACCATTCTTTCATTGCGTGCACAAAAAATCACAGCCCTTTTATAAAGTTTCGTAAAATCTCGGGTATATTGTTTATTCCTCAAATTTTCATTATTATTAACTCATGAGTAATTTGATTCAACCAAGAGTATTAAAAGGTTTTAGAGACTTTCTTCCTACAGCACAGATTCAGCGTGCTACATTACAGGAAAAAATTACAGAAGTATACCGTTCATTCGGATTTGTACCAATCGACACACCAGTTCTTGAATACACAGAAATTCTTTTGAGAAAAAGCAATGGTGAAACAGAAAAACAAGTTTTCAGATTTGAAGACAATGGCGGTCGTGACGTTGCAATGCGTTTTGACCTTACAGTTCCATTTGCACGTTTTACAGCAGAACATTTTGCAGAACTTTATCTGCCTTTCAAAAGATATCATATTTCAAAAGTATGGCGCGGAGAAAAACCACAGGCCGGCCGTTACAGAGAATTCGTTCAGTGTGACGTAGACACTGTTGGCTCAGACAGCGCAGTATCAGATTTTGAAATTCTCAACGTTATGAAAGCGGCCCTTAACGCAATCGGTGTTGAAAAAATTACAATTCACGTAAACCACCGCGGAATCTTTAACCGCTTTTTGAACAAGCTGGGACTTCTTGAAAAATCAGAAGACATTCTCCGTTCGGTTGATAAGCTTGCAAAAATCGGCGAAGAAGAAGTTAAAAAGGAACTTCTCGAATATTCAGGTGATGAAGCAAAAGCTTCTGAAATCTTAAAATACATTTCTGCAAATGGATCATTCCTCGAAATTCTTTCTCAGCTTGAAACAATGGCAGGCGGTCCTGACACTGATACTCAGCGCATGAAAGATATTTACGAAATGATGAAGGCTTCAGGAATTGAATCAACATATGTTCTCGATCCTTCAATTACACGCGGCCTTGATTACTACACTGGAGTTGTTTACGAAACTTTCTTGAATGATCTTCCTTCAATCGGTTCAGTATGTTCAGGCGGCCGCTACGATAACCTTGCAGGTCTTTATATGAAAGAAAAAGTGCCGGGCGTCGGTGCATCAATTGGACTTGACCGTCTTATTGCTGGTCTTGAACAGCTTGGAATCACTGAAAATAAAGGAAGCTATGTTGATGCAGAAATCTTCTGCCAGGATGCTTCTGACATTGTTGCTTATCAGAAAACAGCTGCACTTCTTCGTGCTAAAGGTGTAAATGTTGAAGTTTTCCCTGATGCAAAGAAAATGAACCAGCAGTACAAAGTAACTGAAGCAAAATCAATTGCCTGGGGAATTCTCATCAGCAAAGATCAGATTGCAAATAACACACTTACTTTGAAAAACCTGAAGACAAGAGAAATGTTTGAAGGTATCACAGTAGAAAAAGCCTGTGAACTTATTCAGTCATAGACTTAGCTACTTTTTCAGCCTTTAATTTATTCTGGTATACGCTGACGTTGGTTTCTGACAACCATCCCTGTTCAAAACGGTACCAGATTTCTTTTGCTTTTGAATCAATTGAAGATTCAAGAATCTTATTTCCTTCGATTTTTAATACGTCTCCCAAACGGCAGTGATCAACTACAGTTGAACTCCATGAAGGTTCTTTTCTGAATGCAGCATACGGCTCGATAATAAGTGCCCAGTTATATTCAGGAGAAAGTGCGTTTGGATCGGAATTATCAAGAACGATTTCTGTTTTGTTTTTTGAGCAGGAAAAAAGAGAAAAGGAACTTAAAAGTAAAATTAAGATAGCTGCTGTATTAAATAAATTTCTTTTCATTGTTTTTCCTATTTGAGGTTTTCAATATATTTTTTTACTTCAGGATAAATGCTTAAATCAGAATCTACAAAGTTATCGCAGGGAATGTCGTTAATATCAACCCATTTGTAATCCTGATGTTCAGTCAAAACATATTTCTGTTTCATTCCGTCATGAGGCAATTTAATCTGATAAACTTCGAGAAGACTTTTCTTATCGTTGTGAGTAAAAGAACCTGTTGTTATTTTATTGAGCACTTCAACTGTAATTCCGAATTCTTCAGACATTTCGCGGATGATTGAAACTTTTTCGTCTTCACCATCTTCGACTTTACCGCCCGGAAATTCCCAGCGGTTTCCCATCTGCCCTGTCGGATTACGAAGTGCAATGAGCACCTTGCCGTTATCGTAAGCAATGCATGCAATAGATTTTTTCATATTCAAACTCTAGAAAATAATAAAGCCAGGAATAATAAAATGAACTACGGCAACAATAATACAGACACAGCCGATATATTTCTTATATCTGAAAAGAATGTTTTCTACAAAATCAGGAAGCTCATGATCAGCAAAACTTTCTGCAAAATGACATAATACAAGAGTTGCACCGCCTGCAAGTCCAAAGAGCGCAGGAAGAAAATCTCCAAGAACAGGAAGACCGGAATCTCTTGTTCCTACATGGAAAACAAAAAAGAGTTTAATAAATCCGACAATGGCACAAAGAACACCACTGATCATACAGAAAGTCGCATTGGTAAAAATACTGTCATTTTTAAGTGTTTCTTTAACGTTCTTTGCTTTTGAAAGAGCTTTCTTTCTAGGACTTTCATCAAAGTCATCAAAAGCTGTTTCTGCGTCTGATGATGCAGAAAAAAGACACACACCAACAACAATATTCAACAAAATTGACAATAAATAAAACTGTACCATTTTTTCTTCCTTTACAGATAATCTTTATTGAAGATTACGAGAAACCTTCACAGAAAGCTCCTCCTGCTTATCGCTGATTTTTACATTACAAGCGACTGTAATTATATCACAATCAACAGAACTTGTCCTGAAAATTTGCTGTTCGTAAAATATTTTTCCCTGAGGGATTTCTTCAAACTTAATCTGAACGCCTGATTTTGTAATTCCGTAAACATCGATTTTTACAGGAAAATAAACTTCTTTACCCTCAGGCACTTCCATCTTTTCAAGCTTCTTTTTTGTTTTTGCAACCGGATGAATTTTAATACTTGCGAAAACTTTATCATCGTAAGCAAAAGAATTAAGTTCACATTCATAACCATTGATTACTTTTAAACTGTCGCGGTGAGAAATATTCCCGTTTATAAAAACGATTACAAGACAGAAAAGCATGACGAAGAAAATAATTCTGTTTGATTTTTTTGCAACAAGAACACGGAAAAGTCCTTTTTCAAAATGATTAACTTTTCCGGCGTAATAATCTTTTACAATCTGTGGAGCATTGCGAATGCGTTCTTCGTGAATTGATTTTTGATTTGTTTCAATACATTCAGGGTTTTCATCATTCAGAAGTGAATCCATAAATGCAGGACTTTCAGGGTTATGCTTACTCGAAGGATCATAACTTTCCTTCATATTATCGCCAAAGGCCATAATCGTTTTTCCTTATTTATTCACAAGTGAATCAAGCAGAGAATCTGTTCTCCACCAGACAACATCTGCGTGTTCTTTTCCTGCAAGAAGGGCTGTAACAATTCCCTCACCTGACACAGAAAAATTCTGAAAGAGAATTTTGTCATTATTAAATTCAAGAAGGCGTTTGATGATTCTTGAACCGTCCGGATCTACAATCTGAACGATGTATCCTTTAGGAGTTGTTATTGTAAAGAACAGCCAGTTACTGTTTGAAACTCCGAGAAAGTCATATGGATTTTTATAAACGATTTTGCTGAAGCCTTGAGTAATGACTTCTTCGTATCCCGGAATCTGAACAGGCTTTCCATATTTACCGGTTTTTGCATCAAGCGGATAAACATATGTTGAATTGAATTCAACGCTGGACTGAACTTTGCTTGTTTCATCGATTACAGGATTGTAATAATCAATTTTTACAAAAAGTTTGTAGTCTTTATTGTCAGGAATAATATTTTCAACCTTCAGGTAAGTTGTTCTATCTTCTTCATCATCAAGCGGATTCGGAGCATCTTTTGTATTGATGAGAATGTTATGAAGAAGATAACCGGTTTCAGAGAACCAGAAAACTTCGTGACCATCAGGAACAATACAGATTACAACAAGTTCGTTATTTGCTGTTGTATATATATTGTAGATATAAGGGAATGGTGTTCCGCCCGGGCCCTGCTGTCCGAGATAATCAATAAACGAATTGTTGTTGAAGCGGAGAACAACCTGTTTAAGTGTTCTTTTACCGTCATTTTCCTGGCGTTCTACAGGAAGAACTTCAACTACGTAAAGCCCTTGTTTAGAATCAACACAGATTTTTGAAGGACAATTGAACGGATATTCAATAACTTTCTTAGTTGTAACTTCATTTGCCTTTGGCGAAACTCCGACAGAATTTCCGACTGAAGCATTAAATAAAGGGGCCGGATTTTCTTCTTTATTGTGATATAGAGTAAGAAGATCGCCATAAGAATTTAATTCGAGGAGCTTCTTTGATTCCCCGTTTGAAATATAGAAAAAACCGCCTTTCATAGCCATTGATGTAGGAATTGTATCTCCGTACTCGGCAAGGTCAAATAAATTTATCTGGTTTTCGAAATTTCCGTATTTAAGTGAAAAAAGATCATCGCGGCTAATTGATGAAATTACTGAGTTTTTTTTACATGACACAAAAATTGATGAAAAACTGAATAAAATTACGGAAATATAAAGTATTTTTTTCATGACATTAATAGAATAAACATATAAGAAATTATTGTCAATTATACAAATCTTTAGTATATTTATAACATTATGGTAATAGATAAAATTTTGACAGCAATCTTCGGTTCTAAAAATGACCGTGATGTAAAAATGTTAAGGCCAATCGTTGCTGCTATCAACGAAAGAGAAAGCTGGGCCAGCTCACTTTCCGCAGAAGATTTTCCAAAACAGACAAAAATATTCAAAGAGCAGTTAGCATCAGGAAAAACTCTTGATGATATTTTAGTTGACGCTTTCGCACTTGCCCGCGAAGCTGCTAAACGCGTTTTAGGTGAACGTGCTTACGACGTACAGCTTATGGGTTCCCTTGTTCTTCATTCAGGACGTATTACTGAAATGAAAACCGGTGAAGGTAAAACCCTCATGTGTGTTGCAGCAGCTTACCTCAACTCACTTGCAGGCAAAGGTGTTCACATCATCACTGTAAACGATTACCTTGCAGAACGTGATGCTGCATGGATGAGACCTGTTTACGCATACATGGGACAGACTGTTGGTACTATCCTTTCAAACATGGATAACGAAGCAAAACGTGCAGCTTATGAATGCGACATTACTTACGGTACTAACAACGAATTCGGTTTCGACTATCTTCGTGACAACATGCAGATCGATGCAAAACTCAAAGTTCAGCGCGGCTTTAACTTCTGTATCGTCGACGAAATCGACTCTATCTTAATCGATGAAGCTCGTACTCCATTGATTATTTCTGGTCAGGGCGAAGATGATACAAGTAAGTTCTATGAAGTTGACAAATACGTAAGTCAGCTTGAAGAAATGGAAAAAGATCCTGATACAGATACTTATCCTGACGAAGTTAACCTTACTCCAGAAGAAAGAGCTGCCCTTAAAGGTGATTACACTCTCGACGAAAAATCAAGACGCGTATCTTTCACTAATAAAGGTATGATGCACATTGATGCAATTCTTCACCAGCACAATCTTATTCCTTCAGATTCTTCAGTTTTCGATGAAGAAAACTTTGAATACGTACACTACTTTACTCAGGCAGTTCGTGCACATGAACTTTATAAAATTGACGTAGATTACATTATCCGTGACGGTGCAGTACAGATCGTAGATGAATTTACAGGTCGTGTACTTGAAGGCCGCCGTTATGGTGACGGTTTGCACCAGGCAATCGAAGCAAAAGAACATTTGAAGATTGCACAGCGTAACCGCACAATGGCTACAATTACATTCCAGAACTTCTTCCGTATGTATACAAAACTTTCTGGTATGACTGGTACAGCCGCTACAGAAGCAATCGAATTCAGCAAGATCTACAACCTCGATGTTGTTGTAATTCCTACAAACCGCGGAGTTCAGCGTATCGACGAAAACGATGAAGTTTATCTTGATGAATCTGATAAATGGGAAGCTATCGCAAAAGAAATCAAGGCTGCTCATGAAAAAGGACAGCCTGTTCTTGTCGGTACAGTTTCAGTTGAAAAATCAGAACATCTTTCTGCCCTTCTTACCCGCAAAGGTATCAGACACGAAGTATTGAATGCTAAAAACCATGCCCGTGAAGCTATGATCGTAGCAGAAGCCGGTGCCAAAGGCGCTGTAACAATTGCTACTAACATGGCAGGTCGTGGTACAGATATTAAGCTCGGCGGAAGCCCTGAAATGCGTGCAAGAAAACGCGCCGGAACAGAAGCTACTCAGGAACAGTACGAAGCAGCTCTTAAGATTGAAAAAGAGAAATGGCTTAAAGACTGTGAAGAAGTAAAAGCTGCCGGTGGTCTTTATGTTATCGGTTCAGAACGCCATGAATCACGCCGTATTGATAATCAGCTCCGCGGACGTTCAGGACGTCAGGGTGACCCTGGCCGTTCTAAGTTCTTCATCTCTATGGATGATGACCTTATGCGTCTTTTCGGTGGTGAAAGAATGAAAAGCATCATGCGCCGCATCGGTATGCAGCCTGGTGAACCTATCGACCATCCGATGTTGAACAAGTCAATCGAAAAAGCACAGCAGAAGGTTGAAACCCGCAACTTTGAAATTCGTAAACACCTTCTCGATTACGATGATGTATTGAATGAACAGCGCTCTGTTATTTACGGACAGCGCGATGCAATCCTTTCTGATGAAAACCTTGCAGAACGCGTTCTTAACAACGCAAAAGATCTTGTTACTGATCTTCTTGAAGAATATTCAAAAAATCGCCGTGATCCTAATGCAGAAACAGAAATTATTACAAAGTTCCGTGATATCTTCGGTATCCAGATTGTTAAAGAAGATCTCACAGAAGAAAAACTTTTCTCACTTCTCCAGAATGACATTACTGAAAAAGAAACACTTGCAGGTAAAGAAAACCTCAATATGTTTATCCGTTATCAGTACATTCAGGTAATCGACAAAAAATGGCTTGACCAGCTTGAAACTCTCGACAGCTTGAGAGAAGCCGTTTCTTTGAGAACATACAGCCAGAAAAACCCATTGACTGAATACAAGAACGAAGGTTTCAACGTATTCTACGACATGATGGATACAATCAGAACTACAATTATTTCTCGCCTCTTCAAGGTACGCGTTCAGCTCAGCCCTGAAGCTCAGGAACAGAGACTGCGCGCACAGCAGCAGATGAGACAGATGAATGCACAGCATGATGTATCTCAGAATGGCTTTACAGGTGTTCGTTCAGGAATCAATGGCGACCAGGCTCGCCGTCAGGCAGCAAGCGGTGCAATGCAGAAACATACACAGAGCGAAACTGCTACTGTAAAACGCCTTGTACCAAAAGTTGGAAGAAACGATCCATGTCCTTGTGGCTCAGGAAAAAAATACAAACAGTGCCACGGCCGCTAGACGCTGTTAATCAACCATTAAGCTTGAGGTAATGCAGGCTTAAACTAAAAAGGTTCTGGAGTACTCCAGAACCTTTTTTTATTTATGATAGCTAAACATTACTTAGATGTTTTAGAAGCTCTTTCTGGTCTTGAAATCGGCCAGAAACGGATGCCAGTTGTTCCGAGAATGAGCTTCTTTGGAACATACTGCGGGTTGATGTGAGATGAATATGTTAATGAAGCATCATCATATTTAGAAAGAGGTCTGATTTTTGCAGTTTCTGAATGACGCATATCAAGTGAGTTAAAACGATTGTCACCCATCATAAAGAAACAGTTTTCAGGAATGTACTGAGGTTCATAAATACGTTCTTTTCCGTTATCGATGCATTTGTCTTCAGGGAATGCTGGCATGTTTCTCAAGTCCATAAAGAACAGATAGTAATAAAGCAGATGAAGGTTTGCTTCAAACTGCTGGACAGTTTCTTTAGACTTCCAGTCATGGGTTGGAACATCATTAAGGACATTTTTATATGTTTCGAGAATCATTGAACCAATATAGTATTTGTAAATGATATTAAATTTGAAGCTTGATTCCTCGTAAAGATTTCCGCCGATATAACCATCCCGGTAATAATCTTCGTAATTTTTTGTCCAGTCTGTCATGAATGCATTGAAAAACTGAACTTTGTATTCTGAGGAGAAAAGTTCGCTCAAAAATTTCATTGAAAGTTCTGCAGAGCCGTTTCTATATTCATTCCACATTTCATCGATATAAAGTTCGTTTAATGAAACATTGTTTAATTTAATTGAATACAGTTCTTCTTTTGATAAAGGTTTTTCACTTCCATCTTTTGAAGCAAGCTTGGCAAATTCCTGCGCAATGTTTTTACATTCAACTTCAAGTTTAGAGAGGTTTACAGAATTTCTGTAAGCTTCAAACGCTTCAAACTGACTGAAAATTTCTGTTGAAATAGGAAATTCCTGAATCATTCTTTTTACACCTTCAGGTTCTGTATTCTGATTGTATACAGCCCAGGTTGCGTCTTCAGTTACAGGTTTAAAATCTTTACTTTCTTTAGTTCGTGAATAAAGAACGCCGTCCTGCATCATAAGCTGTTCACCAGGAACGCCTGTAATACGTTTAACAAGCGGATCGGCCTTGAGTTTTCCCTGCTCATCAACATTTGTATTTACGAATGTAAATGTGAACATATAAACTAGCTGCGAAACTACAGATTTTACTTCAGACTGGCGGTCAATTGTATAATGAGGATTTCTGAATACAACAATGTCTCCGCGTTTGTAATCTTTCATGCACGGAAAACCGACATCTGTCAAAGGAAACTTTGGACCGCTTGTAATTTTACTTACGGCCACGCGGTCGTTAATCATATACTCAGGAACCATCGATTCTGATGGAATTTTGTAAAACTGGAAAAAGAAAATCTGAAAAAGAAGAACAAGGAATACAGCCTGAAGCAAGGCATCAGCCCAGTCAACAACTTCAAAACAGAACCATTTTAAGTATGAAAGCGGTGTGACTTTTGCACCGCTTCGAGTCTTTCCGGTTGCAAACATTTTTGCTACGCTTTCATTTTTTACAACAGGAATATCTATACCTGTATGCTTTTTAAAACGCTTGAAGTCAAACCAGTATGAAAGAACATTTGATGTTATAAAAACTGCTAACCAGCACAATACTGAAAGAACATCAAATCCATAAGAAGTTCCTTTCAAACCAGCTCTTCTTATAATAAAAGCAATCAGGAAAACAAAAGCTTCATACTGCAAAAGTTTTCTGCAAAGGAATAATTTTTTATATTCTTTATTTTTTGCAAATTGAAATATTGTAAAAAAAACAATTACAGCTGAATATGCGGCACAAAGTAAAAACGCAAGGCATGAAACATCAGCTGCAAAACAGATATTGATAACTGAAAAAAGAAGAGCAAAAACACTATTTATTAAAATAAAAATATTAATTTTTTTCATATGTAAAATATAGCACAAATGTTCAAAACATTCTATATTTTCTATATAAATGGAAGCTTTACTTGATACCCAGACAGGTCTTGATCTTGTAGACAATGACAAGGAACTTTACACTTCTCTTTTAGAGTTTTATCTTACAGACAACAAATTCGATGTAAAGGAACTTCATGAACTAATAATGAAATCAAAGAACGAAGCCGCAAGCTACATTCACAGGGTAAAAGGAGCTTCGCGCCAGATCGGAGCAAAAGCAGCGTCTGCACAGGGCCAGCTTATCGAAGACATTCTCCGCGAAAAAACAGAAGGCAATCTTGCACCTTTAATCAATGATTTCTGCGGAATTTACGAGAAAACAGTAAAGGCTGTCAAAGCTTACCTAGGAATCCAAGAAGATTAGAATAAAGCTGATTGCAAAAATCATTTAACTTTTCATAATTTCTTTCTTCAATTGAATAATCGCTGACCAGCAATTCGTCATCGATTCTGCGAAGGTAAAACGCTTTCTTATAGACTCTTAAAATATCCTGCGGTAATGTATACACTTCTCCCTTTAAGGTCTGATAAGGCGCATCAGTTTCAAGTAAAAGCCGATCTGCTTCAAGCTTTGAAACACAATCAATCGCTTTTTTATTACCATTTAAAATCTGTTTACCAAAAGAGAAGTAACCGTTAATTCCTTTTGAAAGAAGAGAAACTGCTTCGTCAAAGGTTCCCATGTAGGAATGAAAAATTACGCCCGGAAGTTTTGAAAGTTCCTTTGAGTAATAAAAGAAACGGTCATTGCATTTTCTTCCGTGAAGGACAATCGGTTTACAGTATTTTTTGCAAAGTTCAAGCTGACCTTCAAATGACGTTTTCTGCTCTGCCTCACGGCTTTTAAATTCCTCGGTAAAAAAATCAAATCCCGCTTCGCCGACTGCATCAATTTTTTTTGAACTTAAAAGGCTTTCTAAAAAATCAAGGTTTTCAAGTTCGGGATTCTGCGGATGAATGCCGAAGGAACTGAAGATTCTGTCAGAGTTTTTCTGTACTTCTGCAGCCTGATTTTCGAATTCTTTTTTTGAGTGTGCAGAACTTAATGCGTAATAATTTTGCGAATTGATAATTTGAGAAATGCCGGTTTTAGAACTGTCAGTATTACAATCAGCGCTCAGCAGGGAATTTTCCTTACAGTTACTTAAATGAAGATGAGAATCGCAGATTTTGAATGAATTTAAAAGGTCTGAATATTCCATAAAAAAAACAAAAAAAGTCTAAACTAAAATTTTCAAATTCCGAAAATAAAAGTACAAGTAGTTTGAACTTTAAGTAGAATTTTAAATTAAGTAAAGGGGTTTATTATGGGAACTTACACTTTGAAAAGCATTGGAAAATCTACAGACTATATGACAATCGTTCGTGAAATGGATGATGGATTCGTAGTAAGAATCGTTCGTGACCGCGACGGTTATGATGAAGTTAAAACAGACTTTATCAGCCACAGCCTTTTTGAAAGCTGTCTTAGAACAGGTTATCTTACAAAAATCGAAGAAGCTGAAAAAGTAACAGCAAACGCATAATTCTGTAAATAATTAAAACGCCGGCAGATCTTAACCAAGATTAAAGCTGGCGTTAATTATTTTAAACGCTTCTTCAAACTTTTTATCCTGGTCAGCTTCTTTTGTCAGCCAATGAATTTCAACGCCTTTTCGTTCCATTCCGCGGAACCAGGTTTCTTGTCGTTTTGCAAACTGGCAGATTGCTGTATAAAGGCCATCGAACAATTCATCTTTTGTCTTAATTTTTCCTTCAAGAAATTCTGAAACAAATTTATATTCAAGACCAAGACGTTCCATTCTTTCGTAACTGAATCCCTGATTATGAAGGCCTTCAACTTCTCCGATCATTCCTTTATCGAGACGTTCGATAAGGCGTTTTTTGATATTTTCGCGTAAAATTGTACGGTCGATTGTTGTTCCTAAAACTAAAGGTTTTACTTCGGGACGACGGAGAAGTTTCTCTTTTTCGGCTTCGTACTCAGGACTCTGCATGAAGGTTGCAATTTCGATGGCTTTTACAACGCGGTCACGGAGGTTTAAGTCGGTGCGGTTGTGAAGATCCGGTTTGAGCTTTAAAAGCATCTGGTCAAGTTCTTCTAAGGTTTTTGATTCCATTTCTTTTCTAAGGTCCGGATTTTCGGGAACTTCGACAATCTCATATTTTCTGATAAAGGAATCAAGGTACATTCCTGTTCCGCCTACTGTAAACGGAACAATTCCTCTTTTTGAAATATCTTCAAATGCTTTGTAAAAATCTTTTGTAAAACTGAAAAGGTTGTATTCTGTATTTAAGTCAGTAACGTCAATTACATGATATGGAATCTGGTGTCCGTTGTAATTGTATTCGTCTATGTCTTTGCCGCTTCCAAGATCAAGGCCTTTGTAAACCTGACGTGAATCTGCAGAAATGATTTCAAGACCGAAGCTGTCAGCAAGACGGACACCAAGTGATGTCTTACCTACTGCTGTTGGTCCTAAAAGTACGAGGCTGTTAAATTTTTCTGACGGCAGAATTTTTGTCATGACTTATTTATAATTCCTTAATAAATTAAAAACTCTTCATCTTTTACAAGTCGTGTTTAGAATACTCTTGTGATTGCACACTTTAAGTATTCTGATTTTGGATAGCCCAAAAGAACAGGATGGTCAGGTCCTGCTCCGCGCTTTTCAAGAATCTGAACACGGCGGTGTGAATCCATTGCGGCGTGCATTAGCATGTCGTAGAAAGTATTTGTGTCAAAGAAATGTGAACATGAACAGGTAATTAAAATTCCGCCTTTGTTTAAAAGACGCATTGCACGAAGGTTGATTTCTTTGTAGCCGCCGTAAGCTTTCTGGACCATCTTTGCTGATTTTGTAAATGCCGGAGGGTCAAGAATGATTACGTCAAACTTGCGTTCTTCTGCTTCATACTGTTTTAATAAATCAAAAACATCGGCACAAACTGCTGTCATTACGCTTTCTGCTTTGTTAAGTTGAATGTTTTTGTTTACTGTTTCAACTGCTTCTTCGCTGATATCAACGCTGATTACAGATTTTGCTCCGGCTTTGAATGCGTTAAGGCCGAAAGCACCGGTATGAGTAAATGTATCAAGAACTGATTTTCCGTGACAGAACTGAGCAGCAACTGCGCGGTTATCTTTCTGGTCAAGGAAGTATCCTGTTTTCTGACCGTTTTCAAGGTCAACCTTGATTCTGATTCCGTTTTCTACGATTACAATTTCTGATTCACGCTTTGCGCTGATCCAGCCTGCTTTAAGTTCAAGGCCTTCCTTGTTTCTTACATCAGCATCGCTTCGTTCGAAAATTCCATATGGACGGCAGCATTTTTCAAGGGCATCAAGAATTTCTTTTCTGAAGATTTCGCATGACATTGAAAGGAACTGAACGACAAGATAAACATTTTCGTTTTCGTCACAGTAGCGTTCGCAGATAAAGCCGGGAATCAAGTCAGCTTCAGCAAAAATCAAACGGTAAGAATCCTGTGGCTTGTAATGAATCTGACGGATATTGTATGCGTCACTTACACGCTTGTTCCAGAAGCTTTCAATGTCTTTGTAAACTTCATCGCCGTGTTCGTTAGAAATGATGCGGATTGTAATCTTTGAGTTTTTGTTTAAAATTCCTGTTCCTAAAAAACCGCCGGCTTTTGTAAAGATTTCGACAGGAGTTCCAGGTGCGATAGCAGCTTCTTTTAATGAAACGTTTACCCATTCTTCGTTCTGTCCAGAAACCTTTTTTGTCTTGATGTGAGAAATTTCATTATCGAATACCCATGGAAAGCCCTGGTTGATTTCTTTTTCTTCTTTACTGTTTAGAAATACTCTTGGAAAAAACAACATATTTATTAACCTCTTCACTATTCAGGATGTTATTTGTTTTCTGTACAACTTCAGTTAGAAAAAATAATTTTTCTTAAAAATATTTTTTCCATTCCTTTTTTAGCTGTTCGGCGCTTTCAAACTGAACGGCGTTAATACCAACTCTTCTGGCGGCTTCTACGTTTTCAAGTCTGTCGTCTACAAAGAAGGCTTCGTCTGCCTTGTAGCCTTCGGCTTCTAAGATTACTTTGAAGAAGCTTTCGTCTGGTTTTTCTTCGCCGATTTTGTTTGAGGCATAGGTCTGGTCAAAGAAGGCGTAGTCTCCGCGTTCCATGTGGTTTTCCCAGTGGGACTGGATTGTATTTGTGCCGCAGATTACTCTGTGCTTTTTCTTTAAGTTTTCAATTACTTCGACAGTTCCCTTATTTAAAACCGGGTGAAAGTAAAGGCGGAATAAATCGTGCTTAACTGGATACACATCGCGGTCTTTGATTCTTTCGTTGAATTGAGCCCAAAACTGTGCGCAACCGATTGTTCCTTTTGTGTATTCACTGAAGATATTATTTCCAGTTTTGCAGATCTCCATAAATTCCTTTGAGTCCATTTTAAGGCTCTTATACATGGAATCCATAGAAAAAGTGGTTGTTACAACTCCACCCATATCAAATATAAAAAGCATATGGGGATTATATATTCTTTATTCGATTTATGCTATATTGTTGTCATGGACGAAAAAGCACAGCAGAAATTAGACAATCAGAAAACATTATTTTCAAACCGCTTAAAACGAAAGCTTAAGGAACTTAAAAAATGGGCACGCAAAAACAAGATTTCGTGCTACAGAATCTACGACAGAGACATTCCTGAAATTCCTGTAAGCCTTGATATGTATGAATTTTTACCTGACCACATTAAAACAAAAGTCGAAGCGGCAAAGTATACAGCCGAAGTTGCAGAACGCATTGCCCGTAACGATCCTACAATGCCAAGCGAACTTGTCCTTAACACTTATGCTGTTCTTTACCTTTATGAACGTCCTTACGAAAAAGACGAAAACGAAGAATCTTTGTGGTTCGACGAAATGGCAAAAACAGCCGCAGAGACTTTGAATATTCCCCTTTCTCATATCGTTAAAAAGGAACGCAAGCGTCAGAGAGGAACTTCTCAATACGAAAAAGATGAAGAAAAAGAAAGTATTTACGCAATCAAAGGAATTACCCAGGAATCGGGAGAGCTTTTCAATATCGACCTTACTTCTTACCTTGATACAGGACTTTTCTTTGACCACAGACCGCTTCGTTCGACTGTTAGGGAAATTAGTGCAAAGAAATCTGTGCTTAATCTTTTCTGTTATACAGGAAGCTTCTCTGTTTACGCAGCTGAAGGCGGTGCAAAACGCGTAGAATCAGTTGACCTTTCAAACACTTACCTTGCAACTGCGAAAAATAATATGGAATTAAATGGCTTTTTCGACAAAAACGACTATATTTATACAAGACAAGATTGTATCGAATTCCTTAAGGAAAAAGCTTTAAAAGCAAAAGCCGGCGAACTTAAAGAAGATGAATATTACGACATTATCATTTTAGATCCGCCGACTTTTTCAAACAGCAAAAATACCTACAATGTTTTAGACATCAACAAAGACTGGCCTCAGCTCTGCAAGGACTGTCTTAACATTTTAGCGCCTGGAGGCGTTCTGTATTTTTCGACAAACAGTACAAAACTTTCATTTGATAAAAGCCTTTTACCACAGGCAACAATTTCAAATAAAGTAATCATGGGTACAGACATGACTGAACAGAGCATTCCTAAAGATTTTGAAGGAACAAAATGTCACAAACTCTGGGAATTAAAAATAGCAAAATAAATTATGGCAGCATCATTAGATCTTGAAACATTAAAAAAAGAACTCAACCCTGAACAGTACCGTGCAGTTACAACCATCAACGGCCCTATCCTCATTATCGCCGGAGCCGGAAGCGGAAAGACCCGCGTAATTACATATCGTATTGCCCACATGCTCGACACAGGAATTCCTCAGAGTCAGATTCTCGCCCTTACCTTTACAAACAAGGCAGCCCGCGAAATGGAAGAACGTATCAAAGACCTGACAGGTAAAAAACTGCAGAACCTTACCGTTTCTACTTTTCATGCCTTTGGCGTTAAAATCCTCCGTCAGGAAATTACTGCCCTTGGATGGCGCGAAAACTTTTCTATCTATGATGAAACAGACCGCAATACTTTAATCAAAGAAACAGGCCGCGAGCTTGGATTCACTGCCGACAATCTTGACGTTTACCAGATCGCAAATCTTTTTTCAAACATTAAATGCGGCCGCAAAGACTGGAAGACTGATACAGATATGTACAGAGAGCTTTACGAAGGCTATCAGGCAGGTCTTAAGCTGTACAACGCTGTCGACTTCGACGATTTGATTGTTTTACCGATCAAGCTCTTTAAGGAACATCCTGATATTCTTGAAAAATACAAAAGCCGCTTTAAGTACATAATGATTGATGAGTTCCAGGATACAAGTCACCAGCAGTACGAGTTAATGCATCTACTTGCTGACAAAAACGTTGCAGTCGTTGGTGACGATGACCAGTCAATTTACAGCTGGCGCGGTGCTGATTATCAGAACATCATCAACTTTGAAAAAGATTTTGAAGGAATGCAGGAAATCCGCCTTGAACAGAATTACCGTTCAACAGAAACAATTCTTGCAGCTGCAAACGGTGTTATTGCGCATAACACTAACCGTAAAGACAAAAAGCTCTGGAGTGGAAACAATTCTGGAAAGCCGATTGAAATTTTCATGCCTGAAAATGAAGTCGATGAAGCAAACTTTATTGCAGAAAGCATTCAGGGAATTTCAATGGAAGAAAAACTCAAGTACGACCAGTTCGGCGTTTTAATGCGTGCAAATACTCAGTCGCGTGCAATTGAAGAAGCATTCCTTGAAGCTAACATTCCTTACACAATGTCGGGCGGAACGAGCTTCTTCCAGCGTAAAGAAATCAAGGATATTATCTCATACCTTCGCGTTATCGCAAACCATGATGACGACGTAAACCTTATCCGCATCATCAACGTTCCCCGCCGCGGAATCGGACGAGCTACTCTTGAAATACTTAACGATTACGCCCTCATGAACCATTGTACATTGTGGACAACAATTACGGACTTAATGAAAATGGAAGGCTCGCCTCTTTCTGATAAAACAAAGGCTGATCTTGAATCTTTCATGAGCCTTATCGAAAGCAATTCCTCGATGATCAGTGGACGCGGGCTTTCAAAAAAAGTTCGTGCACTTGTTGAAGAAATTAATTACTGGGATTACTTAATTGCTGATAATCCGAAAAGTGAAAAAGCAGCCCGCTTCAAATATTTAAATATCGAAAGTCTCATTCATTCAATTGAAACATGGGAAAACAACCCTGACAATTTTGATGCAAACCTTTATACCTATTTGAACCGCATTACTCTTTTAAGCCGTGATGACGGTGACGATGAAAACGACAAAGGTAAAGTTAACTTGATGACAATTCACGCATCTAAGGGACTGGAATTTCCTGTTGTGTTCATTGCTGGTGTTGAAGACGGACTAATTCCGCACGCAAGAAGTGTTGAAGAAAACGAAGGAAATGTTGAAGAAGAACGGCGCCTGTTCTATGTTGCAATCACACGCGCTCGTGACAAACTGTTTTTGTCTTCATGCCAGAAAAGGCGAAAAATGCAGTCAGTAATTGAATGTACCCCTTCGCGCTTTTTAGATGAAATACCTGCAGGTCTTGTTGAGTATCATGAACCGTCAGCGCCTGTATCAAACGACAAGGCTCTGGATATTCTTGAAAACATGAAGAAGATGTTCGGAAATTCAAACTAAACTAAAAGTTCAAACTGCAAACTGAATCCGAAGTTTTCTGAACCTAGATCGCCGAACAGAAATCTTTGTATCATTTGTAATCTGCATGATTGTTTCGTAAACACAACTTAATCTTTACAAATACAAAATTATGGTGTATAACAGAAGTATACTTATTGGGAATAATTCCTATTAAGAAAATATTATTTTCAGGAATAACAAATGGATACAAAAGCTTTTTATAATTTGTCTTACGGCGTTTTTGTTCTTGGAGCAAAACAGGACGATAAAATCAATGCATGCATTACAAACACCTGTATGCAAATTGCTTCAGATCCGACTCGCATTGCAATCTCGGTACTTAACAAAAATCTTACATGCGACATGGTTAAAGCAAGCGGGGAATTTACACTTTCTGTCCTTGATAAAACATGTACATTTGAGCTTATCAAACACTTCGGAATGCAGAGCGGAAGAGATGTAAATAAGTTTGAAGATTTTCCGCACGAAACAAATGACAACGGAATTCCTTACCTTCAGTACAGCGTATGTTCATTACTTGAATGCAAGGTAATTTCAAAACAGGATTTAGGTTCACATACACTTTTTATCGCTGAAGTAACAGATGCAAAAGTTTTAAGCAACAACGCACCCCTTACTTATGCCGATTACCAGAATAATCTTAAACCAAAAACAACAGTTGACAGTGCAAAAAAAATCGTCGGCTGGAAATGCAAAATCTGCGGATATGTTTACGAAGGAAGTGAACTTCCGAAAGATTTTGTATGCCCTCTGTGCGGACACCCTGCTGACGACTTTGAACCGATTTACGGATAAAAAAGCACCGCTTAAACTTAAAATATAACAAACAATATTTATACTCAAGAAACAAGGAGAATAAAATGAGTAAATACGCTGGTACACAGACAGAAAAAAATCTTCAGGCTGCATTTGCAGGAGAATCGCAGGCAAGAAACAAATATACTTACTTTGCTTCTGTTGCAAAAAAAGAAGGATACGAACAGATTTCTGCTTTATTCCTTAAGACTGCAGACAACGAAAAAGAACATGCTAAAATATGGTTCAAGGAACTTGGAGAACTCGGCTCTACTACAGATAACCTTAAGGCTGCTGCAGACGGCGAAAACTTTGAATGGACAGATATGTATGAAGACTTTGCAAAAACTGCAGAAAAAGAAGGATTCCATGAACTTGCTGAAAAATTCCGCGGAGTTGCTGCAATTGAAAAACATCACGAAGAAAGATACCGTGCTCTTCTCAAGAATGTAGAAACAGCAGCAGTATTTGAAAAATCAGAAGTTAAAGTATGGGAATGCCGCAACTGCGGACACATCGTTGTAGGAACAAAAGCTCCGGATGTTTGTCCTGTTTGTAACCATCCACAAGCTTACTTCGAACTAAGTGCTCAAAATTATTAATTAAAATAATTTTAGGATTAAAAAGGCAGCTTGTTTTTGAAGCTGCCTTTTTTAATATTGTATATTTTCTTGTACTTGAATTAACAATCCCAACTCAAGTATTTTAATTTAAATTTTCAACGCGGATAATTACTAGTATCTGATCTTCTTACCAGTTCCTTCATAGAACTTGTTGCGCATTTCGATAATAGAATTATCTGCACGGTAATCATCAAACGGCATCATGCGGTCAATTACACCGTTAGGAGTAATTTCGATAATTCGGTTTGCAATCGACTGAACGAACTCGTGGTCATGTGATGTAAAGAGAATTACACCAGGGAACGCTGTCAAAGCTTCGTTCAAACTCTGGATTGATTCAAGGTCGAGATGGTTTGTAGGATCATCAAGAATCAAAACGTTTGCGCCAGAGAGCTGGAGTTTTGAAAGCATACAGCGAACTTTTTCACCACCGGAAAGAACTTTAACAGGCTTAAGTGATTCATCACCTGAGAAAAGCATTCTTCCCAAAAAGCCGCGAACGTAAGCATCATCCTGGTCAGGAGAATACTGACGAAGCCAGTCTGTAATATTATAATCATTTGCAAAGTATGAAGCATTGTCACGAGGAAGATATGTGTTTGAAGTTGTCTGTCCCCAGAAATATTCACCAGAGTCAGCTTTCTTAGTTCCTGTGATGATGTCGAACAATGCAGAAATTGAATTGTGTTCAATACCTACAAATGCGATTTTGTCTGTTCTGTTTACGAACAGGTCATAATCTTTAAGAAGCTGGATTCCATCTTCTGTGTAGTTAAGCTTTTTAACTTCAAGAACATTGTTTCCGATTTCGCGGTCAGCCTTAAAGTGTACATATGGGAACTTACGGCTTGTAACAGGAAGTTCTTCCAATGCGAGTTTATCGTAAATCTTTTTACGGCTTGTAGCCTGTTTAGATTTTGCAGCATTTGATGCAAAGCGCTGGATGAACTCTTTAAGGTCAGCCATTTTTTCTTCGCGCTTTTTAGCCTGGTCTTTTGCCTGACGCTGCATAATCTGAGACATCTGATACCAGAAGTCGTAGTTTCCTGAGAACTGAGAAATCTTACCGTAGTCGATATCACAGATGTAAGTACAAACAGCGTTCAAGAAGTGACGGTCATGTGATACTACAATTACAGTGTTTGGAAATTCCATCAAAAAGTCTTCAAGCCATGAAATAGATTCAAGGTCAAGACCGTTTGTAGGTTCGTCGAGAAGAAGAATGTCTGGGTTTCCGAAAAGTGCCTGTGCAAGAAGTACGCGAACTTTCTGAGATTCATCAAGGTCGCTCATCATCTTGTCATGATGTTCTTCTTCAAGTCCAAGACCTGAAAGCATCTGTTCAATCTGATTTTCTGCTTCCCATCCGCCGAGTTCTGAAAACTCACCTTCAAGTTCAGAAGCCTTGATTCCATCTTCTTCTGTAAAATCTGTTTTTTCGTAAATTGCTTCGCGTGCTTTTGCACATTCATACAATTTAGGAAATCCCATCATTACTGTATCTTTTACAGAATATTCATCGTATGCAAAGTGGTCCTGCTTGAGAACTGCCATACGTTCACCTGGTGTAATTGTAATAGTACCAGAGTCGTGATCAAGTTCCCCTGAAAGCACTTTAAGGAATGTTGATTTACCGGCACCGTTTGCACCGATAATTCCGTAACAGTTTCCACTTGTAAATTTTAAATTAACATCTTTGAAAAGAGGTTTTTCACTGAATCTTAAACTGACATCACTAACTGTAATCATTATTTACCCTTTTTAGAAAAGAATGCTTTGATGCGTGCAAAGAGTCCCTGACTCTGAACGCCCTTCTTTGAATTGTCATAAACTTTAACATTTCTGTTTTTGTTCTGACTTCCGTTTTTCTGGTTGTTGTTTTTATTGTTGCTGTATTTTCTGTTCTTGTTGTTGAACTTTTTGTTCTTACCGTTTTTGTCGTAAGATTTCTTTTCTTCAGAAGAATTAGCATATTTCTTCTTGTATACTGCCATTCTTTCTTCGAATGAAAGATTTGAAAGATCCTGCTTTTCTTCGCGAGGTCCTTTGTTCTTGTTGTAGTCGCCTTTCTTGTAATTTGAAGCGCGGTTTTTGTCACCGTTTCTTCTGTTATCGTTATGACCATCGCGTCCACGACCAGCGCGTCTGTGTCCGCCGTTACCACGTTTATCACCGCGTCTGTCATCACGGCGGTCTTCACCGTAAGAATCAAGCTTGATGTAAACGCCTTCACTCTTGTCTTCGCCTAAAAGTTCTGCATTACATACAGAACTTGGAATAGACTTACCGATATAGCGTTCAATAGGCATAAGATCATAAACATCTTTTTCAGAACAGAATGTATATGCTTTACCAGATTTTCCTGCACGAGCTGTACGGCCGATACGGTGAACGTAATTTTCAGGTTCATTAGGAAGGTCGTAGTTAACAACCATTGCAAGGTCACTAACATCGATTCCGCGGGCAGCAACATCAGTTGCTACAAGGATTGAAACTTTACCTTCTTTGAAGTCGTTCAATACTTTAAGGCGGCGTGACTGCTGCATGTCGCCGATGATGTATTCAGATGAGAAGCCGTTCATTGCAAGACGCTTACCGATGATTTCGCAGCCTTTCTTTGTATTACAGAAAATAATTGTGCTTTCTGGTTTTTCACGAGTTAAAATACCAACAAGAAGCTTTGTTTTTTCATCACTTGAAACGTGAATAAGTTCCTGATCGATTTCATCAACTGTAATGTTTTCAGCTTCAATTGTTATTTCTTTTGCGTCGCGTGTATATTCCCATGCAAGGTTTTTAACGTATGTGTTGAGTGTTGCAGAGAAAAGCATTGTCTGGCGATTTTCTGATGCAGGTAAATGTTTAAGAATGATGCGGAGATCCGGATAGAATCCCATATCAAACATGCGGTCTGCTTCATCAATGATCGCAAAACCAACATTTGAAAGATCAAGTTTTTTCTGTTCCTGAAGGTCGATGATGCGGCCAGGAGTTGCAAGAAGAATGTCTACACCTTTTTCGATAGCAGCAACCTGCTTTTCGTATCCGACACCGCCGTAAAAACTAAACGGCTTAAGTGCAGTTTTAGCACAGAGTGTTTTACATTCCATTTCTACCTGAACAGCAAGTTCACGAGTTGGAACAAGTACTAGAACTTTTTTTCCGGCAAGTTCAGGTTTTGTTAAAATTTCCTGCATAACTGCGATCAAATATGCAGCTGTTTTTCCAGTTCCTGTCTGTGACTGAACATACAAGTCACTTCCATCATTTGCGGCAGCAATTACCTGCTCCTGTACCGGTGTACAATTCACATAACCGGCACTCTGGATTCCTTCCATCAAACGCGAATCCAGGTTAAAATCTCTAAATTCCATATATCTATACCTTTTCTATTAAAATAGTCAGTTTTAAAGCGGAATCCTTGCAAAAAAGTGCATAGTTTTCCATAAATTGCTAATAATTATAGTGTTTTTCAAGTGGAATGTATAGATATAGGAAGAAATTTTAGAAAAAAAGCCCAACTCCCAGCCGTGAAAACCGGTTCCACGCGGGAGCATGTTGTTTTTTTTTATTAACACCCTTGTTTGTATAATTACATCTTTACCGCAACGAGTGTTAAGTCATCGAGCTGTTCATCTTCACGAAGGTTTGTGTAATAAAGATATGAAGATTCTTCACCGATTTCCTGCTGGTTAGAACAGTAATAGTCGTAACGGTTAAAGCACTTTTTAAGGTATGCATCGATTTTCTTGTCGACGCGTACAAGGTCGTTTACTGTAACGTCAGGATCTTTGTAGAAGCGGAAGATTTTTTCTACAGAACACAAGGCAAGGATTGCATCCTGTACAGTTCCGTCACCTTTAGAGAAGTCAAACTCTAGGCGTTCGCCCGGAATAGGATTGTGATATTTTTCGAGAACATAAACCTGTTTGTTAAGAGCCGCTTCGATGATTGCACTTACGCGCTCTGGTTCCATCTGTTCGGAATCAAGTCCGACCTGGTGGTTACCGTGTGTGTCCCCTTCATTCAATCCAGGCTCTGCACATTTTGTTACGTTGAATTCTGCATCGCGGAATTTACGTGTAGCTTCTTCAATACCGTCAGTGTAAAGAAAAAGAATGTCACCTTTGTTAAGGTGTGTCTTTTCCAGTTTGAAGCCGCCCTTCATTTCTACCATGAATGTAGGAAGCGGTCCGGCTGCAGGTGTTTCCTGAAGGGTAAGAACTTTCTGTTTCTTTTCGCGGCTGTCGTAAATGTGAACGATATTATCTCCGGCATTACACAGATATACGTCGCCGGTTTTAGTATCGATAAGTGAAAGAATGATTGTCGCAAATTTTCCTTTAATACCAAGACCTTCGATAAAGTCGTTGATTGTACATACAAGCTTTGTTAAATCAGTGCCGTTCTGTTTGTAGTTCCAGCTTTCAAAATGCTTACGGAACAAAGTTGCAACTACAGTCATCAAAAGCGCCGCAGGTACTCCGTGTCCTGAAACGTCACACTTGATTACAACATGCCATCTGTCATCGAGCTTTTTATAATCGAAGTAGTCACCTGATACACCGGATGCACCTTCGTAATAACCAACGAACTCAAGTGCTCCTTCCTGAATGTTTGCAGTTGTTTGCTTGTTTCCTTTACCGTCAGTTGAAAGCGGAAGGAATGTCTGCTGAACGACTTTACCGTCCATCAAAAGGTGTTCGTCCTGAGCAGCCTTTACAAGACCGCGGGTCATTTCATTTACAGAATCCCCAAGCTGTCCGATTTCGTCTTTTGATTTAATGACGATTTCTTTTCCGGCAAGCTTTTCTTTATCAACTGTTTCACCGATCATCTTCACGTGCTTAGCAAGCTTACGGATCGGATTAACAATGATTGATGCAAGAACAATCGCACAGATTGCACCGATGATAATTGCAAATAACGCAATACCTGCAGCGGTAAAATAAATAACACTACGGGAATTATCAAGTTCCTCAATCAATGACTTTGTAGAAACAGAAATAAATACGATTGCACGAACATAAGTCTGCGAGCTTCCTGAACGGTAAAGTACAGGTCTGTAGAAAAGATATTCAGTATTTGATCTGTCGAGTTTTCCAGAGTCGTACAACGGATACGATGAACTGTATTTTAATGAAAGCTCATTGAGGCTGTCAGTCATTCTCGTCGTAAGTTGTGTTGTAATATCTGCAATTTCATTTCTGCGGGCAACAGAAGCTGCATCTGTCTTTAATGCAAGCTGTGCACCTTCTGAATTCAATTTTGCAATATTGTTACCGATTTCACCGACAGAAGAAACAGCTTCGTCATTGACCTCTTTACAGCCTGCAGTAATCTGAAGGATGCTTTCATCTGTAAGTTTTGAAACACCTGGTGTAAAGCTTTCTGTATCAATAATAAGTTCTGTTACACCATCATTTCCGTTTATGAACTGGTCATTAGTTGCCCATACATAATTCAATGAGGAATTTTCATAATCATTTTCGTTTGATTTGTAACCGGTAATTGTTACGAAGTTAGCTTCTTCGAGTGCAGATGACTGACCAGGAAGATAACTTAATTCGAGAACGTTTTCTGTTGGCATATATGCTTTTGTACCGCTGGAGATACTTTCAAGCAATACGTTTACGCGGTCTTCAAGTCCTTTAGACAAACTCTGCTCCTGAGTCTGTACCATAATAATTCCAAGAGGAAGTGTTACAAGAAGAGAAACCATAAGAACGAGTACAACAGTAAAGAGAATAAGCTTAAGACGAAGTCCGCCGCCTTTTTTCTTGAGGGCATTAACCCTTTGTTTTTTCTGCATTGGCATAATTTCTCCTTTTACAAGTGCCTGAACTTCAAGATTAACAATATTGAAGTTTTTGACAGTTGTGGCAATTCCACGCGCTGCAAGTATAAAACCTGCAAGAGCAAACAGCATGAGAACTGCTAATAATATATAAGCAATCTGGATATTGTATTTTCCAATTGTTGCATATCCGTTCCAGTCAGGAACGTATTCGTATTCTTTTTCAATCTTAACTGTACCGTTTTCTGCAATTGAGAACGCAATGTTGGAACGGTAAAGTCCGCGGTCTGTATGATTAAGGGAAATATAATATCTTCCCCGCTGCATCTGATTTGAAAGTTTGATGTCTGTAATAGAACCGTCAGACTTAATCTTGTAATCACCGTTTGCATATCTTAAACGGACAGCAGGTTCTTTTTCATTTTCAAGAGTTAAATAAATGTCAGAAATTGTTCCGTCATATGTAAATCCGGAACCTTCAATTCCTAAAGTTGTATTACCAAAAATGTCAGTAGACTTTTTTACAGAACGGATAAATGTAAACGGTTCAAATTTATTCAGGTACAATGCAACATAAGCAGGTTCACCGACATTTCCTACTTCATCAAAAGCACGGACTGCAAAAATATAAATACCGTTTGTGTAATTAATTATCTGTGTGCTGTCTTTAATCTGCATCACACGTTTCTGCGGTGCAGGAATTTTCGATGAAAGGGAATCTAAAGAATACTGCACATTCAATTCGTCAACTTTCAACTGAACTTCATCATCAGTTAAAGCAAGAGGATGGCGTTTTGATTCAAGATATTTTTTTTCAAGGTTTTCAACTTTTACTAAAGACCATGAATAGCCGACAACATCTTCCGTTTCTTTTTCGTCAGCATTTTCAAACATCCATCTGATTGTAAACGAATTGGAAGAAGCAAAACCAAAACGGTCTTTTTCAGGAGTAATGATTACAGGAACAGGTGGCGGTGTAAGGTCACGGTAATAACTCAGTTCTGCCGGTTCTGACCAGTTTCCGGCATAATCGAGTACACGGACTTTAAAGAAGTATTCAGCTTCTTCATCCGCTTCAACATTAATTACATTATCTTTAGGAAGGTTTGTCAGAATCTCTGAAGGAACTTCATCAGGATTTGAAGTCCATACCCATGAGAAACCTGCAATACCAGAACTGTCCTGAGGAAGATTAACTCTGTACCGTACTTTCTTTTCTTTTGAATGTTTTCCGGCTGTATAACTTAATGCGCTGATACGTGCAGGTTTTACAGAAGTATCAGAAGAAAGTCTGTAAATGGAATTATTTGTCTGCCATACAAACGAAAGCTGTGTTTTAGCATTTGAAATCATGGGGTAAGCAAAAATTGATGAAAGTCCTGAAGCCGAAAGCTTTGTTTCATTCCAGAGCAGACCTTCTTTCTGCGAGAAGTAAACTGTTTCACTACCCTGTCTTGTATCAAACCATACAAGACTTATCATATCTTTAAAGTTAAACAGAACCGGACGCGATGCATTTCCGGCATTTGTAATCTTTTCAAGGGAACTTAATTTCTTTGTATTTAAATCAATTTCTGCAAAATAAATGTTCGAGTTTTCAGATCTGTATGAAGTACGTTCCCATGCAACGTAATATTTACCGTCTTTATAAAGAAGTGTCGGTCGCTGGTTATGGTAAGTAGCAAAGGCTTCACCATCAGATGCAAGTATTGAACTCTGGTCGGTTACAAGTTCTGCATTAGACCAGGAAGAACCGTTTGACCTTGAATGAGTTGCATAAAGCTGATACGAAAGTCTTGTACCGCTGTTTAATTGAGCCTGGAATAAAAGAAGTTCCCCTTTATCTCCTGAAACAAGAACAGGCAAAAACGGGTTTGTAAGATTCTTTGTAGGTTCAAAAGGAGAAAAGTTCTGCCATGTAATACCGTCACGGCTTTTTGATGAAAGCATTGAGAAAGATTCATCTTTGCCAAGTGAAGTAAACAGAATAAACTCACCTGAATTCATTGCGTAAACACGAGGTGCTACCAATGGAAGGTCAGTTTTAGCAAAGTCATTACGGACAAAAGATGCACCGCCGTCATTGGATGTAAAGACAGAAATGACATTCGATTCGGCAAGAACACTAACAACGATTTTTCCGTTTGCATTCATTGCTGCTGAATACATATCAGGTACTTCACCGGAATAAGTAAACGGACCTGCAAATCTTCTATGATAACGCCAGCCGTAATCTTTACCAGTACTGTCTGCCATCTTAAAGGCACAGGAAATAAAAACCTGGGATTTTGAAGTATCAACTTCCTGCCAGAATACTGCACTTGAATTGTTATTTGAAATTCCCTGCGGGAAGCGGCAGTCACCGGATGTGATTTTTTCAGGATTTTCCCAGTAATATTCTTCTGCATGAATATTGAACGGACATAAAATTCCCAGCATCATGCATAAAACGAGAAGAATATATTTTCTATAAATCCTGATTGTATTCAAAAATCCCACCAAGTTTTATTTTACTTTACAGAATAATAAATTACAACAGAGCTTTGACCTTTTTTTGGAGATCAAGAACTTTTGCAGAACGTCTGTTTGCCGGTGTCTGAAGCAACTGTTCTACAAGAGCATAGGCTTCGACGATGTTGTTCTTCTGCAATTCCTGAATTGCTTTCTGGTATTTTGCTTCATCAGCTGATGACAGTACTACACTTGCACGACCGCCGAGAGCAATCTGTACACGGTCTTTAAGGAGAACTGCCTGGTCATTATTTCCATTTAACGCAATTGCTTCATCAAGTCTGGCAAGAGCATTTCTAAGCTTTGTCTGGTCTGAACCTGAAGAATTAAAGATTGCAAGAGCTTCTCTGTAAAGCTGCTGTGATTTTACAAGAGAACTGTTGTCAACCGGTTTCTGTACAAGTCCAAGTTCGAGTTTTACGTTATAAATAAGACTGCTTAATCCCGGATACTTAGGGTTAATTTCATAGAGATCGAGAAGATCTGCATAAGATTGCTGTGCACGCTCAGCAATCTTGTAATTTTCTTTTGCCGCATTAACTTTCTGTTCGAACATTTCATTGAAGCTTTCAGGATCAATAAGCTGGTCGATACGGAGAGTCATAAGGCTGGCTTCCTGGTTCAACGGATAGACAAGCTGAACTTCCTGGAGTTTTTTCTTTGCCTGATTAAGAAGAGATACACCTTCCTGCTTGTTTCCCTTTTTAATCATTGCAGAACCTTCGTCAAAATACTGGTGTGCAATACTTAAAATCTGAGACATTTCTGGATACAAAGGTGCTGTCGGTGGAATTACACGTCCGGTCTTCATCGAAAGTGCTGTTTCTACGAGAGCCTGAAGGCTCTTGATTTCTTCATCTTCTTCTTCACCGTTAGTAACTGCCCAACGGCTCTTTGCCTGAGCAAGAAGACTTTCAGATTTTTCGAAGTTTCCGTTGTAATATTCTGACTTTGCTTTTGTCTTTAACTGACGGACTTCAGCAACGATGAGTTTGTTTTCTGCATCATTAATCTGCTGTCCAAGTGCAAGAAGTTTTTTATCAGCATCAGAACGGATTGATTCAGACTCCTGGTGATCAAAACTTTCTTTGTATTTAGAAGAGCTTATTTCAATATTTTTGCGGGCTGCAGTATAATCGCCTTTTTTGAATGCAGTTAGTGCCTGATTATATCTTAATTCAGCTTCGTTCAAAGCACGCTGGCTCAGGAGAATTTCCTGATTACATTTTGCAGCAGTCTGAATACTGTTTGTTTTAAATCCGTTCATTTTTGCAACGCTGTCGACAACAACATTTTCTTCGCGTGTAAACGAAGATTTGTCGATTGTACTCTTCAGCAATGTATCACGGCACTGAATTAAAGTTGCAGCATCAGCATTCAGTTCTTTTTCTGTTTTTGCAATAAGTTCACTTGCTTCTTTAGGCAGATGGTTTGCAAGCATCTCTTCTGCTTTCTTGTATTCGTTCTGGTAATATTCAGTAATTTCAGTTGCCGCAGATGCAAAATAGGATGCTGTGTTTTTCCACTGAAGCTGACTTGCACTGTTACATGCATCATAAAGAGCTTTATTTACAGTTGAATAATGAGTATCAATAAGATTGTATTCAAAAACGTCAGCAGATGCCTCTGCATCTTTTGCATAACCTGTAAACCACTGCGCCTGAAGAAGTGCCAGAGCCTGTGACGCACAGTTATCATACTGCTTTGCACAATCAAGCATCTGATTTGCATACGAATCTTTTGAACGGATTCCTTCTACGGCATTTTCAGGCTGCTTAATTGTCTTTAGAGTTTCGTTAATCTGCTGGTATTTATTAAGAATGTCGTAGCTCTGGTTAACAGTAGAAGCCGCAGTTTTTGCGTAATTCATTGATTTGACGTAATTTTCAAATTTGCGGTCTTTCTTATCATTGAAATTTACAAGACCGTACATTGAGTTAATGTTGACGCCAAGGTTACTGAAATTTGAAATGTTCTGCCATTTGTCAAGAGGAAGTTCATTCTGCTTTACTGTGGCAACGTTTGATGAATCAATTGTTATCAGTTTATTTTTTGATACAGTTTCATAAACTTCAGGCTTGAGCGCCTCGAGGTACTTTGTAAACTGCGCATCCATCGCACCGATGATTCCGGAATTGTCAGTACTGTCCAGCCCGAGTGTAAATCTGAAAATAAAAGGAAGATACGAAGCTTCTGTCAGTTCAGGATTTCTTCTCTGCAATGAAACAAATGTGTCTCTGAGGGAATTTGCATCTGACTGCACGGCATTACGAAGCCTTGCAAAGTTAGCCATTTCTTTATAAAAGCTGTTATACGCAGTTGATGCATCACGATAGTTTCCGGCTTTGATTGCATTCATCAGTGCGTTAAAGCTGTTTCTCAAGCGGTCCTGAATACCAGAATATTCTTTACATTCAGAATTGATTTTATTAACTGTTTGGGTAACTCTGTCAGTAACGCTCTTCGGATTATCTTCATAGAATTCCTGACGGTACATATCAAAGCCTTTTTGAATACCAGTAACGGCCTGTGAATATTCCCCTTTATCAACCAGCAAAACAGATTCGTCAAGGATTTTACGGAACTGAGCACGATAGTAAGTAAACTGTGCGGCAAATTTTGCCTGACGGATAAACTGGAGCTGTTCTTCAGTAGGATTTTTTTCTACAGTTTCAAGCTGAGCAATGATTTCAAGTTTTTTTTGGGCGTTTTCAGGTTCACTTTCCATTACGTCAAGAAGCTGGTTTGCAAGCACAAGATACTGATGGCGTGCCTTCATGATTTTATCAATACGCTTCTGAACAAAATCAAGTTCCTGAGGATGCGCTTTAAGATAATCACTGAGTTCAATGAGTGCCTGGGAATAATTGGTATCAACGATCATTGCATCAATTTCTTTAAGAGTCTTTCCTGAATATTCTGTAGACGCAGTTTTCCTGTTATTACCTGAAGCCTGTGCAATACACAGTGTTATTGAGAAAATTGATAATGTCAGAATCAGAATAAGCTTCTTAATAATGAGTTTCCCCTATCTTATAAATTATCGGTAAATAAAGTTAATGTTATAAGGAAAAAACACCGAAAATTATATATAACGATAGTGTCAAAGATATAACCAGAAACCGTGCAAAAGTGGACATTCTGGAGATTTGAAGATAAAATTATAGCAGAAATGCAGAAAATGAAAAAGAATGCGTCTTTTTACATAACAAGATTTCTCTTAATCGCAGTAATTGCTCTGCTTCCAGTTAAAACTTTTTCGCTGGAATACATTGACGTATACTCAACTCTTTCTGATACCTTCTCAGGCTTTACCGACAAGAATGCAGGCTCAACCTCATTCCCTTCACTGAATATTCCTGCCGGCGGACGCGAAGAAAGTCTCGGCTCTGCGATCACAGGACTAGCAGACGATATAAGTTTTTTTGACTATAATCCGGCCGCAAGCTGCGTCCTTAAAAATACTGAACTTGCACTTTTCCACAACTCGTGGATTTCAGATTCAAATCTTGAAACTGTTGCAGGAACCTGGCGATTAAATGACCTTGGCCTTGGAGCAAAATTAAAATGCTTCTACGTTCCGTTTACCGAATACAATGACTTTGGTGACAGAATGACCTCAAATTATTATTCTGAAACAACCGGTGTAATAAATGCGTCTTACAATTTTTTCAACGGCTATTATTTTAAAGGCCTTGCTGTCGGCGCAAACCTCAAAGGAAGCTGGAGATCGATTCCAGATTATACAGACAGAACTACCGGGGAATTAATAAAGAACTCGGGACTTTCTCAAAGCGGCGCCGCAGTCATGGTAGACCTTGGAATTCTTTTAAGATTCAACGCCGCAAAATATTTTGCAGACAGAGACCCTAACCTCAAAATCGGCATCAGCCTTTTAAATGCAGGCGTTGCACTTACCGGCTTCGGTTCTTCACAGGGAATTAAGATTGACGACTCACTTCCGACATGTATCAGCGCAGGAATTTCTTACAAGTTTGCAAAGCCTGTTACAATCTGTGCAGATTTCAGACAGCCTATCAATCTTCTTGATTTTTCGCAGTCAGAAATGTGGTCAGCCGGAATCGGTGTTGACGTTCAGATTACTGACTTTATGGAACTTATGGCGGGCTTCAGACTCAAAGGTGCAAACCCGCGCATTTCTTTAGGAACAGAAATCGACCTTAAGCACTTCATACTCGATTTGAACTATACCTTCGATTTAACCTCTTCAATCAATCCTGTTAACCACTTCTCCGTTGCAGCAAAAATCAATTTTGGAGATCACGGCAGGTACATCAACGAACTTAAAGCCGATGACTATTATGAAGAAGGCTTAAAATATTACGCAAGCGGTCAGATGGAAAAAGCTGTCGAAAGCTGGGAAGAATGTCTCAAGCTTAATCCAAGTTTTACACCGGCAAGAAACAGCATCGAGCTTGTCAGAAACTCAACAAAACTTTTTGACCGTGTAATGAACATCCAGACACTTGAATAAAAAAAATCCTATTCTGATTTATGTAATCAAAACAGGATTTTGTATTAAACAGTTTATAAAAGTAATTAACAGTTCACTACTTCTAAAATTAATGTTTTTTCGAGAAGATTCTGAAGTTCATCCATGGATAAATCGGATGATCTTTTTCAAGATTACAAAGCCATTCTGTACTTACAGTATTTGAACCGAGTGCATCAAAAACTGCAGTAAATGAAATAATGCTGTCCTTGAACATCTTTTCAGCGTATTCAGCGTAATCATTATTTTCAATCATCTTTGCCCATTCAGAACTCAACGCAAGAAGAAGTTCCCTTGAACCAAGATTTAAAAGTCTTACCTTAAGTCCTGTATCATCCGGGAATCGTCCTGCAAGGTCAACAATTCTTTCGCAGGCCTTGCGAAGATAACGGATCATCCAGCCGTTTTTGCTTGAAAGATAATCTTCACCATAACTTTCTGCAGAACCCGAAGCAAAATATGGAGTAATTTTCTGAAGTGCAAATTTATCAAAAAGAAGTTCTGAGAAACTTGTAACTTTGATTTCTGCTTCAGCAAATTTTTTAACGATTGCTTCAAACCATAAAAGTCCTTCATCCCAGTTTTTGTAAAGCATCTGGTCGTCAAACACACAGGTCATTGAAACATCTGTATCTTTGAGAATTGAAGCGGCTTTTTCAAGTTTATCTTTGTAAGAGGAAACAAAATCTTCTGCATCAAGTTCAACCTGATTCATTGCATTTTCTGTATTGTAAATAAATTCTGTCTTCTTAATGTTTTTTGCATTAAGTTCTGATTCGTTAAAGGAATTATTCCAGTAACAGAAACCTGATGAAGTTCTGGCCTGACCTTTTTTGATAAAAGGCTTGAGTTCTTCAAGTTCAAGTTCCCAGGAAATATCTTTATTTTTATTTTTGTAAACAGGGTTTTCAAAATATTCAAGATGAAGCGGATCTGTTGCAAAAAGTGAAAGGCAGTTGTAACAGCGCGCAGGTGCGAAAATTCCCTTTTCAGGAGAAATCTGTCCGAGAAGGAAACTCTGTGAAGGAAGAATTGTATAGTTCACGCCATACATTCTGAGAACCTTTTCAATTCCTGCTGTATAACCAAGTTCAGGAAGATAGAACCCTTCCGCATTAACGCCAAAGTAATGACGAACAGAATTAAGTCCAGTTTCAACCTGAGCATTAAGAATTTCAGTCATATCAGTAAAGTGAGGCATGAACATGTAAGAACCGCAGGTTGCAAGAATTTCAATCAAACCTTTCTTTGCAAAGACACCAAAATATTTAAGAAGATTTTCTTCATATACTTCTGTAAAATATCTTTTTGTTTCAAGAATTTTTTCAAGATACTGAACGGAATGACTGTTGATTTCTTTAATTGATTTAGTACGTACAACTTCTTTTTTACCGAAAGCAATCAGGTTATCAAGATAATCAACGTACTGTTTTTTTACAACAGGATCTGAAAGAAGCGAACACAAAGGTGTTGAAAATACAACAGCTATTTTTACTCCAGCCTTTTCTGTTTCAAATCTTGAAAGCATATTCAAAAGAGGAATATAAATGTTCGTAATTTTTTCAAATAAAAGTGAATTTTCCTGAACGTAGGCAGATACAGTTTCATCCGAGTGTCTGATGTATGGATGATGAAAATTCAAAAGCAAGGAAATATTTTTTGTACCCATTTATTCATCTCTCCATTAATTAAACGACTGACGGTAATTATTATAATGATTCTTGAGCATTGTCTTTATTCCAGACAGTTCAAGGACAGGCTTAATCTTAAGCTCTTCACCAGGCTGGAAATTTCTGAATTCCTCTGAAAGCTCAGGAATTGCAAGTCTTGAAGAAACTGCAAGTACTGCATCCATTGCATTTGAAGTATTCTGCATGAGGTCAACTCTTACAAACTTTTTTCCGCCTGGAATTAGAATGTACTGTTCACGGTCTTCATAATCAATCTGAATATCAAAGCTGTCCTGAGGTTTTTCTTGATTAAGGTCGTCAAAGAACGAAACCTGAAGGTAAACAGAAGTTCTTGAAGAATTAATCTGCTTCAACTGGTTTTCGCTAAAATCCCAGTAAACAAAAAGAGAAACAGGATTTCTAAGCATAATGTCAATTTTAGTTTCGTTATAGCTTTCTGGAAGTTCTGTTGCAAGTTCTCCTGCTCCATCACTTTCTTTAATTGTTTCTTTATAATAGAAGTTATCAGCAAGGTCTTTTGCAGCCTCTAAAATTTCGACAATAATAAACTGACGGTTAAGGTCATCAGGTATATCAATTCCATATTCATCAGCAAGTTCAATAAGCTGAGAAGATGTTAATGTCTCAAGTGTATTTCTTGTAAGATCTTTCTGTTCAATCTTTTTTTTCATAGACTGAATAATCGACGAAATTCATTTTATTGTCAATAGAAGCCATTTCTGTATAGACCAAGAATAGCCTAATAGTTGTATAAAATCAAGAAAAAATGTAGAATGTTATGATTGAAAATTATTTCGCTTTCGCGAAGTTTTTATAGGAGAATCAAATGATCTACACAGCAGAAGTAGAACATATGTGTCCTTTGGCTAAAGGCGCATATCATGGACCAGCTCCAATTCCAGAAGAAGGAAAATGGGTTCAGGTTAAAAAAATTGAAGATGTTTCTGGATTCACACACGGTATCGGTTGGTGTGCTCCACAGCAGGGTGCTTGTAAACTTTCTTTGAACGTAAAAGACGGTATCATCGAAGAAGCTCTTGTAGAAACAATCGGTTGTTCTGGTATGACACACTCAGCAGCTATGGCTTCTGAAATCCTTATCGGAAAAACACTTCTCGAAGCATTGAATACTGACCTTGTATGTGATGCTATCAACACAGCTATGCGCGAACTCTTTATGCAGATCGTTTACGGACGTACACAGTCTGCTTACTCAGAAGGCGGTCTTAAAGTTGGTGCTTCTCTCGAAGACCTGGGAAAGAACCTCCGTTCACAGGTAGGAACAATGTTTGCTACTCGCAAAACAGGTCCTCGCTACCTGGAAATGACAGAAGGTTACGTTGAAACAATGGCAGTTGACAAAGATGACCAGATCATCGGTTACAACTGTATCAACTTCGGTAAATTGATGGATGCTCTTAAAGCTGGAAAACCTGCTGAAGAAGCTATCGCAGGTGCACGCACACACTATGGTCGTGTAACAGAAGAACAGGGTATGGTAAAACTTATCGACCCTCGTAAAAACTAAGGACTTGGAGGAATATAGAAATGGCTACATTATTTGAAGATTACGCTGGTCGTATCCCACAGGTTAACAAAGCACTTAAAGAATACGGTTTCGCAGAAGGCGAAGAAGGCCTCCAGGCTGCTCGCAAACTCTGCCAGGACAAAGGATTTGATCCATATACAGTATGTCAGGAAACACAGCAGATTTGTTTCGAAGATGCAAAATGGGCTTATGTATTAGGTTCAGCAATTGCTATCAAAGAAGCAGAAAAAACTGGTGACAAAACAGCTTCTACAGCTGCTGCAAACATCGGTAAAGGACTTCAAGCATTCTGTCTTCCTGGATCTGTAGCTGACGACCGTAAAGTTGGTCTCGGACACGGAAACCTGGGAGCTCGCCTCCTTAACGAAGAAACACAGTGTTTCGCATTCTTGGCTGGTCACGAATCATTCGCTGCAGCTGAAGGTGCTATTAAAATCGCTGCTAAAGCTAACAATGTTCGTAAGAACAAGCTCCGCGTTATCCTTAACGGTCTCGGAAAAGATGCAGCTCAGATCATCTCTCGTATCAACGGATTTACATATGTTCAGACACAGTTTGATTACTTCAACGGTGAAGGAACAGACAAAGCACTTAAAGTTGTAAAAGAAGTTCCATACGGAAACGATCCAAAACGTCTCTGCGTAAAATGTTACGGAGCTGACGATGTACGCGAAGGTGTTGCAATCATGTGGCACGAAGGCGTAGATGTTTCTATCACAGGAAACTCAACAAACCCAACTCGTTTCCAGCACCCAGTAGCTGGTACATATAAGAAAGAAAGACTTCTTGCTGGAGAAAAATACTTCTCAGTAGCATCTGGTGGTGGTACAGGTCGTACACTTCACCCAGATAACATGGCAGCAGGTCCTGCTTCTTATGGATTTACAGATACACTCGGACGTATGCACTCAGATGCTCAGTTCGCAGGTTCTTCATCAGTTCCAGCTCACGTTGAAATGATGGGATTCATGGGAATGGGAAACAACCCAATGGTTGGTTGTACAGTAGCTTGTGCCGTAGCAGTAGCTGAAGGTCTTGCAAAATAAGTTTTACCAATAATTGGTTGTACTACTAACAAACAGTACAACCTACGGCGCCCGATTAATCGGGCGAGCCTATTTGTTGGTAAACGCTAAAAAGGAGTCCACCGGACTCCTTTTTTTAACGCGTTTTCGATTTTTGGCATGTACTGTTGCTTGTGCCGTAGCTGTAGCTGAAGGTCTTGCAAAATAAGTTTTACCAATAATTGGTTGTACTACTAACAAACAGTACAACCTACGGCGCCCGATTAATCGGGCGAGCCTATTTGTTGGTAAACGCTAAAAAGGAGTCCACCGGACTCCTTTTTTTAACGCGTTTTCGATTTTTGGCATGTACTGTTGCTTGTGCCGTAGCTGTAGCTGAAGGTCTTGCAAAATAAGTTTT
>JAEDED010000034.1 GCA_016293495.1 Treponema sp. | reverse complement strand
TTGCTTTCAGGTTATTATAATGGTTGCTGTTCTTGGCAGGTTCTAAAATCTAAATGGAGAATGTGAAATTTATTCTGTAAATTCAGTAGGCTCCTGTGTTTAATTTTAAGAAATAACTTTGAAATGACAAACGCTTTACCGGATAACCGATAAGGCGTTCGTGTTTTCCTTTCATATCTTTTCTAACTGCCAATCTTGTAATTATAATTGCTGGTATCGGATATTTTGGAAGGCGAACCTTATACTCATCAGGAATTTCTATATAACTTATTCGTGCGGTTGATAAAGTAAAATAACCACAGATTTTTTCATCATCATTTACTGCAAAAAATGTTTTTCCAATCCCCCAACTCATCATTCTTCAAGGCATATCCGGAAAGAAAAGTATTTAAAGGTTCAATTTCACAATCAAATTTCTTCAGTAAAGATTTGGACTGTATTTCCTTTATAGAAACGAGTTTATATTCAGAATATCTTAAGATTGAAGATTTTACTAGTGCATCAGAAAATACTTTATGAAGTGAATAATCTATTATTTCTTTTTGGAATTAAATAAGACATTTTTCCGTTATTTTCAAGTTCGTTTATACTTTTTTCAATAAATGCATAACAATAATCAAATTTTCCCTTTGAACAAGAATTAAAAGATGTTTTAAGTTTCTTTATTTCAGTCTTTTTTATTTCTGAATATGTTATGTATGGAGGATTGCCAATGATATACGAAAACTTGTTTTCTGGTGTAAAAACTTGGCACTTTTTCATCTAGATCGCCTTCTTCCCGGTTACGCATTCGTAAATCAGGGATTTTTTATATTCTGTTAATTTTACAATAAGTTTTTGTTTTTGTTCTATGGCGGTGTCGATGGCGGTGCATTTTTTGTCGAGATAGTTGGCGATTTCTTTTTGAGTTTCAATATTTGGTAAAAATATCTTAAGTCTTTCAATAGATGAAACTCCAAGTGTTTGTTGTGTTCCAAAAGTCCAAGACATTTCCATTTGTTTTAAGCAATAATCAGATTGAAATGAATAAAAGACAAATTTGGGAAGTGCAATATTTTTTTTACATCGAATGGCTGCAAGAGGTACCCATATATTAAATCTTTCGTCTGTTTCAACGATTGCAACTTGTCCTGTAGTTGCACCTAACTTTATCATTAATATATCATCTTTCATAGGTTTATATCGTTTATCACATTCATCACAATATTTTTCGGATATAAAGCCTCTTTTTAATGAAAAATCGATTTTACTATTTTCAATTGCAGTGGCAGAAATATAGGGAATTCCATTATCAAATAATTCTGGACTTTCGTGAGGGCCATCAACAACAGGAATAGAAACACATGATTTTATTTGAATACTATTCCATTTTTCAGGGATTTTAAAATCTCCTAACCATTTTAGTTTTGAGTCTTTATAATTTTCATATTCACCGCAGATTTTACTATTTGCAATTTTCACTTTTCCGGTAACGGCTTCGGTGATTAGGGATTGTTTGTAGGCTTTTAGTTTTTCTATTACCTGCTGCTGGTTCTGGATTGTTTCTTCTATTTTGCTGCATTTTTTATCCAGATATGTGGCAATGCGCTGTTGGGTTTCATTATTCAAGTAGACCATTGGAAGTGATAAAACATCGCTTGCATTTAATGCACTTCTAACACCACCATCTCCGAGTTTATTAAAAATTTCTTGATAATACATATTTAAAAACCAATAGTAATAGAAAGTATTATCTTTTTTATTATTGGTTAAAATAATATACGCAGGTGAAACTAATCCATTAAAAGGGGAAATTCCAACTCTACTTGTATTTACATTTTCTAAATCTATCAATTTAAAAACTAATTCATTTTGCTTTAATATTTGATAACCATTAAATTTTTCTGGTTGTAATCCTTCTGCATCATCTTTGCTTCTTTTTAAAACACCTTGCATTGTTAAAGAAAGACGTTCATATTTATCAACATCATCGCCAACAATCCTTTTTACATGAGAAAAATATCTTTTTACGGGTTTTACTTCCCAATCATCAGGAATCTCGCCTATCCATTCTATGCCGCTATTTTTCATCTTTGTTTCCTTTATATTGCCACACGGATTCGGAATTACTAACATAATTCCTTTTTCCTGATTTTTGTTATTCGTTTCCAAGTTCATTATGAACTTCCATACAGGCATTTATAATTTTACTGGTCAATTCTTCTTTCTCCAAAATATTTACTCCTGATTTTGCGTTAGCAAAATCGAATCCGTGTGACTGTTTCTGACAGAATCTCGCCTATCTATTCTACGCCGCTGTGTTTCATTTCTGCTCTCCGTCGGTCAGTTCTGCATATTTTTCTTGTGCATTGGCAAGTTTTTCAACTTCGGCTTTTAATGTTTCTTCGGACGGCAAATAAAGTTCATACTTGCTTGCAAGAATGGTCTTATTGTCTTTTGGCAGAGTCATTTTTACCATTTCATCATTTTTTGCCGTACATAACAAAATACCGATTGTGGGATTTTCATCAGGCAATTTTTCGTTACGGTCAAAATAATTTACATACATCTGGAGCTGGCCTAAATCTTCGTGAGTAAGCTTTTTTGTCTTTAATTCAATTACCACAAAGCACCTCAAAAGACGGTTGTAGAAAACGAGGTCTGCAAAATATTCATCATCTTCTATCAAAAGTCTTTTTTGGCGGGCAATAAAACTAAAACCGTTTCCAAGTTCAAGCAAAAACTGCTGTAAATGGTCTATAAGAGCTGATTCAAGGTCTTTTTCGTAATATTCAGCTTTTCGCTCAAGTCCAAGAAATTCAAGAATCATCGGGTCTTTGATTATGTCTGTCGGATTTTCTGGAATTCGCTCTTTTCGAGCAACGGAAAGAACTTTTTCTTTGTCGTTCGACATCAAAAGCCGTTCATAAAGCATAGAATCAATCTGCCTTTCGGTTTCGCGGGCTGTCCAACCGTTATTTACAGATTCAAGCTCATAATATTCGCGTTTTGAAGGATCTGAAATCTGAATCAAAAGACGATACTGTGTCCAGTTTAATTGCGAACGCAGTGCGTTCGCAATTGGATATATGCGGTAAAATTGCCTGCTTTGCTCTAACTGCCTTACACCAAAACCACTACCATATTCAGATTCAAGGGTACTGGCAAGATTTTTAATAAGATAAGTTCCGTAATCAGCCCGCTCCTTGCCTTGCTGTTCTTCTTCAAAAATACGTTTTCCAAGGTTCCAGTACATCTGTACACGGCAAAAATCCACACTTCGAACAGCAGAACTTCTGGCGCTGTTTATAATCGTTCTGGCATCTTCTATTATGTTTGAGGTCTTTTTGTATGTTATAACATTTGTTTCTTTTGCCATTTTTTACTCTCCAAAAATCTCGCCTATCCATTCTACGCCGCTGTTTTTCGTCTTTGTTTCCTTTATATTGCCACACGGATTCGGAATTACTAACGTAATTCCTTTTTTTGAATTTTGTTATTCGTTCCCATTTGAGAGAAGTTTCGCCAAAATTAATCAATAATCCTATTTCTTTGTCAGCTGCATTGAGATAATTTAGAACCTGAGCCTTGTGAGGTTTAGAAAGGGTACTTACCGCTTTTAATTCCACTATGATTTCATCGAAACAGATAAAATCCGCATAATATTCTTTGTTAAGTTTTTTTCCCTTATACAGTATTGGCAAAAGCTGTTCTCTTTTATAAGGAATCTGCTGAATTTTAAATTCCTCTTCCAATGCCTCTTGATAAACCGCCTCAAGAAATCCGTTTCCAAGTTCATTATGAACTTCCATACAGGCATTTATAATTTTACCAGTCAATTCTTCTTTCTCCAACATGTTTACTCCTGATTTTGCGTTAGCAAAATCGAATCCGTGTGACTGTTTCTGACAGAATCTCGCCTATCCATTCTACGCCGCTGTTTTTCATCTTTGCTCTCCGCCAAGAAGTTTACGCATTTCAGATAAGTCTGGTAAAACTTTTCTATACTTTTCAGGCATTTCGTCTAGTGTTTTATATGTTGCAACACCAATAGGCTTGGTATAGTCACGAATGGCGTACTCTACAAAATCTTTTTTTGCATCCTGACAAAGAATTATTCCTATTGACTGGTTTTCATGGGGTTTACGAACTGTATCATCAAGAACTTGCAAATATCCATTCAATTGTCCTAAGTAGGCTGTCTTAAATTTTCCCATTTTAAGTTCTACGGCAACAAGACAGTTAAGTTCTCGATTGAAAAAAAGCAAATCTATGAATTCTTCTTCACCACAAATTTCGATTCTATACTGATTTGAAATAAAACTGAAATCCTTTCCAAATGTCAGAATAAATTTTCTTATATTCGCAACTATTTCGTTTTCAACTACACGTTCATTGACATCGCCAAAGCGTGCCGTAAGCTCTTCTGTATTCATAAAATCCAAAAGATATTCATCCTTAAACATGTGTATTGCCCTGATGCTTTGCGAATCATCGGATATTGTTTTTTCGAAATTATTTGGAATCAAATGCTGATTATTAAAAAGATCATTTTTTATTTTCAGTTTTAATGTACGAGAATCCCAATGCTGAACAAAGGTCTGATGAATATAAAATTTCCGTTCTTCAAAGCTTTTTGTTTTTGTAATTATTTCTATATGGTGTGTAAAACTTATGCTCAGGAATTCGTGCATTTCTATTTTTTTTGTTTGTACAAGAAGCTCTGAAGATATTTTCTCGCTCTCACTTTGCTGCAAATCGTCAGTCACTGACTGACGATTTAATTCATTATTCCATTCTTCAAAAAAAGTCCGCATATTCTTTAAATTTGTAGTTGAAAAACCGCGCAACCCGGGCATTTCTTTTTGAAGCTGAGAGGAGATATTTTCTATTGCTCCTGTTCCCCAATAATTGTTCCGTGTATTTTCTGAAATATACTTTCCTATTCCAAAATACAGCGAAAGCTGAATTCTATTTCCGTTCAGTGCAATTTGACTCTGACTTTTTAAGATTGCACTCTTAATGTTTTTTACAGCTTCTACTATTTCTTTATTCATCTTTTACTCTCCAAAAATCTCGCTCAAACTTCCTGCCAAGTCTTTTTCCAGTTCTTTTATTTCATCCATAATCTGAGCGCTTGGTTTTGGTGCTTCATATTTATAGAAGTATCTTGTAAATGGAATTTCGTAGCCTACAACATTCTTTTTTTCGTCTATCCAGGCATCTGGGGCAAAAGGAAGAACTTCACGATTAAAGTATTGAGTTATATCTTCTTTGAGAGGGACATTTTCTGTATCACGCAGACTTGAATCTGGCTGTTTCTTTCCGTTTTTTAGAACAGGCTCGCCTTTTTCATCTTTTAATGGACGTTCTACTGTAATTGTTGTGTAACCAAAATCTTTTGTATCAAAAATTTTGCTCAGCTCGTTTTCTTCAAACTTGTTATAAAGCTCTACAATCTGTTTTATATTTGCCTCTGAAATATCGTTTCGCTTGTTGCCAAGGGCTTTGCGGCGTTTTTCAAAAAGAGAGTTTGCGTTTATGAGTTGAACCTTGTTCTTGCGTTCGGCTGATTTTCTGTTGTTGAAAATCCAGATATAAGTTGCAATTCCTGTGTTATAAAAAATATCGTTTGGAAGAGCAATAATTGCATCAAGCAAATCGTGTTCAAGAATATATTTTCTAATATTGCTTGGACCACTTCCAGCGTCTCCTGTAAATAACGGAGAACCATTATGAATTACAGCTGCTTTTCCATTTTCCTTGTCCATTTTTGCTATAATATTCATCATAAAAAGCATCTGGCTATCGCTGATTTTTGGAAGACCTGGTCCAAAACGACCGTTTTCTCCTAAATCTGCTTCTTTTTCTACAACAGCTTTTTCATTTTTCCATTCACGACCAAAAGGTGGATTACTTAAAATATAATCAAAAGTAAGTCCACTAAATTTATCATCACTTAAGGTGTTTCCATTTCTGATATTCTCTGCCTGCTTTCCATCTTTGCTTTTAATAAGAATATCAGCTTTGCAAATGGCGTAAGTTTCATCGTTGATTTCCTGACCATAACTTTCCAGGGTTACAGGAAGTTTTCTGCTTTCTATATATTCGCTTGCAACACTAAGCATTCCTCCTGTTCCACAGGCAGGGTCATAAACAGATTTTGAACATTCTTTTTTATTCTGAATATCTTCATCATCAATAAACAGAAGTTCTGTCATAAGTTCAATTACTTCTCGTGGAGTGTAATGTTGTCCGGCATCTTCATTGTGAGCTTCAGAAAATCTTCTAATCAATTCTTCAAAGATATATCCCATTTCTATGTTACTGATTTTTTCTGGGCTAAAATCTGCCTTTTCACTTACAAATTCTTGAAGAACTATATACAGTAAGTCTTTTTCTTTAAGTCTTTTCAGTTGATCTTCAAACTTAAATTTTCCAATTATTTCTTCTCGAATATTTTCAGAAAAACCATTAAGGTAATTCTCAAAGTTTTTATTTATCTGATTGGGATTTTCAACAAGAGTTTTAAGCGTAAAGTTTGAAGTATTATAAAAAGGATAACCAGTAATTTGTTGAAACTGAATGTTCTTTATTGCGTCTGACATCTTTTCAATTTGTTTTGCTTTTTCCAAAACTTTTTCATGGGTTGATTCAAGGATGCAGTCAAAACGGCGAATTACTGTAAGTGGAAGGATTACCAATCCGTATTCGTGCGGCTTATAAGAACCAGTGAGTTTTTCAGCTATATTCCATAAAAGGTTTGCTTTTTCGGTTACATTTGATGTTAGAGACATGTTATTTCTCCATCTTATTCAATTTATATATTCTATTTTTATTAGCACCGCTTGGAAGAATTACATTTTCTTCTACCAATTTAGAAAATATCTTTCTTACTCCCGCAGGTGAAAGGCCAGTTATTTTTTGTGCAGTTGAGTTGTTTATGCTATCGTTGTTTTTTAGATACTCAAGAATAATATCGCTACTTTTTTGTTTTATCGCTACTTTATCGCCAGTAATTATATCATTTATCGCTACTTTTTGCTCATATTTCTTCAATATTTCTTCTGAATTTATTACAAGATAGCGGTTTCTTAATTCGTGTTTTTCGTTCAAAAGTAGATTTTTAAAAAAGTTTTCCAAAAAACTGGTATCCATGTAGATTTGCTTTTGAATATTTGTATAGTTTGCTCGAACAAGTGCGTTTCTAAAATACCAAGAATGTTTAGCAAAAATATCATTTGAAACATCATAACCAAGTGAACGCAAATATTTGATTATAAAAACAGCGGTAGTTCTAGTGTTACCTTCTCTAAAAGGATGAATTTGCCAGAGGTTTGCTGTAAATCTTGAAAGATGTTTTATAATTTCTTCTTGAGAAAGACCTATGTAATTAAATTTCTTTTCTTGTTCAAAGTCATATTCTATTGTCTTTTGTATCAAATCATAACCAGAATAATAAACAGTATCTCCCTGTAAAACCCATTCTTTTTTTATAATATTTACATCACGGATTTTTCCTGCAAATTTAAATACGCCAGTAAATAATCGCTTGTGAATATTTAAAAATTCAAGAGGAGTAAAAGAAAAGGAATCTTCGCTGAGTAATTCTGTTATGTGAGAAGAAACTATATCAGCTTCTTCTTTTGCTTCATCATCTTCATCTTTTGAACTCTTTGTTTCATAATATGTTTTTATTAAATTTTGAGCTTCCTTTATTGAAATTTCACCTTCAATATTTTTTTTTGCTGTTTCAATTAAATAAGCAGAGGGTTTTAAATTATCAACTGCCTGCAATCCAATTGCTGTTTGCCATGCATAAGTTTTCTTTTTTTTATCTGGTTCACCTTGAACTAAGTACTGTTCAAAGTCTTCAAAATTTAAATCGTCCATTTTATCCTTTATGCAATATTTAATTTGTGTGTAAGATGCTCGTAAATTGGCATTCTCATTTCATCTTTAAAAGAATTCAAAAATTCTTCATTTGTTGTAAGAACATCTCGAACCTTGTCTGTTATCTCTAATGATTCAAGTGTTGTTTTTACAAAAATGTACATACCATCATTACCATTATATTTTAGTTCATATTTTGGATACTGTTTTATCAATCCAATGTTACAGAAAGACTTATCTCTTGCAAAACTCTTTTTAAATGCACTAAGGGCAGGAACAATATCTTCCTCTGTAAAATCTGTTCCAAAGCGAGAGTTTATTCGGCTTACCATTTCTTGCACTGTAGTAGGAGCTGGTTTAGGAGGTTCTTTTGCTCCACCATCTGAACCAGGTCGAACTATAGAACCATCTCCTTCAACAAGTTTTATTGCTTCTGTCATTTCAAAATCAATTTTATAATCAGAAAGTTCAATAAGTTTTTTTATATCAGAAGGTTTTATAACATCGTCTGGCGTTACTGATTTTAATCTCAACAATGGATTAACAAGTCTTAAATACAATCCAAGTTTTACAAGTTCTGCGTCTTTTATATTTTCAATATTTTGCAAAAACATAAATACTTTTACATATCGAATACATATATGTTTAAACTCTTTTTGGTCTTCATCCTTTAATTTTTTATAGCGGGCGATAAAATCTGCAACAAGATTCATAGTTTGTTGTGCAATATTATCTTTTGAAAAATCACTATTATTAAATTCATTAAGAATTGAAATATATTCTTCTATTTCTGTTTTTTCTATAATAGAGTACTTTTCAATTTTTTCTTTTAGTTGCTTTAATTCTTCTATTGTATATTCACCTTCTAGTTCTATTTTTCCGTAATAAGTCTGAAAGGCTTCTTTAATTTCTTCTCTGTCGTTTACAAAATCAAGAATAAAACAGTCTCGTTCAGCAAGTTTTGCATTGTTAGACATTGTTCGATTTAAGCGACTTAAGGTCTGCACAGTTTTTATGTTATGAAGAGGCTTATCAATATACATTACGCTTAAGAGTTTTTCACTAAAACCTGTCTGATATTTATCTGCAACAACGATAAAACGGTATTTATCTCCCTTAAAGGCTTCTGGAGTTTGGTTTTCTGAAATTGTTTTTCCTTCTTCTTCCATAGCATTAATTGGAAAAGAATTCATTTGGCTTTCTGTTTTGCCATCAATATCACCAGAGAATGCTACAAGTACACCCCAGTTTGTGTGTCCTTTTTGTGTAAGTTTATCCCGCAAGGTTCTGGCATAAAGAACAGCTTCTTTTCGCGAAGAAGTTACAACCATTGCCTTGCCCTTTCCATCTATTGTTTTTGAACCAATCTTTTCAAAGTGTTCTATTATGATATCTGTGATTTTAGCAATACGATGTTCATGTTCAGCAACATATTTTGCAGCCATTCCGTAAATTGCTTTTGTGTCATATTGATTAGTGTCATCTTCATTTTTTATGCGAAGATTATAATATTGTTTGTAAGTTGAATAGTTTACAAGAACATCTAGTATATATCCTTCTTCAATTGCCTGCTGCATTGAATAAACATGAAAGGGTCTAAAACCATCTACATCTTTTCCAGATTTTGAATCTTTTACTTTACAAGGAACACCGAACATTTGAAGTGTTTGTCCAGTTGGCGTTGCAGTAAAAGCAAAAAAACTCATATTTGACTGCTTTCCTGTAGCAACTTGTCTTAAGATTTTTTCCTGTTCTTCGTCAGATGCATCTCCTTCTTCTGGAGTATCATCTTGATCTTCAGCTTTTATCTGAGATTCTGCATCTGCACCAAGCCCAATTTTTACCTTTCCGGCGGCAGTTCCTGTTTGTGATTGATGAGCTTCATCGGCAATTACTGCAAATCTACGATTTGGATTTTTAGCTTTTATTTCTTCAAGTTCTTTGTAAATTATAGGGAACTTTTGAATTGTACTTATGATAATTACATTGCCAAGTTTTATATAATCAATTATTTCCGAAGATTTTTTTGCAATTTTAACAGTTCCATCTTTTGGATTAAAAGACATGATTGTATTACGAGTCTGTTTATCAAGAACCCGGCGGTCATTCAGAATGATTATTGTATCAAATACTTTTTCATTTTTATCTGCAAAGTAAAGATTGTTTAGATGGAATGCCAACCAAGCAATTGTGTTAGATTTACCAGAACCAGCACTATGTTCTACAAGATAGTTTTTTTGTGAACCATTAGTAGAAACATCATTTAATAGTTTTCGAACAACATCTAGCTGATGATATCTAGGGAAAATTAAAGTTTCTTCTTTTGTTTTTGAATCTACTTCTAAAGTTATAAATGATTGGATTATATCAAGAAGACTTTCTTTTGTAAGAACATTTTCCCAAATATAGTCTGTTGCAAAATGTCCTTCTGCAGCTTTTGGATTGCCTTTTCCGCCCTGATTACCAGCACCATTTGAACCAAGATTAAAAGGTAAAAAAATAGTTCCTGATTTTGCGAGTTTTGTTGTCATAGAGGCATTTGTTGTGTCTACAGCAAAATGAACAAGAGGTCCTGTTTTAAATTTAAAAAGAGGTTCTGCAAGACTTCTAAGTTTGTACTGAGTCTGTGCTTCAATGTAATCTTGCCCCTGTAATTCAAATTTTAATTCTGCAGTAATTACTGGAATACCATTTATAAACAGTACAATATCTGGAATTGGAGTATGAACAGACTTTCCTGCATCCCCGATTAATTGATTTATAACTGTAAAAATATTTTTTTTATAAAGATTAATTGTTTCTGGATTTAAGGTATTTTCGGGTTTCCAGTATACTGTGTCAAATTGAATGGAGCGAAACACAAAACCTTTTCTAAACAAGTCTAATGTACCTTGATTTTTTCTTGAAGTTAGAAGTTCTTCAAGAAGTTTTTCTTCAGCTTCTTTTTCAGAATCAAATTTATCACAAAGACAAGTCCAATTATTTAGTTGTGTTTCTTTTATAAAAGAAATGAAAGTTTGTGGAAGAAGAGCTTTTTGAGGATTATAATCATTGTTATTACCTTGAATATATCCATTTTTTGAAATGAGTAAATTAACAATGTATTTTTCAAAATCCTTTTCAGAGTAATCTATGTCTGACATATTATTTCTTCCTTTTCCTTGCATTCTACTACAAATTCCCCAAATTTTCTATAACTCAATTCTACCACACCCACAGTGTCAAAGAACGTCCCTATCACTTTATTTTTAAGCACATCAATTATTTTTTTTCTCGCCGATACGTGTCAGTTCTGACCTAAAATGATTTTTGCAATTGTTTCTAAAGCTGATTCTTTTTTGATATGATTAGCATAATGGGCAAAAACTTTATCCGTTTTGTGTCCTGACCCAATCATACAAATTCGCTGATCCCTAATCTCTGAAAGTATAGTTGTACACAAACTGTGTCTAAACTATGAAAGCAAATCTTTTCCGGATTTGAATAGCCAATTGATTTTAGAGCTCGTCGCATATAGACTGCCCATGCATCAGTATACATTGGTCTATCGGCTCTTTTCTTATTAAAAAAAACAAAAGCTGATAAATCTTTAATCCATGGATTTTTCATTGCCTGCATAATTATCATATCTCGAAGTTATCATGCCTCCTTTTTAGTAAATGTGCGTATTACCTATTTGTTATTTGGGGAATATAAGGTATATAAGGATTTTTGAAAAATACTTTTACGGTTTGATAGAGGTTTTAACTATGATTTGTGTTAAAGCTAAGTTATGACATTACAGTAGTGAAATATGCAAGCCAGGTTCTGGAACAAGCAGAGCTTTTAATCGGTCTTAACGGTTAAAAGCTCTGGTGACAGCTATGTTGATTCTCTTAAGAATCATATTTAAGGTTATACCTTAAATAAGTCTACTTCGTTTCCGATTTCTTTTACGCTGTCTTCAACTTTTGAAGAAATAGTTGTAAGAGCAGCTCCGGTTTCGTTAATCTTTCCTGCGCCTCTCTGCATTTCATCCATGCTCTGGCGGATGTTTTCTGTAACTTCCTGGAGTCTTTTTACAAGTTCAAGAATCTGCTGGTTTCCGGCAGTCATTTCTGCACTTGCAGATCTTACTTCTACTGTTGAGTTATTCATTGAGTGCAATGCATCAACAATCTGTTTTGATCCGGTCTGCTGTTCTTCCATTGCGCCCTTAATCTGGTGAATAATCTGACTTGTTTCAAGAATGTTTGAAGATACTGATGCAAAAGCTTCGTTTGTTACGTTTGTAGTTTCTACAACTTCGGTAATTGTTTCCTGAATCTTGTTAAGTTCGGCACTGACAGTTTTTGACTGTGCAGAAGAAGTTTCTGAAAGCTTTCTGATTTCGTCAGCAACAACGGCAAAACCTTTTCCTGCATCACCGGCGTGAGCGGCTTCGATTGCAGCATTCATCGCAAGAAGGTTTGTCTGTTCTGCGATACTTGCAATTGCAGTGTTTGCATCCTGAAGCATGCGTGATTCTTCATTAATCTGATTGATTTTTTCACTTGCTGCAGAAAGAGATGAAATACCTGAAGTAGTATTTGATTCAAGCTGCTCGAAAGAGTTAACCATTTTTGTAACGCCTGAAGTTACTGAGTTGATGTTTCCAATCATCTGTTCTACGGCAGTTGATGCAACAGAAACTTCCTGCGACTGATTTGAAATCATTTTTTCAAGTGATTCAATGTTTGAACTGATTTCATTTACTGCAGCTGAAGTTTCAATTACAGAAGAAGACTGATGCTGAATCTGACTGTTGATGCTTTCAATGTTTGCAATGATCTGAGTGATTGAAGCTGCAGTGTCCTGAGTGCCTGCCTGAAGGTCTGAATCGATTGCGGTAAGGTTTTCTTTTGACTCCTTGAGGTTCTGGACAATCAGCTGAAGTTTTTCAACAAACTGATTGAAGCCGTTTACAACATCACCGATTTCATCATTTGAAGTAACTGGAATGCGTTTTGTCAAATTAGCATTTCCTGTAGCAATTTCTTTAACTGATTCTTTTACAGAAAGCAAAGGCTTTGTAATAACGCGAATGAAAATTGTACTTAAAATTACTGCGGCAAAAATAGTAATGACAAGTGAAATAATGTTCGAAATCTGAAGGTAATCAATAACACCCATGTAGCTGTTGTAAGGAGCTGCAACGAAAACTGACCAGTCTGACTTTGGAATAGGCTGGTAAGAACAGATCATCTTCTGTTTTGCATTTCTGTCATAGAATACTGCTGAGTCAGCGTTGCCTGCCATAAGGTCAGCCATAATAGGAGCAAGTTCTGCAGCGTTATCGTCTGCAGTTTCTGCATCTTCTTTGGAGCGTGCAATTACTCCACCAGTATTTCTGTTGAATACAGAAGGATGGCGTCCGCCACCGAGATCGATTTCTTCAATTAAATCCTGCACGCCGTTTCCTTTTACGAGAAGGAGAAGGGCACCGATAATTTTATTGTCGTAACCGTAAACAGGAACACCGTAGTAAGTAAGGTAACCGTTGATTAAAGTTGAATAAGTCGGGTCAGTTAAAATTTCATTTCCGGCGATTACGTGTTTAAAGTAGTAACGGTTTGAAAGATTGATTCTCTGTCCGTTGTCAAGGATTGCATTACCTTTTGTATCATAGAAGGCAAGATTCTGATATTTGCTTCCCATACCGGATAAGATAGAAGATAGCTGTGCCTGTTTTTCTTCAAGTGTATATTTGTCACTTCGAAGAATATCCATTTTTGCAAGAGCATAAATCAGTTTGAATTCCTGTGCGTTTGCTGCAATGACGCGATTTGAAACATCATTTGTAATTGCAGCAAGATGCTTGTTTGCAATATTGCGGATTGCAGGAGTAGATTTATCGATTCCGTTAAGACCGATAAAGACGTTAGAAATAATTACTATCAAAAGAATAATTGACAGTAATTTTGTTTTAAGAGAAAGACGTAATTTAAGGGACAAAATTTTCTCCTTGTAAAGCTTATATTAATACACTTTTTTGTCTGCCTGATATTATCTCTTGTTTTAAAGGGAATTGCAAATGATATTTCGCTAAGTTTTTTATCTTTGGAATTTTAATAAAAGTTTTTACTGCAGGCTGATTTATAAGTACAGGCTTACGCTTGCAATCATCCTGCAGTCTGCAATCAATTTACATTGTCAAAACAACTTCTGCTGTCTTTCCAAGTACGCTTGCCGGAATGTAATTACCTTCCATTTTCTTTCCGTCAACTGTAAGTTCTTTGCAGCCACTCTGAACATGGTCTGGATTTTTTACTGTAATGTGCAAGTGACATCCGCGGAAATCTTTTTCAATTTCAAATCCATCCCATTCTGCAGGAATTGATGGAGCTACCTTAAGACCGTTTAAGTCTGGTCTCATTCCCATGATTCCTTCAACACATCCTACCATTACAGTAGATGCTGTACCTGTAAGCCAGTGTACATGTGAGCGGCCGAAGTGTGGAGAAGCTTTTCCTTCTGTGAACTGACCGTAACAATATGGTTCAAGCTTACGGATTTCTGCTTTGTCGTTCTGGCTAGCCGGAGCATTTTCCATAAAGTACTGGAATGCTGTGTTTCCGTGACCTTTGAGGGCTTCAGCTAAGATGATCCATCCCTGTGACTGAGAGAAGATACCTGCATTTTCTTTAACACCCTGATTGTAGATTACAGCAAGAGCGCCGTCGAATGCGTGCTTCTGATATGGTGGATCCATAAGAACAAGACCGAAGTCTGTGTTAAGTTGTTTGTTAACCATTCCAAGAGCAAGGTCAGCCTGCTGGTCTGTTGCAAGACCTGAGATAACTGCCCAGCTCTGTGGGTTGAGCCACATGTTTGCTTCCGGGTCGTTTCTGTTTCCGATAACTTCGCCACGTTCTGTAAAGCCGCGGATAAAGCGGTCTTCGTTCCAGCAGAGCTTCTGGATTTTTTCACCAAGCTTTTTCTGTTCTTCGTTCAAGTATGAAACGTAAGAAGTATCTTTTTTGTATTCTGCAAATTCACGAAGAATTGTCATTGCAAGATAGAACTGAAGGGCAACGAAGCTTGATTCACCGTTTGCACCAAGTCTTAAACAGTCGTTCCAGTCAGCATAGAGACCTGCTGGAATTCCGTGTGGACCTAAGTGATCCATTGAGAACTTGATTGCACGCTGAAGGTGATCGTATACAGTTCCTTCTTCTGTGTTTGCGTAAGGAATTACTTCGTCAAGGAATGCAACGTTTCCTGTTTCTGCAACGTATTTGTAAACTGTAGGGAAGAGCCAGAGTGCATCGTCTGCGCGGTAGTGTGGGTGACCAGTTTCCTGAACATAAGAAGCATCATCTGGAGTATCTTCGTGACCAGCATTGTGTGTAAACTTAACAAGTGGAAGTCCGCCACCGTTGTTTACCTGTGCAGAAAGCATGAAGCGGATTTTTTCTACAGCCATTTCTGGTTCAAGGTGAATGACACCCTGAATGTCCTGAACTGTATCGCGATAGCCGTAACCGTTACGGAGACCACAGTAAATGTATGAAGCAGCACGGCTCCAAGTGAAAGTCATGAAACAGTTGTATGCGTTCCATGTGTTGATCATTGTGTTGAAAGCTTCGCTTGGTGTCTTAACCTGGAAGTGTTCGAATCTTCCGTGCCACTGTTTGATGAGAGCTTCTACTTCTGCTTTACATGTAGAAGAAAGATCTTTGTAACCTGCAAGGATTTTTTCTACTGCTTCGTTCTGCTGCATTGTAAGAACGAAAGCCATTTCTTTTGTTTCGCCAGGAGCAAGTTCAACTACAGTTGAAAGAGCACCACAGGCATTTTCGTTATAGCTTTCGATGTCGCCCAAAGTTCCGCTTGTAACACCAACTGGATCTTTGTATGTATGATATTCACCGAGAAAGCCTTTTTTGTCACCGCAGTAAGAAGAAACTTTTGATCCTACGAGAGCGAATACTCTGTCTGTTGAAGTCTTGTTGTCAACTTCGTATGTAAGTCCTTCAAGGTTTCCGTGTACTGTATCAACGATTCTGTTTTCAACAAATTTTGTGCGTCCGATGAAGAGGGAATACTGAAGGTTTACCTGGTCCTGTTCATAGTTGCAGTTATTTGTAAATTCCGCATAGCCTGTAACAGTAAGACTGCGTTTCTTGTCAGAATTGTTTGTTACTTTGAAATTCCATACTTCGTGTTCACAATCAAGTGGAACATAGTACAAAGCTTCAGAATGAATTCCGGAATAGTCAGCCATAATGTTTGTGTAAGCTGTTCCGTGGTGACATTCGCTTTTGTAATCCTTAAGATCTTTTCCAACTGGCTGCCATGATGCTGACCAGTAATCCTTGCTTTCGTTATCGCGAAGGTAGATGTAACGTCCTGGCTGGTCAAAGTTGTTGAATACGTATCTCAAGATACGACCGTTTGCGCCAGATTTTGCAAAGCTGTAACCGCCAGCGTTATTTGAAATGATTGCACCATATAATGGTGAACCAAGATAGTTTACCCATGGGTTTGGAGTCTGTGGATTTGTAACGACATATTCGCGTTTAGCGTCGTCAAAGTAACCATACTTCATGTAATGCCTCTTTTCTAGTCTTAAATTTTCTAGTTAGTTGAATTATAAAATCAACTGTTTATATTAGCAATTAAAAAAGGATGGGGGAATAGATGATTTTAGGGGAAAGTTTCTATAAATAAGGGAATTTTGATATGGGAACTTCAGATGAACGCAGAGGATCGCGGATGGGTTTAACAGATTACAACCTTCTTTGTATAAAGCATTCCCGTTCGGGAATAAAATTAAATTGAACAATATCATTATTTACTATCTTCCCGTTCGGTAAAAAAGTTGGAAAATTTACAATTTTTGCGCTAGATTTTACCGTTCGGTAATGTTATACTTTTTTTATGATGATCAATTCAATGTCAGAAATATCAGAAGCTGTGAAGGCAAGAAGAAAAAGTCTTGGGCTTACTCAAACGCAATGTGCACAGATGTGTAATGTAGGAAACAGATTTTTTTCAGAACTGGAAAACGGAAAAGAGACACTTCAGATTGGAAAGGTTATAAACTGCCTTGTGATGCTGGGAATTAATATTACATTAAATAATCGAGAGGATGTTTAATGATTCTGAATGTATTTTATGGAATTCGGAAATGCGGTATCTTGAGTTCTACTGAAAACAGGGGAATTGTTTTTAAGTACGATGATGAATATCTTTCTGACGCCTCTGCAAAACCAGTTTCATTATCTCTTCCATTAAAATCTGAGGAATATAATCAGAAAGAATGTCTTCCTTTTTTTTCAGGTCTTATTCCAGAAGAATACACCCGAAAAAGAGTTGCTGATTATCTGCATGTTTCTGAATTGAGCATAATGAAACTTCTCGAAGCAATCGGGCAGGAATGTGCAGGTTATATAACAATAGCAGGCGAAGATTTTGATTCCTCAGTTCTTAAGCAGGAATATAAAGTAACTTCTTCAGACTATGAAAAGATTTCTCAAAGTGATCTTGAAAATTTTGTCGCAAATATTCAGCAAAGACCATTTATAAAAGCAGATGACAAATTAAGGCTTTCACTTGCAGGCGCGCAGGAAAAACTTTCTCTGGCTTTTTTTGACGAGGAATGGTATTTGCCGTTAAATGGAGCACCTTCTACACACATTCTTAAACCAACTCGTGAAGGAAGTCTTGCAAGCCTTGCCAGGAATGAATATGAGTGCATGATGCTGGCAAAAAAATGTGGTCTTAATGTACCCGATGTACAACTTATAAACATTTCTGGAAAAGATGTTCTTATTGTTGAACGTTATGACCGCATTATCAAACGAAATGCAATTTCAAGACTTCATCAGGAAGACATGTGTCAGGCGGCAGGAATAATGACAGATAAAAAATATCAGGCTGATGGAGGTCCTGGAATTGTTGAAATTTATCAGATGATAAAAAAGAATTCGGTTCTTCCTGTAATTGATCTTCAGGCATTTTTAAAGAATGTTCTGTTTAATTACCTTGTTGGAAACTGTGATGCTCATTCCAAAAATTATTCCTTTATTTATGATACAAATGGAAAAGCCAGACTTTCACCTCTTTATGATGTTGTTTCAACAATAGCTTATCCTGGTCTCACAAGAAAACTTTCGATGAAGATTGGTTCGCATTATGAAATTGAAAAAATTAGTCTGGATGATTTTTCAATTCTGGCAGAAACTGTTGGCGTAAATATCAAAGTTATTAATTCCATTCTGGAAGAATTAAGAACCACGATAAACGAAACTTCCCTCAGAAACCAAAGGTAGCAATATCGCCGCTGACAAAGCGCTGAAAATACAGACGAAGAAAAATCCAGTTTCCAAAACGACTTCATCTACAACTATAACATCAATCTACAACAGGAGAAAGTTTGTATTGGTCTTAAACTGAAACGACTTTATGCAGAATTTCTGATCTACAACAGGAGAAAGTTTGTATTGGTCTTAAACCTCGACGACAAAGTCTGTAGCGTCAGATCTACAACAGTAGAAATTTTGTATTGGTCTTAAACTTCACCGACATCGGAAACAAAATTAATCTACAACAGTAGAAATTTTGTATTGGTCTTAAACAGGAAATAGTAAGGGCTGGAAAACTGATCTACAACAGTAGAAATTTTGTATTGGTCTTAAACTTATGTTTATACTATACCGTACTGTAATCTACAACAGTAGAAATTTTGTATTGGTCTTAAACTCCCATAACTCACCGAAAAGCGTATTATCTACAACAGTAGAAATTTTGTATTGGTCTTAAACAATACCTTGTCCATATCAGCGTCAAATCTACAACAGTAGAAATTTTGTATTGGTCTTAAACTAAGTCTGGTCAGTAAGACTTGGAGATTTACAACAGTAGAAATTTTGTATTGGTCTTAAACTCCAACCCATAGCAGTTGTTCCACCAATCTACAACAGTAGAAATTTTGTATTGGTCTTAAACGAAAAAGTGTTATGTGCATAATTAAATCTACAACAGTAGAAATTTTGTATTGGTCTTAAACGGCTGTGCTACTTCCAATTGATTACATCTACAACAGTAGAAATTTTGTATTGGTCTTAAACAGAATCAAAGACAGTTCGACCTTTCGATCTACAACAGTAGAAATTTTGTATTGGTCTTAAACCGATTCGGGAGTGTGAAGCCGTAAGATCTACAACAGTAGAAATTTTGTATTGGTCTTAAACAAGAAATTGAAGCAATACAGAAAGAAGATCTACAACAGTAGAAATTTTGTATTGGTCTTAAACCCCATACGCCGTTGCCATAGGTTGCTCATCTACAACAGTAGAAATTTTGTATTGGTCTTAAACATAAAAAGTTACAAGAACAGACTAATATCTACAACAGTAGAAATTTTGTATTGGTCTTAAACGCCAAAACACAAAAAACCAAGAGAAATAATCTACAACAGTAGAAATTTTGTATTGGTCTTAAACATATACAATGACCGCTCAAGGTTTTTAATCTACAACAGTAGAAATTTTGTATTACGGCTCGTGAGCCGGTGCGCATGCTTGCAGGCGCACAAGCAACCACCCG
>JAEDED010000041.1 GCA_016293495.1 Treponema sp. | reverse complement strand
AAAATAAAGAGTTTTGGATGATTTGTATTTTTTTTGATTTTTTTTGAAAATTTTTCTTTATTTTTTTGCCAAACCACCTATATTCTCTCATAACCCCTATATAAGATGAATATTTCATAGTTACCTCACAACACAACCTCGTCTCCCACAAGACAACTAAAATTAGTACCTCATAACTGTCTTGTGGGAGTTTTTTCTATCGATCAATATTTTTATAACAGGAGAAAATATATATGTACATTGAACCACGTTTACCCGACCACACAGACATTTGGACTGCAAATCTCAACAGCAGAATTGTTCATTGCTTCGGCGATATTGAAGAAAACATGGCCGAAAGTATTGTAGCCCAGCTTTTGTATCTTGATGCTCAGAATCATGAAGACATTCAGTTCTACATCAACAGCTACGGCGGAGACGTAACAGCAGGACTCGCCATTTACGACACCCTGCAGCATATCCAAAGTGACGTTAGGACAATTTGTGTTGGTAAAGCGATGAGCATGGGAGCTGTTTTACTTAGCGGAGGCACAAAGGGTAAACGCTGTATACTTCCGAACGCAACTGTAATGATTCATCAGGCTCTTGGCGGTGCACAAGGGCAATCATCAGATGTAGAAATTGCAGCTGCAGAACTTAAACTAACAAAGGAGAAATTAAATCAACTGCTTGCAAAGAATTGTAATAAAGCTCTCGAAGAAATTGCAAAGGATACCGACAGGAATTTTTATATTCACGGCGCAGAAGCAGTGGAATATGGAATTGTAGATTCAGTTTTGGTTAAAAGACAATAAGAAAAGGAGAAATAATATGTTAAGACGAAGAATGATTCAGACTAAAGCAAACTTAATTCCGACATCCTCATTAAATGATGACGACCTGTTTATTTGTATATATTACTTCTACTGTTTTTGTGTTGCTGGAAAAGAAGATTTGCAACAAGGGGAATGTGCAAGATTCTTTTGGTATCTCGTTAGAAGATATAAAAAAGAAAACCAATTAGGGTATATTTTAGCGCAGCTTGTTGAACAATATGAAAGAGATGGGGTACTTCGTTTACGTACTAAACGTAGTGAAGAAGAAAAAACACCATGCTTCCGCAATACACAAATTCCAGCAAGATATACCTGTGATTTTGCCATTAATGAAGAATTTGGTAATACTGTAGAAATTTCTCAAGCTGATATTGATTTTGAACGTTGCTACAATTATGACGGTATTTCTCTATTAATAGAGTTAATTCCTATCTTATTCTTTGAGAAGGCTTTCACAAAAGACAATCAAACAAAGGGAAATTGGGAGCTTTGGGCTTCTGAAGATAAAACCATAAAAGCTTCTTATTTCAAACCAAAATATGCAAAGCTTCTGAAAGATATTAGTAAGGTCCAGTTCCTAATTGATGTAGTTGGCATTTCAGAAATGGAAGCGAAACTGTTGCTCGCTTTATACAGATGTGAAACTATACGTCCTTTAGCAGAATGCTTTGATAGCCTTCGCCCTATTTCTAATCTTGTATTCAAAGAAATCCTTGAACTTTCTGCCAAAGATTATAATTTAATAACTCACAAGAACTCTACACTCAGAACTTATGGATTTCTAGATAAAGAAAAGAACCTTGACCCAGATTTAAAGGAATGTATAACAAATGGCTCCATAGACTCTTTCTTTGCAGATTTTGTTCAAGAGCTAGATTGTTCTACAGCCTATAAAACCACTTCCTTCTCTGTACCAGCCGAAACTACTCAAATCATGAAGCGCTTCCTTAACGGGGAAATGAAATCTTCAGTTCTCTTATATGGAAAACCAGGTTCTGGAAAAACTGAATATGCAAAAGCTCTGGTAAAAGAGAGCAAGCAAAGGGCTATGATATTCAAAAATGAAACAGAGCTTTACGGAGAAAACAAGGCCCTCTTCCGCCTCAATTGTTATCTTTCTATGAAAGGCAAGGATACAATTCTCATTATTGATGAGGCAGATAAGCTTTTGCAAACAAGAGATATTAATAGCTTCATGGACACAATTCCAAATGTTATGAAAGGAACTGTTAACAAGATGCTTGAGAACTCAAATTTCAAGACCATCTGGATTGTAAACTACTCTAATCAAATAGATGTTTCAACTAAACGAAGATTCAACTATTCTTATTGTTTCCAGGCAATGACAGAAAAGCAGCTTCGCAAAATTGCCTCAGATAAACTCAAAACCTTAAATTTGGAAAAAGAAACTTCCACTTCCATTCTCAATATGCTGGGAAAATATAAGGTTACAGGCGCTAGTGTTGATAACGTTGTTAGAGTTACAAAAGAAATGCACGAGCTGGAAAAGGACAAACTCCTTTTTACAGTAGAAAATATCCTGCAGGAAAATGCACAACTGATAAACGGAAAAAGGTCTATGCGTCAGATTGTCGGTGAAGAATATGACCTGTCGGTTTTAAATACTTCTATTGAGGCTAAACAGATTCTTGAAATGACTCAGAATGCATTGGATTATGCAGAACGTCATGAAAATGCAAATAACGGAATCAGAATGCTTTTCTATGGGCTCAGCGGCACCGGAAAGACAGAGCTTGCAAGATATATGTCTCAAAAACTTGGAAAAGACATTCTATTAAAACGAGCCTCAGATATTCTTGGAATGTATGTTGGTGAAAGTGAAAAAAATATCAAACAGGCCTTTGAAGAAGCAGAACGAACAAATTCAATTCTTCTCTTTGATGAAGCAGATTCTTTCTTTGCAGACAGAAATAATGCTCAGCACAGCTGGGAACGTACAATGGTAAATGAATTCCTTACTCAGATGGAAGAGTTCAAAGGAATCCTTATCTGTACAACAAACCTAAAGCATATTATGGACAGTGCAATGCAGCGTCGTTTCCATTTTTGTGTAGAGTTCAAACCTCTTGAAAAAAGTGGTATCCAGACAATGCTTGAAAAATACTTTCCTGAATATGGTTTTACTAAAGACGAAATAAAAACTCTGGAAGCAAGTGGCTCAATTACTCCGGGAGACTTTGGTTCTCTTTCTTCAAGAATTCGCTTTATGAATCAGGATAAGGTTAATTCCTCGTTAATAACAAAGGAACTTATTGAACTTCAGAAGGATAAAAAGAACAGCAATTTTTGCCAAAAGATGGGTTTTTAACACATAGCTATGTTATAGAACACTATATTAAATCACTGGAGGCAATATGACAGAATACTTTAATGATATTGGAAATATCGCTTTACTTTCACACGAAGAAGAAATTGAACTTGCCAAGAAGATTGAAATTGGCGGTATTCAGGGAAAACTTGCATTCGATAAACTTGTCTCTGCAAATTTACGTCTTGTCGTTTCCATTGCTAAAGATTACGCAAAAAAAGGAATTCCTCTTGAAGACCTGATACAGGAAGGCAATATTGGTTTGATGCGCGCTGCTCAGAAATTTGAATGGAACAAGGGCTTTAAATTTTCTACCTATGCTTCCTGGTGGATTCGCCCAACATCATCAACTTAAGAAAGGCACTATTTGAAAAATTAAAAATACATTAGAAT
>JAEDED010000002.1 GCA_016293495.1 Treponema sp. | reverse complement strand
TTCAACATTCAACATTCAACATTCAACATTCAACATTCAACATTCAACATTCAACGCGCTAAATATCGAATTTTTAAAATATAACAGAAGCCAGAATTTTATTCTTTTGAACATTTTAAGAGAATAAAATTCTGGCTTTTTTTGTTTCGGCTACGCTCAGCAACCAGCTTTACTTAAGTTTAGCAACAAAAAAGTAATAAATATTTGAGAAATAAAACTAGTAAATAAATGATTTTCAAAGGAGGAAAAATCATGAAAAAAATAAAATGGCTTGCTACAGTTTTAATTGTAGCAAGTATTGCTCTTGGAATAATTGGTTGTAGTAGCCCAAGTAGCCCAAGTGGACCAAGTGGTTCTGGAAATGGCGGTGCTCAACAAGGTTGTGCAAACGGACATTCTTTTGACATTTGGGCAACAATAAAAGAGCCAACAGAAACAGAAAGTGGCAAAATGGAAAGTGTGTGTAAAAAATGTGGAGAAACTGTAACAAAAGAATTACAACCAGTACCAGAAGGATTTGTATTGGTGAAAGCCGGAACCTTCCAAATGGGAAGTAATAAAGGTTTTGGTGATAACAAACCAGTACACGAAGTTACAATAACAAAACCATTTTATATGGGAAAATACGAAGTAACCCAAGCAGAGTATGAAGTATATTGTAGTTATGGAAGTAGTGTTCCAAGTTCAAGTTATGGAGATGGAGACAATTACCCAGCATATTATGTAAGTTGGTATGATGCACTTGTTTATTGTAATAAACGCTCTATGGCAGAAGGACTTACACCATGTTACAGCATAAGTGGTAACACAGACCCAAGTAAATGGGGAACAGTACCAACATCAACTGATAGCACATGGAATGCTGTAGTATGTGATTGGAATGCAAATGGTTATCGCTTACCAACAGAAGCAGAGTGGGAATATGCTGCCCGTGCAGGAGACAATACAGTAGATAGTTTAACATATAGTGGAACAAGTGATGTAAATAAATTAGGCGAATACGCATGGTATACTTCAAATTCAAGTAGTAAAACTCACGAAGTAGGAACAAAGAAGGCAAATACATATGGCTTATATGACATGAGTGGAAATGTATGGGAATGGTGCTGGAACTGGTCAACAGATAGTTATGACACAACAACAGAAGGTGGAAGCGACCCAACTGGTGCTTCGGCTGGGTCTCTCCGCGTCTACCGCGGTGGTGGTTGGGGCGGCCTTTCTGACTTCTGTGCTGTTTCTTACCGTTACTACTACAACCCTAACAGCCGCTGCAGCAATCTTGGTTTCCGTGTGGTGCGTGCCAGTTCTAAATAAAGTAAACTATCTGCTTTAAAGAGCAGCCCTAAAGGCTGCGATAAAAGCAGATAGTTATTATGCGCCCGAAAAGGCGCTCGAATTTGTTATGGATTTTTTAGTGTTAAACTAAAAAATATAAAAGGGAAGGCTATAAAGAGTACGTACTTCGGCTGGGTCTAACCGCGTCAACCGCGGTGGTAGTTGGAACAACAATTCTGACAACTGTGCTGTTTCTTACCGTAACTACAACAACCCTAACAACCGCAACAACAATCTTGGTTTCCGTGTGGTGCGTGCCAGCTCAATAATTATTTTGTGGCAGGTAAAGTTTACCGTAATCCACAATAATAGTTTTTAGAACCAGTCTTTTCCTGCGGTAACACGCGAATTGAATTTGTCAGTCTTGTGCTGGTAGAAAATAGGCAAAGGTGTCTTCGAAGGTTTAAGACTGACGCTTTTTTTTGTTATGTCACAGTATCAATCTTTTTTTATTAATGCATTTGGAGATAGTTCCCAATGTGAAGAATTAAATCATTTTTTGCGTTCTCATGTTGTAATTCGTACTGTAGAAAATCAAATATCTAGCGGAACTCAATGTGGAATTCAAATTTTGGTTGAATATAAAGAACAAAATAGTGGTACAGAAAAACAATTAAAGCAAAAAATAGATTATCGTGCTTCTTTAAAAACAGAGGAACAAAAAGTTCTCTTTGATAAATTAAAGGCAGTTAGATTAGAACTTGCTAAAAGTAAAAATTTAAAGGCAGCATATCTTGTTTGCAAAGATGAACATTTGGCTGTTATGGTACAAAATCCAAATATTACAGAAGAAGAAATTAAAAACCTTCCAAATGCAAATAATATTTTATTAAAAGATTTTGCTTATGGTCTTTTTACTGGTTATCAAAAAATACTAGAAGAAAAAAATCAAAAAGCAGAATCTTCTTTAAATAATCAAAATGAAGAGAGCCAAATCCCTTTTTAATCAGATTATATCTTATGAAAATGTTCGCCTTGCTTGGATAAAAGCTCGTCGTCATAAAACTAGCAAAAATGTTGTAAAAAACTTTTCTAAAAATGTAAATAAAAATCTTTTAATAGTCCAAAAAAACTTAAAATCAAAACCTGCAATTCTTAGTTCTTATTCACAATTTACAATTTATGAACCAAAAGAGCGTCTTATTAGTGTTGTTCCTTTTATAGACAGAGTTATGCATCACGCAATTATGAATGTTTTAGAACCAGTTTTTGAAAAGCAATTTATTTTTCATACTTATGCTTGTAGAAAAGGGAAAGGAAGTCATAAAGCAATTAAATATGCATTTTGTAAAGCAAAAAATTGCGTATATTTTCTAAAATTAGATGTAAAAAAATATTTTGAAAATATTGACCATAATATTTTAAAAAGAAAATTATCAAAAATTATAAAAGACAAAGATTGTTTAGATTTGTTATTAGATATTATTGATTCTTTTAGTATAGAAAAAGGTCTTCCCATTGGAAATTTAACAAGTCAGTTTTTTGCAAATCTTTATCTTTCAGAATTAGATCACTTTGTTTTAGAAAATTTAAAACCTTCTGGATATTGTCGTTATATGGACGATTTTATATTGTTTTCTAATTCAAAAATAGATTTGAAGAAAATGCTTAACAGTATTGAATCTTTTTGTTTAAATAATCTTTTATTAATTTTAAAACCTTATATTTTGGGAAAATGTAAAGATGGAATTGCATTTTTGGGATACAAAATTACTTGTAAAGATGTTGATTTATTACAAAAATCTAAAAAACGAAAAAAACAAAAGTTAAGACGCATTAATTTTGAACTAGAAAATAATTATATTACACAAACAAAATACATAGAACGTGTAAAGTGTTTGTTTTCTATTTAATTTTTCTTAATTGTTGTTAGGTAAATATCTATTATTTTCTCACAGATTTTATGCAATTTTGCTTGCCTTTTATAAGTTTGTGGGATATTCTTAAACAAGACTTTGGATTATCCCACAAAATAAGGATTTGAAAAATGGATTTTATAAATCGTCACGCAAAAAAAACAATAGAAAGAATGGCTAATTCTTATCCTGCAGTTTTAGTTACAGGAGCAAGACAGACTGGCAAAACAACATTGTTACAAAAATCAATAGAATCAAAAAATATACAATATCTTACCTTTGATGATCCTATGGAAGAAGCTTCTGCAAAATCTGACCCAAAATCATTTTTAGAATTTCATCCTTATCCATATATGTTTGATGAAATTCAATATATTCCAGATTTGTTTAGATATTTAAAAATCCAAATAGATAAAAATCGGCATAACGGAATGTATTTTCTAACTGGAAGTCAGCAATTCAAATTGATGGAAACTGCTTCTGAAAGTCTTTCTGGAAGAATTGGTATAGTTGAGCTTTATCCGCTTTCTGCAAGAGAAATTAGAGGCGAAGAATTTTCAGAAAATTTTATTCCATCAAAAGATTTTATTCTTTCACGAAATTCAAATTTCACCCAAAATGATTTTTCTGTAGAAAAAACTTGGAAAGCAATTTTTACTGGCGGATATCCTGAAGTTGTAAAAGGAAATGTTTTGCCAAAAGATTTTTATGCAAACTATTTAAAAACTTATATTGAACGTGATATTAAAAAACTAATCCAAGTTGCAGACGAAATGCAGTTTTTGCAATTTATTAGTGTTGTGGCTTCTCGCACAAGTCAGCTTTTAAATTATAGTGATATTAGCAAAGACTGTGGAATAAGCGAAGTTACTGCAAAAAAATGGATTTCCCTTTTGGTTAGTTCAGGTCTTGTTTATCTTTTGCAACCATATTCTACAAACATAGAAAAACGTGTTGTAAAAACTCCAAAGCTTTATTTTATGGATACAGGATTAGCAGCCTTTTTAACTCGATGGACAAATCCTGATGTTATGCGCACAGGTGCAATGGCAGGTGCTTTTTTTGAAACTTATGTTGTTTCAGAAATTATAAAATCTTTTGCAAATAACGGAGAAGAAGCTCCCATTTATTTTTATCGTGATAAAGATAAATACGAAATTGATTTATTGATAGAACAAAATAATACTTTGTATCCAATTAAAATTAAAAAAACTGCCTCGCCAACTTCTGATGATGCAAAAAACTTTTTCATTACAAATCGTATAAAAAATGTTAATATTGGACAATGTTGTGTAATTTGTAATTGTTCTCAGGTTTTGAATATAAAAAATAAAGACATTTCTGCGTTAGCAATTCCTGTGGAATTTATTTAAAGGTGATTTGAAGTGGCTCCAGTTCTGCAATTTCTTTCATCAGACAATAAAATTGCCTGTTCTCTGAATTCTTTTGTCTTTAAAAATAATCAGGGCTGTCCATTTCTTTTTGGACAGCCCCTTGATATCTTAATTTAGAAGGCCTTTTTGTAACCGACTTTTGCCTGGTAGTTAAAGTGAAGTTTGTTGATCAGGTCAATTGCTCCGATCTGAGCCATTATTTCAAGGTTTCCGCCAGCTACAGGAAGATCAACAAACGGTGTTAAGTAAACATTAATCGAAGGAACTGCATCCTTGAAAGCTGCTCTCGAAATAACGGTAGTAAAATCTTCGTTCGGTAAAGTTCCGATAAGGTGAGCTCCGATTGTCATGTTGTTGTTTTTTACAGGAACTGTGTCAGAGTAGAGACTGATTACAACTCCAAGCGGATCCTGAAGATAAAGCATATTTTTCAAAATTGATTTTGGAAGGTTATATGCAGTAATTCTTGTCTTAATCAATTTTGAATAAATGCGTGCTTCTGCAAGGAGCGAAAGGTCGTCAGTTCCGCTGAAAGAATAGTTGAGGCTTCCTTTTGCAATTTCAACTTTCTGAACTCCTCCCTGAAGCAGCAAAGAATGAGTGTAACGACTTCCGAGAAGAAGACTTAATCCTCCGTGAAGGTAAATAGTATCAATTAAGAGGAATACGTTCTTTCCAGCGTAAGAGTTCTGAAGCGGAGCTCCGATTCCTGCTGCAAAATCAAGTGTAAGGAATTCCGTTGTCCATGCAGTTCTTAAATCGATATTGAGCTTTGGAATTTTTGTTTCTGTTTCGTTTACATAAACTGTAGCGCCGAAGGTTCCCGGAGCTTCTGCAAAGTTCATTGTGTAGGCAACACCTGTTCCGTAGTTATTATAAAGAGGAATTCCTGTAGAAAGGGTTGAGGCATTCTTTGTTGCAAGTGATGTGTATGGTACAATACCGAACTGGCGCTGGAGGTATTCGTCGCAGCCCACGGCTTCGTAAGTTCCGAGGTATGCACTGAAATAATTTTTGATTTTTACACCACTTTTTGTAAAGACAAAGGAAAGTTCATTCATTGTGAGGGTAGCATCTTGCCCTGTAAAAAGGTTTCCGCCGGCGAGGTTTTTGGTTGCAAGACCGAGATTGGCTCTGAAAATTCCCCATGAACCAAAGTTCATCTGAGCTGCGATAAAGGCATTAAAAGGAACTTCGAAAGTAGGGGAATCTGAAATAGTACCGTTTACGCCGGCTGTTCCGCCTGCCATTCCGCTGAAGTTAACGTCAGCAAAAGAAATTCCCCCTGCAATAAATACTGAAAGCAAAACAGCTGCAAGTTTAGTTTTTTTCATAAAATCCGTCCTTTTATGCTTTAAATGAAATATCTTTTAATATAGAAGAAAAACCTGATATTTTCATTTTCACACAATAATACTCTTTTATTATCGGATGGTATAGGACTTTACATTAATTATTACCCTGATTTTCTTTGATTTTTTTTTACTTGACTTCTTACATAGAAAGTATAAAATATTATAATATGAGTGATTATCTGGATATTAACAACGAAGAACTCTTAAAAGACTTCTTTACCGAAGCTGAACAGCAGGTAGAGAATCTTGAAAGTAACATCTTAGTAATTGAAAACGACCCTACAAATCATGAAGCCATTGATGAAATCTTCAGGGCTGCTCATACTTTGAAAGGTGGATCTGCTACTGTTGAAATGACAGAGCTTTCAACTTTCACACATGCTGTAGAAGACGTTTTAGATGAACTTCGTTCAGACCGTTTACAAGTAACTGAACCAGTAGTAGATGCATTACTGGATTCCATTGATACAATTAAAGCTATGCTGGAAGCACGTGCTAATGGTTCTATTTACCAGCAAGACGTTAATCCGCTTCTGGAACGTCTGCATGCATTCATTCCAGAAAAAGCTGACAAGAAAACAAAGAAGAGTGCTCCCGTTCAGGCAGCTCCAGTTGCACCTCAGCCGGTTGCCGCTCCAGTTCAGGCTGCAGCGCCAGAAGGTGTAGAAGTTCCTGTTCTTTCTGATGACGAATATGCTGAATTATCTCAGGTATGTGAAGGCGACCAGAAACTCTGGTGCGTAACAGTAGCCTTTGATGAGTCTAATCCTATGAACTCTGTAGGCGGTATTCAGGTATTCGCAGCATTAAAGGCATGCGGAGCTGTATTAAAAACAAATCCTGATTTTGATGCGCTCTATGAAGATGAATTCTATCCAATTGTAAAATATTATCTTGCTTCAAATTCTTCTCAGGAAGATATTGAAGATGTTGCATTCTTAAGTGATGTAACTTTAAGTACAGATGCTCAGGTTGTTCAGCCAGAAAGCGCTGCAAAGAAAGCCGCTCCTGCACCACAGGCAGCAGCTCCAAATCCTGCACCGGTACAGGAACCAGTTCAGGCTACTGCGCCAGCTCCAGTTGCTCCTCAGCCGGCACCAGCTCAGGCTGCAGCTCCAGCTCAAGCTGCAGAAACTCCTGCACCACAGGCTCCCGTTGCTGCAGCAGCTCCAAAGGCAGAAGCAAAAGCTCCTGCAAAAGGCGCTCCTGCTACAGGTACTCATATTCAGCAGGGTTCAGTATTGCGTGTTGATTCAAAGAGAATTGACTACCTTCTTAACCTTGTATCTGAAACAGTTATTACAAAAGCTGCGTTTAACCAGACAGCAGCTCAGATGGGTGACATTCAGGTTCAGTTCCAGGCAATTGACGCAGCATATCGCGAAAAAATCCGCCGTATGTTTGATCAGCTTCCTCAGTACCTTGAAGAAATCCAGACAGGTGTAAGCGTAAAAGAAATCAAGTCTAACATCATGCAGGAATTCGGTGATGTAGTAGGCTACTTTGATACATTTGAATCACAGCTCAAAAATCTTTCTGTTAAGTTCCGTTCTTCAACACAGAACCTCGGTAGAATTGCCGGAGAACTTCAGGAAGGCGTAATGAAAATCCGAATGGTTCCAATCAACCAGATTTTCAGCCGTTTCCCTCGCGTAGTTCGCGACTTACAGCGTGATTTGAACAAAAAAATTAATCTGGTAATTGAAGGTGAAGACACAGAACTTGATAAGACTGTAATCGATGATCTTCTCGATCCTGTAATGCACTGTGTTCGTAACTCAGTTGACCACGGTATCGAAACACCGGATGCACGTATTGCAGCAGGAAAACCAGAAGAAGGAACTCTTCTTCTTAAAGCCTCAAATGAAGGTAACCAGATTATTATCGACATCGCCGATGACGGTGCCGGAATTAACGTAGAAAAAGTTAAGCAGAAAGCAATTTCTAAAGGTCTTATTCATCCGAATAAAATCCTTACAGACCAGGAAGCTTATCAGCTTATCTTTATGCCTGGCTTCTCAACAGCAGACAAAATCTCAAGCGTTTCAGGACGCGGTGTAGGTCTTGATGTTGTTAAGACAATGATTGAAAAACTTAACGGTACAGTTTCTGTAACAAGTGAACCTGGAAAAGGAACAAAGTTTAGTATCAGACTTCCTCTTACACTTGCAATCATTCAGGGACTTCTCGTACGCGTTGGAAAAGAAGTTTACTCAATTCCTATCGCATCAGTTATTGAAAGTCAGCGCGTAAAAACTGAAGATATCAGCACAATCGATAACTACGAAGTATTGAACGTTCGTAATGAAGTAATCAGTATTCTTCGTCTTTCGAGATTGTTTAACATTAAAGAAACAACAAGCAGTGAATACAGCTTCGTTGTAATTGTTGGATCAGAAGAAAAGAAAATTGGTGTAATGGTTGATTCCCTTATCGGAGAAGAAGACGTTGTAATCAAACCTCTTCGCGACCAGTTTACTAATTCACCGGGAATCGCCGGAGCTTCTGTATTGGGAGACGGTTCTGTTTCTCTGATTATCGATGTACGTCAGCTTCTTGAACTTGGTGTACGACAGGAACTTAATGCTCAGGTAGCACAGGGTTCTGTATAAAGGCGGAGTAAGTTATGGAAAATACTGATTATACAGATTTGCAGAAGAACGATAATTATGATTTGATGCAGGAAGCAATGGAAGACAAAGAAAATGTTTCTGTTGTTGACTACAAAATGGTAACTTTCTCTCTTGCTGGTAAAGATTATGCTATTGACATCATGCAGGTAAAAGAAATTGCAAAGACAGGACGTTTTACTTACGTTCCAAATACTTTGCCATTTGTACTTGGTGTATATAACCTTCGTGGTGAAATCATTCCTATTATTGACTTGAGATTGTTTTTCAACATTGATATTCCTACTCGTGATGATAACTCTGTAGAGAATATGCTTATCGTTTCAGTTGGAGATCAGCTGTTCGGTGTTGTTGTAGATGCAATTGATAAGGTAATTGGAATTCAGAAGAGCAAGATTCAGCCGCCACATCCGTTGTTTGGTGATATCAACATCAAATATATTTATGGTGTAGTTGAATGTCAGGATCACTTGTATATCCTTCTTGATATTGAACGTATTTTCAATGCAAGAATTTCTGCTAAAGATAAAGACAACGGAATGGATAACGTTTATGTTAACAGTTCTGTTGGAGAAGTAATGCCTACTCAGATGAATACACAGGCTGTTTCTCACACTGCTTCTAAGCCGGATGCAGCAGCTCTTAAACAGGAAACTGCTTCTGAACAGGATTACAAGTTTGTAGTTGAAGAATTGCGTAACTTGAAAAAGTTCTATGTATCAGACATTAACGAAGAGTGGGTAAAAGCAAGATTTAACCAGTGGTCTTCAGAAAAAGGTGCTGGTAACTCACAGCTTCAGTCAGAAAAAGATGCAGATGAATTTTTGGGACCTTTCTGGTCTAAATGTAATGGAACCTGGTGGACAAAACAGTATGCTGATGAAGTATACAAATTGCTCCCAGAAAATAATGCAAAGCAGATTGTAGTATGGAATCCGGGATGCGGAAAAGGTATTGAATCTTATTCACTTGCATGTGTTCTGAAAAGACGTTATCCAAACTCTAAAATCAGAATTTATGCACATGAAATTGATTTGCTTAATGTATCAAATGCACCTTTGCTTTCGATTCCAGATACAAATGCAAATGACTGGTATTCACCATATGTAACAAAAAAAGTTTCTGGTGAATATACATTCAATCAGGAAATTAAAGACATTGTCATGTTTGAATATCATGACTGTACAAACTCGAATTCACTTCCAATGGTTGATATCGTGTTTGCACGTGATGTTCTTTCAATGCTTCCTGTTGAATCGCAGAATATGGTTGTTGGTGATTTTGATGAAAAACTTAAGGGTAATGGTATTATTATTCTTGGTGCAGGGGAATCACTTGGCAAGGGCTCTAATTGGGGTGAAAAGACAGTAGATTCTTTAACCTATTTCAATAAACAATAAAAATATAAGGAGTAAAGCATGAGAGTTGAGTATATTAACCCATTCGTAGAAACTTCATACAGAGTACTGAAAGAAGTTTTAGGTGATGCTGAAGTAAAAAGAGGTGATTTATATTTGAAATCAACTGCAATGCCTGTAATGGGTGTAGCAGCTTTGGTAGGATTGGCAGGCGATGTAGAAGGACGTGTTTTGTTTGACATGACATTCGAAACAGCATTGAACATTGCATCAAAAATGAACGGCGAAAAGCTGGCTGAATTTGATGACCTTGCAAAAGCTACAATCTCTGAATTGGCAAACTTGATTACAGCTCAGGCTGTAACAAAATTGCACGAACTTGGATTCAAGTTCGACCTTACACCACCAGCATTGTTTGCAGGTGAAAAGATGGAAATTGCAGCATTGGCTGGACAGTCAGAAAATGTTGAAGCTCTTATCGTTCCACTTATTACAGATTACGGTAAAATTGAAGTTAATGTCGCTATTCGTGAGCGTGCATAATAAAGGGAGAAAAAGTTATGAAAACAAAGCAGGATTTTCCAACAATCAATGAAAGACCACCAGAAGGCACAAAAGCTGACGGAACAAAATTCCGTGTACTGGTAGTTGATGACTCTATTTTCGTTGCTAAACAGCTCGGTCAGATTTTAACAAGCGAAGGCTACGAAATCGTTGCTACAGCTGCTGACGGAAAAGAAGGCGTTGATAAATACAAGGAGCTTTGTCCAAATGTTGATATCGTAACAATGGATATCACTATGCCACGTATGGACGGTATTACAGCCCTTGAACAGATTATGGCTTTTGATAAGAATGCAAAAGTTGTAATGGTATCTGCTCTCGGAAAAGAAGAACTTGTAAAGAAATCTCTTTTGCTCGGTGCTAAGAACTATATCATTAAGCCACTTGACCGCAAAAAGGTTTTGGAACGCATCGGCGCTTCTCTTAAATAGGCAATAGAAATGGTACTATTTGCAGTGACTTTTGTTGCTGCAAAAAATAATCAGATACTGCTTGGGAGAGAGGTCTGATTAATGTATTACATTTTATTCTCATAAAGACGTTTATGTCAGGTTTTTAGATTCCTGATATAAGCGTCTTGATAATTTTAAATAGAATTGCTCAGATTGAAATTATTTGCAGTTCTTTGAAGATTCAATCATAGAATAACCGTAGTCATAGTTTAAGATTTCAAGACCACTACTTAAATCTTCTCTTAAAATATTTCGCAGACGGAAGATTGAAAGACGGATTCCGTTTGCTGATAATTTCTGGGAGCCGCTGCTTAGAACAGATGACAGCTCTGAAAGACTGACGTGACGGTTTCTTCGCTCGTACAGGTATTTGAAAAGTATGAACAGTCTGTGTGAAAGCCGGTGAGTATTTCTGAAAGAATTTTCAAAGTCTCTGGAAGAGTTGTCAATGCTTATATTTTCCCCTTGCTGTACAGAAGTTTTTGGTAAAGAGCTTTTGTATGAATCGGAAATTACGTTGTCGAAATTGCTGATGTAGTAATTGATGTTTGATTCTTTTAACGGTTCAATATATCGTAGGTCACTTGATCTGTAGGGCGCCGGATTTTGAATGCATGAAACATAGGGAGCAATATTCGGATCCATGAGGGCTTTTTCCATTTCTTCAAGGACTGGTTCTATGTTTTTGGTGTCTTTGAATTTTCCTGACTTCTGAAGATTGAAGGTCCAGAAATATTTTCTTTTTTCGGGAATCGGGAACGGATGGTTGTAATACACTATCGGGAAAAACTTTTGACGGTCTTCGAAAATAGTGTATAAATCGAAAACATCACTTTGATAGTACAGAAAATCCAGGAATAAAATATCGGGTATGTTTCCCATGTCAAAGATGTCATAAAATAATTCGGGTATTAATGGGAAGATTTTGATTTCTGCACTTATTTGACTAAGTCTGTCAGCCATTAACTGACAAACGTCAGGCTGTCTGGACAAAAAATAAATGCGCATAAAAATTCTCTGCTTTTAATAATTTATTATATTTTACGACGGAAATATTCCTTTTGCAATAAAATATTTTTTATAGCATTTTTTCAAATTTTTTATTATATTTAGAAATAATCTTGAAATGAAAAAAATCGCGCAGAAAATGCGTTAAAGATAAAGAGGAAAAAAATGGCAAAGAAAGTTCCTATTACACTTTTGGTTGGTTACCTTGGAGCTGGTAAAACAACTTTGATGAACCACATTCTTACTAATCAGCAGGGGTATAAAGTAGCCGTAATTGTAAATGATATCGGTGAAGTAAACGTAGATGCAGATTTGATTGCAAAAGATGCAAATATTACAGATTCATCAAGCCTTGTTGCTTTGCAGAACGGATGTATCTGCTGTAACCTCAAAAGCGATATGGTTAATCAGATTGAAAAGCTTATTAAGACAGGAAAATTTGATTACGTATTGATTGAAGCCAGCGGTGTTTGTGAACCAATGCCAATTGCACAGGCTATTGAACAGATTGATAACGGTTATATTGATGGTGTAATTTCTGTAGTTGATGCAATGCGTATGGCTACTGAATTTGATGAAGGTAATGCACTTCTTAAAAAAGATATGGGTGAAGAAGATATTGAAAGTCTTCTCGTTCAGCAGGTTGAATTCTGTAACACACTCATCATTAATAAGACAGATCTCGTTACAGAAGAACAGCTTAAAAAAATCCGTGCTGTAGTAAAAATCCTTCAGCCAAATGCACGTGTTATTGAAACAACAAAAGCAAATGTTGATATTAAAGATGTTCTTGGAACAAATGAATTTGACTTTGAAAAAGTTTACGAAAGTGCAGGCTGGGTTGCAGAATTGAACAAAGCTGCAAAAGAAGATGACGATCACGACGAGCACGATCACGAACATCACCATGATCACGACGATGATGACGATCACGACGAACATGAACATCACCACCACGATCACGACGACCATGATGACCACGATCATGAACATCACCACCACGATGATGACGATGACCACGATCATGAACATCACGAACATCATTACGATGAAAACGGAAAATGTTCATGCGGACATCATCATCACCACCATCACCATGACGGCGAAGAAGAAGACGAATACGGAATCGGTTCGTTTGTTTATTACCGCCGCGGATGTTTTGACCGCCAGAAGCTTGATAAAGTTGCTGACCAGTGGCCAAAGAGCATTATCCGTTCTAAGGGCTTAATGTGGTTTAATGATGAACCAGAAATGGCATGGGTTTGGGAAACAACTGGCCGCCAGATTGTTGCAGGATATTCTGGAGCATGGCTTGCTTCTGCACCAAAACGCGAACAGGAAAAATATCTTAACAAAGATCCTGAACTCAGAAAGAACTGGGATGAAAAACTTGGTGACCGTATGATTAAGCTTGTAATCATCGGATCACATCTTGATAAAAAGGCTATTTCTGATCTTCTTGATACAGCTTTGACAGATTTGCCAGAAAATTTGTAATTTTTTAATTTTTTTGGTAGAAAAATAAACATTTAAGAGTATGTTATTGTTGGAATAAGTTTTGTTCCTGCTATTAATCAACTCCATTAAATTTGACCGGTTTCTTTGAAAAAAGGACCGGTCATTTTTTTTGGAGGTAAAATTATGAAGATATGGAAAAAAATTGTTAATTTGATTGTCTTGAATGTGTTTATCTTTGTGCTACTTCCTGCCGAGACTTACGATTATTTGCTGCAGAAAAATAATTCAGAGAAATGGCAGGATGTAAGCAGATATGATTATAAGGAATTAAATTCTGAGATTGAAGTTTCAGAAAATGTTTATTTTTCTGACAGAGCGTGCCTGAATGCAGTAAGTGCTGAAAATGAAGATTATGAAAAGTTAATAATTTACAAAACAGAGTTATACAAAAAATTAGTCGAAGCTAAAAGAAAAATTACAGAAGATCTGAGTCAGATAAATACAAGTTATGAACTTGAACAGAAGTGGAAAAATGAAGTTGAAAAAATTTTAGCGGAATTTGAAAACACTTGCGATGCAGGAAGTTTTGTCCTTTCTGATTTTGAAATATCTGAAAAGAAACTGTTTAATTCCCTGCTTGACGAATTTCTTTATGACCAGAAATCACTGCGCTTTGAAAATGATCTGAACAGGGCTGATGTTGTTGTTGAACAGCTGTGCAGCGAGGTTAACGGAATTTTACATTCGGATAATTTGTCTCAAACAGATGTCGGTTTGAGTTCTGCAAATGAGAAAAATCTTGAAAAAATAAATAGTTTTAATTGGCAAAATGAAAATCTTTCAGACATAATTGAAAATGGTCTTGAGCAATGGGAAAAGGCCGAGCGTGAATTTCTTCTGCAGAAAGGAAAATGGGAAAAGGAAAGTGAAGAGAATTATGCAGAAAATCTTGAGGCGTGGACGAAGGCATACGAAAAGTTAAAGATAAAGAAAACTGAGTGGCTGACAGAAATAACTGAAAAAATCGAAAGTGAAAATGAAAAATGGAATAATAAAAAAATCAGTCTTGAGAACGAACTTAATGTTATTAAAGAAGAATATGAAAAAAAGTTAGATGAAGAAACGATTCAGAAAAAAGAAATTATATCTAGCTATGAAGAAACGTTGAGTCAAATCGATCAGGTAATTGAATCGATTCAGAATCAGATTGAGACGGCAAAACGTCAGACTGGTAAAGAAAGTGTTCAGTTTGTAAAGAACCAGAGCGAGAATCTTGAAAAGTATAAAAAAATGAAGGAAACATATCTGAAGGATTTTCAGGAATATTTACTTACATTTGACGAATTAAAAAATAACAATTACGAACTTGAAAAAATTGAATGTCTGGAAGAATACTGGCAGAAACAGTGTCAAATTAAAAAAGCTCTTTATGAGTATGCATTAAACAGAAGTTCAGGCGCAGAAACTAAAGATGAAACTCTTGAAAAATTCAATCTTTCTGAAGCTGAATATCAAAAGCAGGGAAATATTTATTCGAGCGAAATTGAAAAATTAAAGGAACTTGAAAATTCCTATAATGAAAAAAAAGACGAGTATGATAAGCAGAAATCTCGGGTTTCTGACCTTCTGAAAGAGTACCAGCTTCTTGAGGAACAGTTTAATAATATCAACTGTTCAGTAACTGAAGTTTATCTTAAAAATTTGAAGGATGAGATTGGAATTCTTGTTGATAAAATAAATGAACAAAAAATTTTTGAAAATGATGTGAGTGAAGTTTCAAAGAAATTAATTGAAAATCTTAAGAATGAAGAATATGAAAATATTAAAAAAAATGCCTTCGAATTAATAAGTCAGCTTGAAAATGAATATTTGTATGAAAGTGATGGAAAAGAAGTAAGAATAGTTTCTCTTGATGAGCTAGAGTTAAAGTACAGTCAGATTGACAGTGAGATTGATGATGAAGAATTTGCGCTTTATGAAAGTAGAAAAGCAGCAATTGAATTTATTAAGACTGGGAAAATTGATGAAAATAAATATAAATCAAATATCGATTTTAATGAAATTATTGAATTGTATGACGAATATTCCCTTGAATATATAAAAGAAAAAGATAATGAAACACTTGAAAATATTAAGAACATAATTGAGAAATTAAAATTGACTGAGGATAATTCCTCCATTCAGTTAACTGAGAATGAAATTAATAAAACAATTTCTGAGATTGAAATGTGCTTTTATGAAAATTCATCTGACTATATCAGAACTGCAGTTGATATGTTCAAGGTGGAATTAGAAAATTTAATTAATGTTCCTGAATATGAAAGGCTTGTTTGTGAAGTTGATTCAATTTTTGATGATAAAAACTTGAGTATTAATTTCAGTTTTCTAACTGAATTTAAAAATCTGGTTTTAGGACTAGATTGCAAAACTGCGGAAGGTGATAGAGAGAATATTGAAGAATTATATGGTTTGCTTGAAAATCTTCTGACCTGTAATGATCAGAATATTGTGCAGCTTGTGAATTTGATTCAGAACTATAACAGCGAATGTGAAGATTACCAAACTATAAGCAAAGACGTTGCGGTTTTAAGAAAGATGCTTACTGAAAAGGAAGCTGAGTATAATGAAGGTCTTTCTTTAATTCTTGTTGATAATGAAAATGGACTTTATCAGGAACTTATAAAATGCCACAAGAATTTTACAGAACAGCTTGATAAAGTAGAAACTGAATATGAAAAACTTGAAAAAAATGAGCTTGATTATAGGACAGCAAGTGAAATAAAGCATTGGGCTGAAAATGAATATCTTCATCTTGATTATGATGGTTCTGGTCTTGATTTTTTGAAAACTGAATATTTGACTGCAGCTGACAGGCTGGAAAAATGCAGATTGTTAAAAACAAGATTTGAGAAAAAGAATAATGTTCTTTCTGAAGAGGAAAATCAGCTGCTTTGTGAATATGAAGATGTACTTAAAATTCAGTTTCGTCTTGAAACTTTAAGGAATGAAACTGAAAAGCAAATTGAAAGTCATGAGCTTGCACTGAAAGAAGCTGAGGAAGAATTAAATTGTGCAATTGCTGGTCTGGTAAACGATTTTGATTCTGAAAGATTTGATGCATCAAACGTTCCTGAGGTTGTGAGAGATCTTGTCTGTATCAATCGGATTGAAGATGAAAACGGTAATGTTATATATTCTGTTTCTTATAATGACAGTAAAAATCACAGTGACGTTTCAAATAAGAATGATGATTCAGAAAAAGGTGAGACTTCAAATGATTCAGAGTTTGTAAGCCTTCTTTGTGAATACGAAAAAAACTGTGGTAAGGAAGATTCCTTTGATTACATTGCTTCGTTTGAAAACAAAAATTATTCGATTGAAGATGTAATGCTTGCGCTCTGTTATATAAAGTCTCAAAAGGATAAATATTTTTTTGATGGTGAAGATCCTGGTAAAAATGAAAATTATCCGTTTACTTTACCAACTGCTTCACTGTATGGAATTAAGTTTGAAGATGAATATGCTGAAGGCCGACGTGATGAATTAAAAAAGGCCTATGATAAAATTGTCAGTGAAGATGCGCTTGATGATGTTGCAAAATATATTTTATTTTCTGAATATAATTTTAATCCAAAGTTGAATTTGCAGAACAGGGAAATTGATGTTATTTCTTACCGTTCCTTACAGCACGTAATTGATAAGGTTAATGAAAAACGTGATGAATTTCTTTTAATTGCAAATTGTTCGGCAGCTACTGCGGCTTTGCTTAGTGTGATTGCTGCAGTTCCTGGGTTTGGTGGCTGGGCACTCCTTCCTCTTGCAGCTGCGACTGCAAGCTGTGTAACATATTTTTCAAATGCAGAAGCGTTGAGACAGTGCAATATTGACATAAGTAATATTCAGCGCGGATATTCAGAAATTAATCAGGAATACGAATATTATGTTTCTTCTAAGCTTAATACAGTTAAGGAAAACTCGTTAATTATTAATGAAGAAAACGAAATATTGAATTTACTCGTAAATGGAAGTGCTGATTATGATAATACTTTCGCTCAATACGAAATTGGTTGTATTCCATTAGTTGAAGTAAATAAATTGTATGATCTGTACAGTAAAAAGCTTGAAGCTGTAAAAGAAAAAATCAATGTTTATGTAGCAGAGAAAAAAGATGAAAAGAATAAGCTGGATGCTGTTTCTTCAAAGCTTGAGATGCAGCTTTTACCTGGAGATAATTTTTCTTTAAGTGAATTTAATTCAGAGCTTGAAATTGTTTCAGGAGATAATGGTGCCTGGAATGAACAGCTGTTTTTGTCTGAACTTAATAAGAAAACTGTTGACGCTTATTTAAATTCAGCGGAATTGATAACTGGTGAAGATACTTATAAAAACAGCTGTTTTGAATCGATTAAGATTGTTTCTGGTTTGATTGTTGACAATGACTGCAGTTCAAAAAAAGACATAAAAAACTTAGAGCTTGAACTGATGAAGGCAGATTGTCAAAGCCAGTTTGAAAGTTGGGAAAATTCCATGCAGGCAGTTTTAGAAAATGGAAATCAGGAATGGCAGAAATCAATTGACAAAATTAATGACAGTTTTATTTCATGGAACAATGAGTGGAATATTGAATATAACAAAAAACTTTCTGAAATAAATGACAGTTATGAAAAATTAATTTCGGATGAAAAAAAATGGATTTATAATCAGTATGAACAAGCGGGCTTAGAAATTCCTTTAAATGAAATAAACTCTGATAATTATTTTTCTGTCGGCTCTATGGAAAATCAAAATTGTGAATCATTAATAAATGATAGTTTTACTGAAATTTTTGATTTCAATATAGATTCCCTGGAGTCTGTAATTACTGATTCATTTAAGTATGAATTAACGTCGAGGCTTGAATCTCTTGATGACCTTTACTCATCAGAAAAAATTGATGAGGCTGTTCAGAACTTACAGAAGGCTGAACGACAGGCGCTTTCAGTTTATTCTTCTTACCTGACTGATCTTGAAATATATAAAAAGATTGAAGAAATAAAAAATCAATTGAAAGTTCAGAATGAGAATATCGAAAAATGGGAATATGATCTTGTACGTAAAGACGGATACACTGTCGGTAATGAAATAAGCCGTAACGCGATTGTTGATTCACTTGTGTTTGATACAGCAGTCAGAGAAAAACAGGTTGTTCATAAATATCAGTGGTTTGAACTGGATAATCCTGTAATTTCAGTTTCTGAAAATTATGCATATTTTGATTCTCAAACGCTTGAAAAAATTCTTTCAAATAAAATGCTTGAGATTCAGAATCTGTATTACGAAATCTTTGGCGATGAAAATACTGCCGGCCAATTTTCAAAGCACGTCGGTGAGGCGCCTATATTTGCAGATAATATTGATATTAAAAAAAGCCGTTCTGAAAATATTTTGAAAAATGGAACCGGCGAAATGAATCTCATCATGTCAGATTATATCTGGAATTCTGCGGTAAACAGAGAAGGTTACGTCCAGCTTGGACTTCCTCTTTATGACAAGAAATTTACTGCAGACAATACGATTTTAGGCATAGAACTTCCTACAATCAGAGAAATCAGCAATATGATCTGCAGTATGGTTTCAAATGCAACTGGACAAGTCTGGATAAATTTTTTTGATGACCTTGTGTTTGGAATGATGGATGTTCATCTTGAGACAAAATCGATTGATTCTTTGTTGAAAGATTTTCTTAAATCTGGTGTAAGTTCGATGGTCGGATCTCTTTCTGGTCTTGCAACAAATGCCATTTCAAATGTTTCAAGTTCACTTTTAAGAGTGACAGAAACTGCTTTTGTAAAAACTGGTGCGTCGTATCTTGAATCAGTTGCGGATAACTACATTGATTCCATGTCGTTTGAAAACGGTTTCAGTATCGACTGGGACAAGGCAAACTCAGGCTGGATAAATGAGGGTTTTGTTAAGAATGCTTTAACTTCGGGACTGTCTTACGGCACAGGTCAGGCTGTCAAACTTGGTCTTGATAAATTCAATCTTAAAGATGGAATCGGGAAAGTACTGAACGGTAACATATTCAATGTCATGGGGATTTCTTCATTCAACAATATTGCTTCAACTGCTGCAATGGCGGGCGTTGAATATCTTATGAACGGAGAAACTTCAATCAATCTTCTTTCATTAAGAGATCTGGGATACAAAGGTGCAGGAGACTCTGGACTTCTTTCTGTCAAGTTCAGTAATGACGGAGTTACCGCAAAGATTTCAAACAGCGGATCGCAGGTAAGTTTGTGGGATTCATTAAATTTCATTCCGGGAATTTTTGAATCTGCAAGAATTTCATCTGCAAAAATCCGCAATCTGTTTGGCGATTCAAAAGACCTTGGAATTGTAAATGGCATTAATGCCGCGGCCAATTCCGGTAATGATACTGCAATGGTTACTGCAAGTGAAGTTTGGAATAAAAAAATTAATCTTTATGTTGAAGATATGAAACATCTTGGTAAGGCAAAAGACAACAATATTTATATCAAAGATACTTTTGTTGAAAATAATGCTGAAGCTGCTGTTCAGTTTGCTTCATTACTTGCTCATGAAGGTGCACATCTGTATGGGGGTGATGAGTTAGTGGCAAGAATTGAAGGGTATAAAACATTCCTTAACCTTAAGAATTTGTATCAGATTAGTGGGGATAAATATGCTGATATCAGCGATATAGATTATATGGCAAATATTTATGAAAAATATGGCGAAAATTATTTATTTAATGCTTTGCTTTACACTAATGCTTTTGATAAATCTAAAGATGATTATGATTACTACTTTTTTACTACACTTGATCCTAAACTCCGTCAGAATCATTCAGGAAATGAACTTTATACTTTGGGTGATGGCTGGACTAAGGAACAAGTAGAAGAATACAATAATGAAATGATGAAGAAGCAACATGATAAGTACATTTTGGATAATTATACAAAATATATTTCAACGTTAGGCGAGAATAAACCAACAGTTGAAGAATATCTAAAGTCAGGACAATTAGAATATTCGAAATTTGAAGACTTTAAGAAAATAATAGAACTTGATTTTGATAACGAGAAACAAATTCTTCCTGATTATACTTTTGATAGAGAAACATATGAAACAATAAAAAGTGCTGGATGTGTATTGACAACAGCTGTTTTTCTTGTTTACAGCATAACCAGGAAAATTGTCAGCTTGAAAGATGCAAATGAAATATTAAAAGAAAAAGGTTTATTTCAATCTAGTAAAGATACTAACCAGAAATATTTAATTAATTATGGTAAAAATTATATGGATGCTGTAAATGCAATTGCCGGTGAGACTCTTATTTCAGGCTACACAGCTAGAGTAGATAACGAAAAAGGGATAAATGGTCTTCTTAATTTCTGCGAAAAAAGTGATTATGCTTATGTTGGAATAGTTAGGGTGCTCGGTAATGGACATGCAACAACTCTATGTTCTTATCAGAATTCTTATACGAAAGATAAAAATGGTGATAAGATATATTCAGAATTGACTGTAATTAACCCTTGGGATAGTAAATCAAGTTTAGGAGCTAGTTCTTATAAGATGAATGAAGTTTCTAATTTGATAATGTATAGGCTAAACTCTAAGTATAGACATAATCTGGAAGGTCAAAGATTTAGAAAGGCATACTATGATTATATTCTTAAGAAAAAAGAATTTATATTTAAATAGAAATATTTTTGAAATCTTCTTTTAAATATAAATCTTTCATGTATAATTATAAATTAACATCAGTTATAAAGGAGAACTAAAAGTGAAAAAGTTAATTTGTACAATTTTCAGTTTAATAATTGCTTTGTCGGTAATTTCTGCAAAAGATTATCACCAGGAAACTTCGGCTGCTCTTAAAAAAAAGGACTTGAAAACAGCGCAAACTTATTTAAAGAAATGGGAAAAAGAGAAAGATAAAGATGCCAACTATTATTTTAACTGGTATTATTATCACATTATTGAAGCAAGTATGAATCCTGAGCTTGTTGAGCTGAAGGTTTATTCGAGAGAGTTTGATAAAATGGTGTCCAAAGGAATGAAGATGCCCTCTGTAAAAAGTATGAAAAAAGCAATTTCATATATGGATGATGCAATCAAACTTTTTCCGGACAATCTTGATCTTTATGTATATCGAAATATAGCAACCCAGCATATTCGAGAGCTTGATAAAGTAAAGTCATCTTTTGTTGAAATGATAAACCGCTCTTTGGAAAATAATAATCAATGGTATTATGAAGAAGTGTCTTGTGAAGACGGATATGAAGCTTTTAAGATTGAATTGTTAAAAACTCTCCAGTTTATGGTTGATACTGAAGCAGAGGACTCTGATATTATTTATCTTTGTGAAGCTCTTGGCGAAAAATATCCTGAAGAATCGATCACATCGTATTTTTATGGAATTTATCACTTGTTAAGAAATGAATTTAAAGAAGCTGTTGAGAACTTTGAGCTTGCAGTAAAAAGAGAGCCTGAAAATTATAATTCTGTCTTTTACCTGGCACTCTTGTATGAAAACGAGTTCAAAGATAAGAAAAAGGCAATTTACTGGAATGAATATGCAAAAAAATCTTCAGATCCAAATATAAAAGATGCAGCAACAAAAAATCTCCAGAGATTAAAAGGTGGCAAGTGATACGCTTTAACAGATATTAATCCCTTGCATAAAATTACATAAATATGTATATTTTATGTATAAATATACATATTTATGCTAATGAGCAGGAGATATAAAAATGGCAAAAGACAAAGTTGTTTTGGCTTATTCAGGCGGACTTGATACAACAGTTATCATTCCATGGCTTCAGGAAAACTATAATTATGATGTAATCGCAGTATGTATCGACGTAGGTCAGGGCGATGACTGGGAAGCAATTAAATCACGTGCACTTAAAACAGGCGCTTCAGCTTGTTATGTTATAGACGCAAAACAGGAATATATCGAAGAATATATCTGGCCTGCTCTCAAAGCTAATGCTGTTTACGAAGATGAATATCTTTTGGGAACATCTACAGCCCGTCCTTTGATTGCAAAAATTCTTGTTGAATATGCTCGCCAGGAAGGCGCTGTTGCAATCTGTCACGGTGCAACTGGTAAAGGAAACGATCAGGTACGTTTCGAATTCGGAATCAAGGCATTTGCTCCAGACCTTAAAGTAATCGCTGCATGGCGTGATGACAAATGGAACATGGACAGCCGCGAAGCTGAAATCAAATACCTCGAAGACCGCGGACTTGAAGTTCCAATGAAGAAAGACCAATCTTATTCTCGCGACGAAAACATCTGGCACCTTTCACACGAAGGTCTCGAACTTGAAAAAACAGAAAATGAACCTAACTACAAACATATGCTCAAGAACACAACAGTTCCTGAAGAATGTCCAAATGACGGTGAATACGTAACAATCGATTTCGAAAAAGGTATTCCAGTTGGATTGAACGGAAAGAAGATGAACGCACTTGATCTTCTTACTGAACTTAACATAATCGGTGGAAGAAACGGTGTTGGTCTTGTAGACATCTGTGAAAACCGCTTTGTAGGTATGAAATCTCGTGGTGTTTATGAAACACCGGGTGGAGCAATTCTTTACTTCGCTCACAGAATGATGGATCACATCTGTCTCGACCGCGAAACATATCACTTCAAGCAGCAGATAGGACTTCGTATGTCAGAATTGATTTACGACGGAAAATGGTTCACAACATTGATGGATTCTTGTATGGCATTCGTTGATAAAGCTGAAGAAACTGTAACTGGATGGGCAAAAGTAAAAGTTGTAAAAGGTGCTATCCGTGGTGCAGGATCTGGTTCAAAATACAGCCTGTATAACGAATCAATTGCTTCATTCACAACTGGTGAACTTTACAACCACAAAGATGCTCAGGGCTTTATTACACTTGCAGGTCTTCCACTCAAAGTTCGCGCAATGATGGAACAGCAGGTTGGTGAAGGACAGGCAATTGCAGAAAGCAAGAGCCTTAAAAAACGTCCGACAGAATAATCCTTACGCACTTTGAAAGTGTATAAAGATTTATTTTAGATAACTTGCATAACCCTCTGAGTTTTTCTTGGAGGGTTATTTTTTAGAAAAAATTGCTGAAAGTTTTCTTTCAGCAAAATTAAAGTTTATACAAAAATTATTGAAAACAAAACTATGACAGTAAACACAAAACAATTACATTTCATTCTTGATAATACTCCGGCAGAGCAGAACATAATGCTCATCGGTAAGCACGGAATCGGAAAGTCCCGCATTCTCGAAGATTACTTTTCTAAAAAAGGCGCAAAGGTCGTAACATTGTTCCTTGGCCAGATGAGTGATCCGGGTGACCTTATCGGGCTTCCTGAAAAAAATGAAAAAACAGGAAAGACTGATTTTATGCTTCCGTACTGGTTTCCGACTGATGATACTCCGATTGTTTTGTTTTTAGATGAATTAAACCGCGCCCGCCCTGAAGTTCTTCAGACTATCATGGATCTTACATTAAACAGAAAACTCGCAGGAAAAAAACTTCCTCAAGGGTCGAGAATCATAAGCGCGGTCAACAATGGTGCAGAATACCAGCTTACTGACTTGGACCCGGCACTTGTAAGCCGCTTCAACATTTATGAGTTTGCACCGACTGTAGAAAACTGGATTGAATGGGCAAAAGAAGCCGGGCTTGACGGCCGCGTAATTTCGTTCATCGAAGAAAATCCTGAATACCTTGACAGTGACGAAGAGGCAGAAGAAAACCTTGAGCGCACTCCAGACCGCAGAAGCTGGGAAAGAACAAGCAATATTATTAAAAACGATTCAGATCTTACAAATGATCATCTCGTTCTTTTAAGCGGAATCATCGGTAATAAAGCGGCATCTCTTTTTTACAAGCATGTTCAGAAGACCGCAGTTATCACTCCAAAAGAACTGCTTTCATCATTTGAATCAGTAAAAGAAAAACTCGAAGGTTTAACAGTTCCTCAGTTTTCAGAATTAAATAAAGGAATATTTAAATTCCTTGAGCAGTTTGCAGAAACATCGGATGAAGGTCAGAATTTAGCTTCTGGCACTGGCGCAGATGCCGGTTCTAAAACAGATGCCGGTTCTAAAACAGATGCAGGTTCTGGCTCTACTGATGTCATTAAAAATCTCAACAGCTATTTTGATTACCTTTCTTCATCGAACAGAAAAGAAATCCAGGCACATTTTGTTTCCCTCATCGACGCAGAAAAATATCCTGCAGCCTTGAATTTGATTTCTGACAAAGGACAGGACTTGTATAAAAAAATCATGGCCTCTTTAGAATAGAAGCGGTTACGTAAATTGAAACAGGAACAGAAAGCAAGATTGAAACAGGAATCAAGATTGAAACAGAAATAAAAATCGGAATAGAAATAAATGATGGCAAAAACAAAGGCAGAAAAAAAAATATCTGATATCGTCTCACAATGGTTCTACACCGATTCCTTAAATTTTGCCGTATGTTCCTTGCACTCAATAGTTCCAAATCCTGCAATAACAGTGCCGTTCAGATCAGGAAAAAAGCGCATTGAATTTTCCCCTGAACTTGTAGAAAAATTTTCTGACACAGAACTTTCCTTTTATCTTAATCTTGAAGTAACAAGAATATTGCTCGGTCACCCTTATCAGCGTAAGCCGTACAACGCAAAGCCTCTAGTTTTAGCAATGTCTAGCGACGCTGTAATCTGGCAGCTCAACACAAGAAAAAGAAAAACTGATGATAACGAATATTCAAAACTTCCGGGCGTTCAGTATTTAAAACAGATGATCGGTCCTCATACCACCTTCTGTGATATGAACTTTGAACAGTGGTACAAGTACATTCTTGATATTGTCGTAAAGGCAAAGAATGCAGAGAGTGCCGGTACTACTGACAATGAAGGACTTGAAGATCTTGCATCAATGTCCGAGCTCTGGGAAGAAGACGAAGAAGCGCTAAACGATATAAAAAACGATATTGAAGATGCAATCATAAAAGAAGGTTACGGAAAAGACGGCGGAGAAATAGAGCGCGCGGTTTGTGATTCCGTTGATTTTTCTTTTGACTACAGACGCGCACTTTCAAAATTCCGGCAGAACGTAATCAGCCCAAACCGTAAGCTTACCCGCATGCGTCCAAGCCGCCGTTATGGTTTTAAAGCCATGGGTTCGCGCTACGAACGAAAGGCAAATATTCTGATTGCCGTTGATGTTTCAGGTTCCATAACTGATGAAAGCTTTGAACACTTTATTCACGCCGTAAAAAATTTTTTCTTTCTTGGAATTATCGAGAACATCGACCTGATTTTTTTTGACGTAAACTTAAAGCTTTCAAAGCCTGTAAGCTATAAAAAGAAAATTGACCTTAACGAAATCAAAGGCCGCGGCGGAACTAACTTTCAGATTCCGTGTGATTTTTATGCAGAACATAAAAGTGATTACAGCGGAATGATTATTTTTACTGACGGAGAAGGGGAGTCGCCTGTAATTGAAGGTTCTTCAAACGTGCTCTGGATTTTAGACAGCCGTCTTAATTACGAAAAATCGCGGCAGTGGATTACAAAAGTATGCGGCTGCCAGGCAACGTTCCTTCCGTTTTAACGAAAACTTTCGCCGCGTTGTTGGTATTAAAATTGATGCTGGTATTGCCGCAGTGATGGTATTAAGAGCGTTGTTGGTATAAAATTAAAAGGAGGTGTAATAAAAACTTTGCCTGAAGTAGCGTCAAAGTTTTTATTCACAAGTTCGCGTTGCGAACTTCCTTATCAACTGCCGCTTCTCATTTCATTGCGAAGCGGCATAAAAAGTCAATCGATTGTTGAAACAATCTTCTTGACTTTTTATGGGAGTTAAATATGTACGACGATATTGAAGCAGATTTTTGGAAAGAACATTTTTCTCACGTTCTCCATAAGAACATGGTGCGCATTGATGCAGAAAAACTTACTTTTGACAATGCTGCCGGAATCATCGAAGGCTTTAAATCGCGTCATCCTGACTTAAAACCTGACGTCAACTTTAATCCGACTTATGTCACTTTTGAAATATTCATCACACCTGAAATCAAGCTCCGTCTTTACATCCAGAATCAGGTTAAAGGCTCGCTCCTCAAGTTTGATGAAGGCGATTATGTAAAGCTCGTTGATGCAAGATTCCCTTATAATCCTTTTCCTGAGATTGAAGAATTTCTTTCTCATATGGAGGAATATTTACAGGAACTTGACGAGAAGGTAAACAAAGCAGTTCATTCAAAAAAGCAGATGAAGGTTTGTGAACAGTTCATCCGTGCAAAACTTCAGAAAAAGTTTAAGGGCTCTCCCGAAGTTTTATGGAAGCTTGAACAGTCTGGCCCTTCTTTCATTCTTTCGATTGACAAAGATAATAACCGCACGTTGCACCTGATTTCTGTAGCAAATTATGCAGAAGATATAGAAAATCTTTGAAATTGCTTACATTTTTTGACATTTAATTTTGTTTTTTGTATAATTTAAGTCTATGGCAAACACAGAAGTAAAAGAAAACAAAATGGGCGTAATGCCCGTAAAATCCCTCCTCATTACAATGTCGCTCCCGATGATGTTCAGTATGCTGGTCCAGGCAATTTACAATATTGTTGACAGTATTTTCGTTTCACGCATTCCCGGAGCCGGCGCAGAGGCTTTGACAGCTGTTTCTCTTGCCTTTCCTATTTTCAGCCTGATGATTTCGTTCGGTGCCGGAACTAGTGTCGGTATCAACGCTTTGCTTTCAATGCGCCTTGGTCAGAAAAATCAGGACGCCGTAAATGCAACTGCGGTTAACGGTCTGTTCCTTGCATTGTGCAATTATGTTGTTTTTGCTGTAGTGGGAATTTTTACGCTCGACCCTTATATCAGAAGCCAGACATCAAATCCTGTAATTATTGATTTTTCATACCAGTACCTGAGCATTATCATGTTCCTTGGATTTGGTATGTTCCTCGGAATTACGTTCGACCGCCTTTTACAGTCAACAGGCCGCACTTTCCATACAATGATTACCCAGCTTGTCGGAGCAATTACAAATATCATTCTTGACCCGATCCTTATTTTCGGACTTCCATCGTTTTGCGTTCTCGGACTTACATTCCCTGGTACACCTGCAATGGGAATTGCCGGAGCTGCTATTGCTACAGTTGCCGGTCAGATTCTCGGAATGATTGTTTCTCTCATATTGAACTTCAAGGTTAACATTGATATTCATTTCAAGTTCAAGGGCTTCCGTCCTGACGGGGCAATCATCGCTCAGATCTACAAAGTTGGTCTTCCTTCTATTGTATTGCAGGCCGTTGGTTCTTTCACAACTTACGGAATGAACATGATTTTCAAGACTTTCAAGGATATTTCGGACACTGCAATTGCCGTTTACGGAAGTTACTTCAAGCTCAACAGCTTTATCTTTATGCCTGTTTTCGGTTTGAACAACGGAGTAGTGCCGATTATTGCCTACAATTACGGTGCAAGAAACAAAAAACGCATTATGGATACTATCAAGGCAGGTATTTCGTTTGCCATGATCATTATGGTATTCGGATGCGCCGTTTTTGAACTTTTCCCTGGACAGCTCCTTGACCTTTTCAATGCTTCACCAGAAATGAAGGCAATCGGTATTCCAGCTCTTCGTCTTATCGCTCCAAGCTTCCTCGGTGCAGCCTTTGCAATTTCAATCGGCTGTGTATTCCAGGCAATGGGAAAAGCCAAGTACTCCATGATTGTTTCACTTGCCCGTCAGGTTTGTGTGCTCCTTCCTGTAGCCTATGCATTCTCGCTTACAGGAAACATTAACCTTGTATGGCTCTGCTTCCTTGTTGCAGAAGTAGTGTCAGTTGTGCTTTCGGCTTACTATTATTCAAGAATTTATAAGAACACAATTTCGGTTCTTTAAGCGTTCATTTTTACTCTTTGTTGAGAGGAAATACAAATCAAATAGACAAGTGATTTTCTCTCGACAAGTAACTCGACTTTTGCTAAAATATAGAGATTATGAATAACTATATTCTGGCACCTTCGCTGCTGTCTGCAGATTTTGCAAATTTAGGCAATGCAATTAAATTAATTGAAGAAAAAAACGGTGGTTTTGTACACATTGACGTAATGGACGGAAGTTTTGTTTCGCAGATTACGTTCGGCCATCCTGTAATTAAATGCATTCGACCTCTTACAAAGCTTCCTTTTGACGTTCATCTTATGATTGATCATCCGGAACGCCATATTGAAACCTTCAAAGAAGCAGGCGCTGACTATATTACTTTCCACTGCGAAAATGTTGAAGACATTGATGGTGTAATCGATCAAATTCATGCGTGCGGAATTAAAGCTGGTATTGCAATTAAACCGAAGACACCTGTAAGCGCAATTGAAAAATATCTTTCTAAACTTGATCTTCTTCTTGTAATGACAGTTGAACCAGGTTTCGGCGGTCAGAAGATTATTCCTGAATGTGTTTCAAAAGTTTCTGAATTAGTAGAAATTCGTAAAAATAAAAATATAAACTTTTTAATTTCCGTTGACGGCGGAGTTAATGAAAGTACAATCCAGAGCGTCATTGATGCAGGTTCTGATGTAATAGTTTCAGGTTCTGCATTCTTTGCAGGAAGGTTAGGATGAATGTTTGTAAAAAATCATTGATGGCAGTTGCTTTAAGTGCCGTAGTATTTGCTTTTTCATGTGTTGCACAGACCTCAGATTTTGATTCTGATAACGTAAATGTTAATGTGCTTGCAAATCCTGAATCAGCCGAAGTTTATGCAGATGCACTGAATGCTTACAGTAAAAATGACTGGAAGACTTCTATATTCCTTTTTAAGAAGCTTCATTCAAATCAGAACAACATTACTCCTGAATCTCTTTACATGCTCATTATGGCAGAAACTTACAGCGGACAGTATAAGTATGCAGTTTCGGACTGTGATTTATTCCTTAAAAAATATCCATCAAACGAATATGCTCCGCTTGTAATTTATCAGAAAGGAAAAGATCTTTACCAGATTAATGATTATGAAAAATCAATTCTTGTACTGAATGATTTCTGTCATTCATATCCAAAACATAAATTGTATTCCTCTGCACTTTTCTGGATTGGCGAAAGCTTCTATGCAACTTACAATTTTGACAGTGCTAAATCAATTTACGAAAGAATTGTAGTTGAATATCCTGACGATTCAAAAGCACGCGATGCACAGTTCCGTCTTGATGTAATTACACAGCGCAGCCGCGAAGAAAAACTTCTCTATCTTTTGAAACAGACTGGCGAAGATTATCTTTCATCAAAGGAATCATACGAAAAAACTTTGAGACAGTATCAGGTAGAAAATTCTGTCGGAGTAAACACACAGCTTCGCGAACTTCGCCAGCAGAACGAAAATCTTGACAACAGTCTTGCTGCAGAAAAGAAAAAGAATGCTGAACTTGAAGCTCAATTAAAAGGCTACGAAGCAGATCTTTCAAAAGCCGTTCAGAATTTGAAGGGCAAGGCTGACGAAGCTCTTGAACTTCTTAACAGCATGGAGGACTAATAATTATGAATATTAAAAAAGCCGCTTTAGTTTTATTAACAGTCCTTATTTCGTTCAATGTTTTTGCTCAGAGCAAGAATAAAAAATCTTTCAAAAAAGACAATATCCTCATTGAATACGTAGAAAATAATGGCGGTGTATTGCTCTATTATGTAGATGACAAAAATCACAAGTTTTCTGTTCTCGATACAGTTGATTTAGGAACATCTTCTTTTACCGGTGTTCTCATTGATAAAAATTATTTTAATCTTAAGACATCAGGCGGTGTTTATTCAGCCCTTACAGTAACTGAAGATTCCCTTGCCGTAAAATATACAATCGGAAAAAAACTTGAAGTAACACTTACATATACAGTTCCTGAAAAAAATGTTTTGAACATCAAGTATACGCTCAAAAATCTTTCAAAAGACGAACACACTGTTGCTGTAAAATCAATTTTTGATACCTGTCTCGGGGAATGGAATGGAACACCATTCTCTACAGAAGCCAAACAGAAAATCAAGAGTGAATACATTATTTCGAATTTCCAGAAGCACAAGACTTTAACTTCGACAGACGGAACTACAGGTATCCGTTTTATGATGGATAAAGATTTCGGAAACATTGCATATAAATGCGTAATTGCAGCAAAACCATATTTTGAAAATGATAGTTTTGACAATCACTTTATCGAAGGCCGCGGATTTAACACTGTTTTAAGCTATAACAATGCATGTGTCGGTTTCTTCTTTAAGACACGCACATTAAAAGCAGGTAAAGAAGTTTCATTTAATCAGAAAGTGGAATTTGCACAGGCCGTAATTACTTCATTTAAAAAGCCTGCAGATGATGACGACGATGATGAATCAAAAAAATATCACTTTGAAGGTGACGATGAAGAATCGTTTGACAGCAAAAAAACTGAGGACAATAAAACAGAAGTTATCGGCTCACAGGAAGAATCAAAAACAGAAACTTCAACTCAACCTGTAAAAGAATTTCAAAACGAAACTGAAAAAGAATCTGTAACCGAAGTTGTTTCCCAGAAAGATGAAAAACCGTCAATTGTTAATAAAGAATCTGAAGAAAATGTCTTTGAAAAAATTACTGCAGGTTCTTCTCAGACAGAAGCTGCTGCTTCAAAACCAAAGGTTAACAAAGAACGTGCTCTTGAAATAATCAATAGAATCAAGAATCTCGAAGAAGACGGAAGCAATACAAACCGCAGCGAAATCATTGAGCTCCAGATTGAACTTGATGAAATTATCCGCTGTCTTAAATAATTAAATTCAGGAATATAATGAAACGCAGTGCAATAGAAACGGCAAAAAAAATGATGACTCTCAGAGACTTTGAAGGAGCAATTAAAATTCTTCAGAGTCGTGCAGAAATGTATGAAGACAGCTTTGACTATTATTGTACACTGGGAATCGCATGCCTTTACAGCGGTGATGCCGGTCTTGCAAGTTATAATTTTGAATTTGCGCGTAGAATCAAAATGAATGACACCCGGCTTCTTCTTGGTCAGGCTGCAATATTCCTCAGGAGAGGCGATACAGAGCGCGCCATTCAGTATTACCTTGATATTCTTGATCTTGACCCGCAGTGTCAGGTTGCAAAAAATGCCATGGACTTTCTGCGCGAAATCCACGGTGATTATGAAACAATCTGCCGCTGGGTTGATTCCAGAAAAATTGAACAGTTTTATCCGCCCATTGGTGTTAATCCTAAAAAAGTCGGTGCTTTTATTCTTGCGGCAGTTGCCGGAATCATATTCGGTATTGCAGCAGTAAATTTCATCGGAAATTTGATGGCAAAGAAAAATCTTTATGCAGCAGACGGTAACAGGGCAGATTTAAGTGAATTTGCATTGACCTCAGATGAAGAAAAAAATCCTCAGGAAAAGGATGTCTCTGAGAACCTTGTTCACTATATTCTAAGTGACAGAGAAATTACCAATGCATATGAAAAAGCATCTATGTGCTTTAATGCCTATAATGACAACGGTGCACAGGTAGAAATTAACCGTATATTGAATTCAAATGCGTCAAGTTCTATCAGACAGAAAGCCCGTCTGTTAATGACATATCTTTCAGAGCCGACCTTTGATTCCCTGAAAGAAAACTACAGTGTCGACCAGGTAAAAGCAGATCCAAAGCTTTATCTTGACTGTTTTGTTGACTGGTCAGGCCGTGTTGCAAATGAAATTAAATATGAAAGTTCTGAGGAGTTTACGCTGCTTGTAGGCTACGAAGATCAGAAAAACGTACAGGGAACTGTAACAGTTAAACTTTCATATATTCCGGTGCCGCAACTTGACGGTTCAAAGCCGGTAAGAATATTAGGTAGAATCTGCCTTGATGGTGACAAAGTTTATCTTCAAGGAAAATCGGTTTACCAGAATATAAATGATTAATCTTTTTTGAATTTTCAGAAAAGGGCAACATTTTTATAAAATAGAAAGTATGTATTGGGTGGAGGTATATATATGAGTAAAAATGAGGCTAACTTGCAGGAAAAGCTACAGGCTTTGGATGCTGTTAAACTTCAGATTGAAAAGGAATTTGGACAGGGTTCTTTAATGAAGCTTGGTGCACATTCCAACGCAGAAGGAATTGATGTAATTCCTTCGGGCTCAATCCTTCTTGACGAAGCATTGGGAATCGGCGGATATCCTAAAGGCCGTATCATCGAAATGTATGGACCAGAAAGTTCTGGTAAAACAACACTTGCTTTGCATGCAATCGCAGAAGCTCAGAAAAAGGGCGGAATTGCAGCTTTCGTAGATGCAGAACATGCTCTCGATCCGCAGTATGCAAAAGCTCTCGGTGTTAATATTGACGATCTTTACGTTTCTCAGCCTGACACTGGTGAACAGGCTCTCGAAATTACAGAACGTCTTGTAAGAAGTGATGCTGTTGACGTCATCGTTGTAGACTCAGTTGCCGCTCTTACACCAAAAGCCGAAATTGAAGGCGAGATGGGAGATTCTCACATGGGCCTTCAGGCTCGTCTTATGAGCCAGGCTTTGAGAAAACTTACTGCAATCATCGGTAAGTCAAACTGTATCGTAATCTTCATCAACCAGATTCGTATGAAGATCGGTGTTATGTTCGGAAACCCTGAAACAACAACTGGTGGTAATGCACTTAAGTTCTATGCTTCAGTTCGTCTCGAAATCCGCCGTGTTGAATCAATTGATTCAAAAACATCAGAAGATGCAGTTGGAAACAGAGTTCGCGTTAAGGTTGTAAAGAACAAAGTTGCTTCACCTTTCCGTAAGTGCGAACTTGATATTTATTTTGGTAAAGGAATTTCTGCTACTGCCAGTCTTCTTGATGCAGCAGTTAAGCATGGAATTATTGATAAACGAGGTGCATGGTTTACCTGCGGCGAAGAAAAAGTCGGTCAGGGTAAAGAAAATGCTCTTGCATTCTTAGAAGCTAATCCTGATTTCGCAGCCAGAATTGAAAAGCAGGTTAGGGACATTATTTTCCCAAACCAGAAGGCTGAAGAAAAAGACGAAAAGGCAGCTAAAAAGGCTGACAAGAAAGCGGATAAAGATGCGGCTGAACCAAAGCCTGCAGATTTGTTCTAGTCAGAGGGTTGTTCTAAAGTGAATTGTGTAGTGCTGGGACTTGGATCAAACCGTTCTTATAACGGAATGAGTCCAGTGGAACTTTTGCAGAAAGCTGTAACAGAATTGAAGAACATAATGGATAATACCATCTGTTCCTCTGTTTACAGAACAAAGCCGATGTATGTAGAAGATCAGGAATATTTCTACAACATGGTAATGCTTGGAAGTATCCATGATGACTTTGATCCGCAGAGACTTCTTCAGCACATACACAAAATTGAGGCTGTTTTAGGACGTAACCGTTCTAAAGAATTCCGTTTTGGCCCTCGTTCTATCGACATTGATATTGAGTTTTTTGGTGAATTAGAAATACATACCAGGGATTTAGAAATTCCCCACCCAAGATTGCATGAACGCGCTTTTGTTTTGCAACCTTTACTTGAGATTTTGCCAGAAACTGCCGATATATTGAAAGGAGAAAAATTGTCTAAAATCCAGTCCGATTATGCGGATCTTAATTCAACAGATGTTGAACTTTTTATGGGTAGAGATGATTTTCTTCGTCAGATAGAAAAAGAGGTTCATAATGGAAACACAGACACAAGAAGCAGTTAAAACAGCAAGATCATATCAGGCAGGGGAATTTGAAGGCCCTCTCGATTTACTCTGGACTTTAATTCGCGAAAGTAAAGTAAATATTTACGATATTCCTATTTCTCAGATTACAGATCAGTATCTTGATTATCTTGACAGCCTTAAAGAAACAGACCTTCAGGATTTGTCAGAATTCTACAGCTGGGCAGCAAAGCTTGTACTTATAAAAAGCCGCATGCTTCTTCCTGTAGAAATTGAATACGATGATGAAGAAATGGAAGATCCACGCGCAGAACTCGTTGAGCGCCTTATCGAATACCAGAAATTCAAGAAGCTTTCTGAATTAATGGAAGAAAAAGAAGACGAATCTGAATACAGCTTTGAACGTAAGAAGATTCAGCGTGTTCTTCCTTTTGAAGATTCAGAAGCACAGTGGGAAAGAGTAGATACCTGGGAACTTTTGCAGCAGATGCAGAAGATTTTCAAGAACATGGTTTCTCAATATTCCAACGAAAAAATTCTTGATATGTACGAAGAAATTTCGGTTAACGAAAAAATCACTTTGATGAATGAATTTCTTGAAAATCAGGGACAGTGCATGTTTACTGATTTGATTACCCGCATTGGTAACGAAATGGACGTAATCTGTGCATTTATGGCAATTCTTGAAGCTGTAAAGTTTAGAATGGCAACCATTTATCAGAGCAAACTTTTTGGTGATATTAAAATCTGCAAATATAATGCAGCATAAAATTGGATAAAAAAATGGAATTAGAAAAAGAAAGCGCACTTATTGAATCAATTCTCTTTCTCGAAAGTGAACCGATTACAGAAAAATCTCTTGCAACAATCTCAGAACTTTCAGAAGAAGAAGTTGCAAAGTGCATTGAACAGTTAAAAGAAAAATATTCAAACGATAATTCAGGAATCGAAATAGATTTTATTACCGGCGGATGGGCGCTTGTTCCTAAAAAAGAAATGTGGGAAGTGCTCAAAGAACGTTACGGAAATAAAAACGAAGGAAAGCTTTCAAAGTCTGCAATGGAAACTCTTTCGATTATTGCTTATTCCCAGCCTATTACCCGTGCAGAAATCGAAGCAATCCGCGGAGTTTCTGCTGACAATATGATTCGTCTTCTTATGGACAGAAATCTTGTAAAGGAAGTAGGTAAGAAAGATATTCCTGGAAAGCCAAGTCAGTTCGGCACAACTAAAGAATTCCTCAAATTCTTCAGATTAAACAGTATCGCAGATTTACCAAAACTGGATCAGGAAGAACAGGAGAGATTCGAACTTGCCCGCTAACGAAGAAATCAGACTTCAGGCTTATCTTGCTCACTGTGGTGTTGCAAGCCGCCGTGCATCAGAAAAAATCATTCTTGACGGACGCGTAAGTGTTAACGGTCAGGTCGTTACAGAACTTGGAACTAAAGTTACTGATAAAGACAAGGTTCTCGTTGACGGAAATCCTGTTGCGCTTGAAAAAAACAAAAGATATGTATTATTGAATAAGCCTGCAGGTTATGTCTGCTCGAACAGCGACGAAAAAGGCCGCGACAGTGCAATTGATCTGTTAAAAGAAGCTTATTCCGAACGCCTCTACAATGTGGGTCGACTTGATATGTTTTCAAGCGGCCTTATTATCTTTACAAATGACGGAGATTTTGCCGCCCGTCTTTCACATCCTTCAAGCGAACTTGAAAAAGAATATGTAGTCGATTCAAGCCTGCCTCTTCCACGTAATCTCGCAGAAGAATTTATGAAAGGTGTCAGAGTCGACGGTATCTTCTATAAATGTAAGTTTGCAAAAGAGTTGAATTCTCATAGAATGCAGATTGTCCTTATAGAAGGAAAAAACCGCGAAATCCGCCGCGTTTTTGAATCCCACAATGTTGCCATAAAACGTCTTGTACGTGTAAGAATCGGCAATGTTGAAATGAACAAACTTGCGCCGGGTGCTCACAGAGATTTAACCCAGGAAGAAGTTAAAGGTCTTCTTGCAATCTGTAAAAAAAGAGAATCCGAATAGATTTTAATAGAACTACTTTAATACGATTAATATAGAAGTAACAGGAGAAAAATATGGTAATAGCAATCGATGGACCAGCAGGAACAGGAAAAAGTACAATAGCTTCACTTATCGCAAAAAAGCTTAATGTAACCTTCTTAAACAGCGGAAGCTTTTATCGAGGTTTGACACTGGCACTTCTTGAGGCAAAGATTGATATTACTGACAAGCAGGCTGTTATCGACTTCTGTAAAAAACAACAGCTTGATTATGTAAATTCCCACTTGGTTCTTAACGGGGTAGACGTAGAAAGCCGCCTTCACGAAGATCAGGTAAGCGCAAACGCTTCGCCGGTTTCGGCAATCCCTGAAGTACGACACATCGTAAACGACCGCCTCCATGAAATCGTAAAATCTCTCAGTATTGTATGCGAAGGACGTGATATGACAACTGTCGTATTCCCTGACGCAGAATATAAATTCTACCTTGATGCCAGAATTGACGTTCAGGCTCAGCGCAGATTTGACCAGGGCGTAAGTAACCTTACCCTTGAAGAAATTAAAGAAGCTATAATTAAGCGAGATGCACTCGATAAAAGCAAGGCAGAAGGCGCTTTGAAAATCGCTCCAGATGCAACTTACATCGATACATCAGACTTGACCATAGAAAGTGTTTGTGAGATAATCATAAGCAAAATTCACCAATAAAAGGGTTCAATATGGAAAAGATGGAAGTGGTAAAGGAAGAAGCCCAGAACTCCAAGGGTAACATCCAGACACAATTAGAAGAATCTCTCAATAATCTTAAACCGCTTGAAGACGGCCAGCTTGTTGAAGGTATCGTTGTTCAGGTTTCAAGTGAATATGTATTCCTTGATATCGGTTATAAGTCAGAGGGTAAGATTCCCGTAGCGGAGTTCGCAGATAATCTGCCGAAAGTCGGGGAAGCAGTAAGTGTAGTTCTTCTTAAGAAAGATGGTAGAAACGGTCCAGAAGTTTCTAAAGCAAAAGCTGATGCTAAGCAGATGTGGAAAGACGTTCGCAAAGCATTTGACGAAAAGACAGCAATCGATGGAAAGATTGAAAAAGTTGTTAAAGGCGGTTACGAGGTTAACCTCGGCGGCGACATACACGCATTCCTTCCTATCAGTCAGTCAGACAGCTCAAAAGTTGAAAAACCAGAATCTTTGGTAGGACTCAAAGGCAAATTCTATATCGAAAGATTATATTCGGATAACAAAGCTAACGTAGTTGTTAACCGTAGAAAATATCTCGAAGAATCAATGAACACAGCACGTGACAAGTTCTTCGAAACAGTACAGATTGGCGATACAGTAAAAGGTTCTGTAAAGAGCTTCACAAGTTTCGGTGCTTTCATCGACCTTGGTGGTTTCGACGGACTTCTTCATATCAATGATATGAGCTGGGGCCATGTAACTCGTCCAAAGGATTTCGTAAAAAAAGGTCAGGAAATCGAACTTAAGGTTATCCGCCTTGATCCAGCTGACAAGAGAATCAACCTCTCTCTCAAGCACTTCACAGAAGATCCTTGGATGCACTTTGAAGACAACTATCATGTAAATGATATCGTTAAGGGCAAAGTAACAAAACTTACAGACTTTGGTGCTTTCATCGAACTCGAAGAAGGAATCGAAGGTCTTGCTCACATCAGTGAATTCTCTTGGACAAAGAAAATCAATAAACCATCTGATATGGTAAAAATCGGTGATGAAATTGAATGTATGATCCTCGGATATGACATTCAGGCTGGACGCGTTTCACTTGGACTTAAGCAGACAACTGCAAATCCTTGGGACACAATCACAGAAAAATATCCAGTTGGAAAGAAAATCAGCGGTAAAGTTGTAAAACTTACAAACTCTGGTGCTTTCATCTCAATGGAAGATGGAATCGACGGATACCTCAATGCTGATGATATTTCTTGGACAAAGAAACTTAAACACCCAGGAAGTGAACTTGCTGTAGATCAGACTGTAGAAGCAGTTGTAATTGAAAATGATCCAGAACAGCACAGAATCCGTCTTGGAATTAAACAGCTTTCTGACAACCCTTGGGCTGACTTTGCAGAAAACCACAAGCCAGGTTCTACAATTGAAGGTGAAATCACTTCAATTACAGACTTTGGTCTTTTCGTACGCGTTGACGGTGGAATCGAAGGTCTCGTAAACAAGGCTAACTTGAGCGACAACAAAGAAGTTCCATATGAAGAAGCTGTTGCTAAATACAAAGTAGGTGACAAAATCAATGTATTTGTTGTTGATGTAAATCAGGTCAAAGAAAAAGTTGCTTTCTCTGTAAAAGAATTCAAGAAAAAACAGCAGCGTGATGAAATGTCTCAGTATCTTGCATCTTCTTCTGATGATAATGATGGTGCATATACATTGGGAGATGCTTTCAACGCTCAGAAAAAATAATTTAGAGAAGAAACATGAGTGATATAGATTTTATTTCAGTTGATAAATTCAAAACACTCATGGCCATAAATTCAAGAATAAATTCTAGCTACAATGACGTTAATGCCATGATGGTTTTTATTCTTGAATCAGCAATGCAGCTGGTAGAGTGCGAATCGTCGTCTTTGTTACTTGTTGATAAGGCCGATGGTTCGCTTTCTTTTGCTGTAGCACTTGGTCCAAAAGGTGCTGAAGCAAAAAATGTTCCTGTTGGTAAACAGAGCATTGCAGGCTGGGTTGCACAGAATAATCAGCCGGTCCTTATCAACAATGTGGCTGATGATCCCCGCTTTTTTACAGATGTTCAGATTAAAACCGGTTACGTAAGTCACACTATGATTGCAGTTCCAATGAGTGTAAATAATGAAGTAATCGGAGTTATTGAACTTCTCAATAAATCAGAACATAGAAGATTTGATAATACCGACCTGAAGCTTCTTCAGCTTCTGTGTGAGCAGGCAGCGCTTGCTTATTACAATGCAACAAACCTCAAGTTTGTCCAGGATGAAGTTACTTCACTGCAGGATTCAATTTCTGCCGGTTCAGATTATCATTCCTTCATTGCAAAAAGCCCTGCCATTCTTGACCTTCTTCATGTTGTCGAAGAAGCTGCAAAAACAAGCTCATCTGTATTGATTACAGGTGAAAGCGGTGTAGGTAAGGAACTTTTTGCCGAACAGCTTCATATGAAGAGCAATCGCCGTGACAAGCCTTTTGTAAGAATCAACTGTGCAGCTCTTGCACCTAGTCTTCTTGAAAGTGAACTTTTCGGACATGTAAAAGGTGCGTATACCGATGCTTCTTCTAACCGTGAAGGACGTTTTGAAATGGCTGATGGGGGAACAATATTCCTTGACGAAATCGGAGAACTTCCATTTGAACTTCAGGCTAAACTTCTGCGTGTTCTTCAGGAAAAAGCGTTTGAAAGAGTTGGTTCTAGTGAAACTATAAGTGTAGATGTAAGAATTATTGCGGCTACAAACAAAGATCTTGAGAAAATGGTTGAAGAAGGAAAATTCCGAAACGACCTTTATTACAGATTAAATGTAGTTCCTTTGAGAATTCCTCCGCTTAGAAATAGAAAAGAAGATATTGAACCGCTTTCGTTGTTTTTTATCAACAAGTTTCGCTCCGAAACAAAGAAGAACTTTACAGGAATCAGCGAGAGTGCTCTTGCCAGATTATATGATTATGACTGGCCGGGAAATATCCGCGAACTGGAAAATGCTATCGAACGTGCATGTGTAATGGGTGTTCCTCCATGCATAAAATTTGAAGATTTAGGACTGATTGTTAATGAAAAGTCAGAAGAATCTTCTAAAACTGATAGATTTTCTATGGAATTTTCTGATATAATGGATGGAAATGATATGTCGTTAAAAACGGCAACAGATACATTCAAGAAAAAATACATAATGAAAGTTCTTGAAATGACAAAAAATAATCAGACAAAAGCAGCAAAAATTCTTGATATTCAGAGAACTTATCTTGCGCGCCTTTTGAATGAATTAGGAATAAGATAAAAAAAGTGCGGATTACCGCAGTTTAGGAGACATTACAATGGCAAAAAACAAAGATACATTAAAGCCAAATAAAGAAAAAACTGTAGACAAAGCAGCATCATTCATCAGCAAAAACAGAATCATTCTTATCGTTCTTGTTTCTGTTGTGTTCGCAGGTGTAATTGCATTTGCTGTTTATAAATCAGTTGAAGCTTCAAATACTTCAAAAGCTCTCAGCGTTATTGACAGCGCAGAATATGCTTTGAAAAACAATACTGCTGCATTAAGTGATGCTGAACTTCAGCCATACTATGACAATGCACTTGAAGCTGTTAAACCTTATGTTACAAAAGGTGGAATTGTTGGTGCACGCGCAGAAATGCTTACAGGAGAAGTTCAGTTGAGAAAAAATAACAACGAAGCTGCCCGTGATGCATATCTTTCTGCCGCAAAAAAAGCAGGCAAATCTTATCTTTCAGGTATCTGTTATTTCAACGCAGCTGTAGCTTGTGAAGAAATGAATGATAACGAAAAAGCAATTGAATATTACACAATTGCAGCTAATGATAAGGAATTTGCTGATCCAACACATGCATGGTTCTCAGTTGGACGCCTCAAGGAAGTTACACTTGACTACCTTGGTGCTAAAGATGCATACCTTGAAGTTGTTTCAAGAAACAATCCTCAGGATCCATGGTTCAACTATTCAAAAGACCGTCTTCTCCAGATGCAGATTGACGGAAAAACAGAATAATCTTTTTTCAGAAATATAGATTTATCGTTATGGGTATCAAGTTAAAGAATAACATACTTAGTTTCTTGTTAGTTATGTTATCTGTTGCAGGTTTAACTTCCTGTGGGCTTGATACCTTTTATGTTTTAAAGGCACCGATTAGTAATCATAACCCGGCTGCTACCTTATCTAATGACGACCCTACAAAAAACTATATCGATTTTTCAACCTTTGAGAATCAAAATCTTACAAGTGATTTTAAATTTATGGGGACAGCCATTTATTATAAAATATATGGAAGTAAGAGTACGCTTAGTTCTGATATAACTGCTGTAGAAAATATAAATACAGATACTAACTATGGTGCTTCAATTGACTTGATAAAATCAAAAGGTTACAAAGAACTAAGGAACAGTAATGCTTTAGACGAAGGTATGCTTATTCCTGCGACAGGAGTCAATAAAAGAGTAAAAATCAGACTCACTGATTATAACCTTAAAAGTGACTTAAATCCTTCAAGTGACACAGTTCCATGTGTCCTTATAGATAATTCAGACACTGGAACAAAGCCAAAACGTGCAGAAACAAAAAACGGCCAGAATCTTGCATTCAATTTTGGAAGAAGTGATTCTGATATAAACAGTCCGAAACCAGAATCTGGCAACAATGATTTTGATGGTTCTACACCTTCTGATAATATTTATTATGTTAATATGTATGCCGTAGCATTAGGTCATGATGTTACATATAAATTTTATTATTCAAATCTTCTTCACTTAGGTACAATCAAAATCAACTCTTCTTCAGAAAATAACTGGTAGAATTCCTTGGTTTGATTAAGTTAAATTTCTAAAATCCCGTTCCACGCACTTGATTAAACTTCGAAAATCCTATAATATAGTTTCTATCGGCCCTTTAGCTCAGCTGGATAGAGCACTTGCCTTCTAAGCAAGTTGTCGACAGTTCGATTCTGCCAAGGGTCATTTTTTTATAAAAAATGTGAAAAAAATGTAGTTTACTGCTTGATTCAATTAAGTAAAAATGCTATATTTTTATCACGTTTTACGGGATGTAGCGCAGTTGGTAGCGCGTCTGGTTTGGGACCAGAATGTCGCAGGTTCAAGTCCTGTCATCCCGATTATAAGACTTGCAGATTTGCAAGTCTTTTTTTTTGCCTTAAAAAAGATTATGAATCAGATTTGGAATAACTTCATTAACTGGATGCCTCAGTTACTTGGAGGAGCAAAAATTACTATCGGTCTCACAATTCTTTCTGTGTCTGCAGGATTTATCTTTTCAGTATTTCTTGCTTTGGGTAAAATTGCTAAAAATAAAATATTAAATTCAATCTGTTCGTTTTATATTTTCTTTTTCAGAGGAACTCCCTTATTACTTCAGCTTTATTTTATTTACTACGCCTTGCCGGATTTCTGTCCAGCCCTTACAATCGGTTCACCGTTCCTTGCGGCATTTATTGCGTTCACTTTGAACTCAAGTGCATATCTTGCAGAAGTAGTGCGCTCTGCCATTATTTCAATTGACAGAGGACAGATCGAAGCTGCCTTGTCACTTGGATTAAGCAGACGTCAGGCAATCTCTCATATTGTCATACCGCAGGCTATACCGCGTCTTCTTCCTCCGTTAGGCAATGAGTTCATCCTCGTGTTAAAAGATGCCTCAATCGTCTCTATAATAGCGTTACAGGACATTACAAAGGTAACTCAGAACATTGCATCAGGTTCTGCATCAAGACTTGTGTATATTCCTGCAATGATTCTCTATCTTGTAATCACAGCATTCTTCAGCTGGACTTTCCGCAAGCTTGAAAAAAAATCAATCGCATACACAGAAAAATAAATATTATAAAAGTAAGATCTGCACAGTATATTAAAAGTAGTTCAGGGAAAATTTATATAAAAGGAATTTAAAGAAAAAAAAGACTTGGCAAAAACCAAGTCTTTTGGACGATGAGGGGATCGAACCCCCGACATTCTGGGTGTAAACCAGACGCTCGTACCAGCTGAGCTAATCGTCCGTTGATGTTTTTATATTATAGAATATCAGAAAAAGTGTCAATAGCTTTTATATAAATTTTTCAAAAAAAGTTATTTTTTTTTTGATATTAAATAACCTGATTAATCTTCCATTGGATTTTCAAGTCCTTTAGGAAAGAGGAATAAATTCTGAATCTTAAGGGAATAAAGTGAAAGCCCTTTTGTCTGATGAAGCACTTCGCTTGTTACAGGAAGAGAGAAGGCATAAGAAACGCTTTCATAACCTTCTGCTTCAATAAGAACAGAGTATTCGTACTGTTTTGTAACTCCTTCTTTGTCTGCAGGTTCTGGTTTTACGTTGAAAGAATAAGTACCCTTTGTTGAAAGATATGTCTTTGCAGGATTGCTCCACGTCTGGTCAATCATTTCTGCAGGTTTACCGTCTTTGAACAATGTAATTGAAACATCTGTAAGAGGCTCGAATGTAGTTCCGTCCATTACAGTTCCCTGGAATACCGGGAAGAAGAAGTATGGTTGTGAACCGCTGATATACAAGGCTTCAGAAGATGCATTAAGATTGTGTGTAGGTCTTTTTGAAGAACTTACAAGACGAATGCCTTCCATTGCAAGTGTATCAATATCAGCTTTAATCTGAGTAAGATTTTGATCTGCAGCAGTATGTGTAATTCCGCGCGATGAAATAATGTATTTAGGAGGGATTCTGTTTAATACAAAAGCCATGGCATCAAGTCGGCAGTTTTCACAGTCGCAGCTAAGCCAGACAGTGTTGTATTTTTTAAGATCGTCGTAGAGTTTGTTTACCTTTGTTTCAACAAGGTCTTCCATTAAATTACGGATTTTCATAATTCCCCCAAATAATTTCTTGCAATATTACAATTATAACACAAAAGTTGGATTTTGCAATAATAACGTTTTTATGTTAAAATATAGTAAGTGGGAAATATGTTAAAAAGGTTTTATATCCTTACATTTATATCTGTTCTCTTTTTTACCGGATGTTCCAGATCTGATATTGCAGATAAACTTCTCAAGACAAAGCATTTGAAAAATACAGCAGATGAATACCGTGAACAAAATCAATGGACACTGGAACTTGAAAAAACAAGGCTTTCAGAAAAGATATCATCGATGGATTATATCTCTTCTGAAATCAGACTTAATCCGGATGCTTTTATGGCTTATGAAGCCGGCAGGGAGAAACCTGCTGTTTATCCAGAAATTGATGGTTTTGGAAGTCTTGATATTTCTGATAATGATGCAAATGCAATGGCAGAGCTTTATTCATTTATGACTGATTTTAAGCAGGGTAAGGAATGTGAAACTTACTTTGATAAGGATTCTGTTTTTTCTCTGGTGCTGCTGGTTAACGACCTTTCGGATTTTGATTTGAAAAACAGTTACTGGTATTCAGGCCGGGCTTTTGTCGGAGAACATGCAGTGCAGGTGCCTGTACGAATGGTTAGCAGTAACCGTTATGTCGATATGAATGTTTACCTTAAAGAAATGCAGGCAAAAGATCCTAAAGCCGGATCTAGTACCGAAGTGAAAGACAGCTCTGCTTCAGAATCAAAAGAGCTTTCAGCAACTGGTTCTAATGATTCGGTCGTTTCAAAATATAAGATTGTTGATATAGAAATTGCAGATATACAAAATATTCAGTAAGGGGGGAATGAATTATGGAAAGTAACAGCTTATCTGGAATTGAACGTGAACTTGTTTTACAGTATTTAATCGACGGGAATGTTCCTGTAACAATTACTCCGATTGACGATTCTGAAAATAATGAAGGTTCAGAAATCAAGCCTGCTTCTTCGGCAATCTTTCCGGTTGCGCTTAAAGGAGAGCAGATAAAAGTTCTTGAACAGGGAATCATTCTCTTAACAAATCCTCCAAAATCTGTCCAGAATTTTCAGACAAAAAATGTTCGTGTTGAATTTTATTTTAACCGTCTTGGGCTGTATTTTAATACTGAATTAAAAGAAGTAAAAAGCGGTCTGGCTCTTGTAATTCCTTCAAGCATAAACCGTATTACAGAACTTGAAAAAGAACGCCCTCTGGATTTTTCTGCAACTTTATTCTATTCATGTAAAGAAAAAACTGACGTTCATATCAACTGCTATCCTCTTGAGGGCTACAGACTTTTTTCTAAGCCTATATGGAGTGATGTACCGGAAGATCTTCAGCAGAAGACAAAATCATACCTTGAAGAATTCATTGCGCATGCAAGAAAGCAGGGTACAGCCGGAAACGGTCTTCAGCTGATTCCTGTGTGTCGTTATCTTTCTGAAGCAAAAGAAAAAATGCAGGCTGTCGAAGGAAGAGCTGAACCTTTAGATATTATCTATGCTGATTATGAAAGGATTGTGTTTGCATCTACAGCTTCTAACATGCATCTTGATAGTGGCGCAGAATATGCTCTTGAACTTACATTCCCGATTGAATCAACTGTCATAAAGACACGAAAGATGTTCCTGACCTGCTGTGTTGAGGCTCTGTATCAGAATGATGAAAAAACATTTACAACAGCAGTTTGCCGTTATACTTCAATAAAAGAAGAAGACGTAAGATTCCTTTATGAAAAATCTACAAACAAGATTTTTGCGTAAAAAAAATCCAGGTATTGTTCAAAACATATTTCTGAAGATTATTTAAAATTAAAAAAGGTGACCTTATTTTTTGTGCACTTCAGTTAATGCACATCAATAAATGGCCACCTTTTTTTTATTTTCAAAACTTAATTTATTGAAAAATTATTTCTTTGTAATCTTATCGAAGCCGCAGAGTGGACGGAGAACTTCAGGAATTGTGATAGATCCGTCTGCGTTCTGGTAGTTTTCGATAATTGCAAGCATTGCACGTCCTACAGCGATTGCAGTACCGTTGAGCATATGAACGTATTTGTTCTTTCCGTCATCGTCCTTATAGCGAACGTTGAGGCGTCGGCTCTGGTAGTCAGTACAGTTTGAAGTTGAAGTTACTTCACCGTATTCTCCACCGTTGCGTCCAGGCATCCAGGCTTCGAGGTCCCACTTTCTGTAAGCAGGAGCTCCAAGGTCACCAGTACATGTATCAACTACATGGAATGGAATACCAAGTCCTTCGAAGATTTCTTCTTCGATCATGCGGAGTTTTTCGTGGATTTCGTCTGACTGTTCTGGGAGACAGTATACGAACATTTCAACTTTGTCGAACTGATGTACGCGGTACAATCCTTTTGAGAACTGACCTGCAGCACCAGCTTCGCGTCTGAAACAGTGTGAAAGACCGCAGTAGTACATTGGGAGTTTTGCTTTATCAAGGATTTCGTTTGAGTGGTAACCTCCGAGTGTGATTTCTGCAGTAGCTACCAGACATGTTCCTTCTTCTTCGATTGAGTAAACGTTTGATTCGTTTCCGCGTGGGTTAAATCCGATTCCTTTGAGGACTTCTTCTTTTGCAACGTCCGGTGTTATGAATGGTGTAAAACCGTGTTTTCTCAAAGTATTGAGTGCGTACTGAATAAGTGCCTGTTCAAGGAATACGGCATCGTTTTTGAGGTAATAGAATTTTGGTCCGGAAACTTTTGTTCCACGTTCAAAGTCGATGAGGTCAAGTTCTTCCATAAGTTCTACGTGATCTTTTGGTTTAAATTCGAATACGCGTGGAGTTCCGACTTTCTTTACTTCAAGGTTTTCTGTATCAAGTTTTCCGATAGGAGCTTTTGGGCTTGCCATGTTTGGAATCTTGCGTGCAGCTTCATCAAGCTGTGCTTCTACTTCTGCAAGAACTTTTTCTGCTTCAGCAAGTTCGTCTTTGATTTTCTTTCCTTCTTCGATGAGTGCCTGACGCTGTTCTGGTTCAAGTTTCTGTTTCATTGACTGAGCGTTAGCATTGCGTTTTTCCTGCAAAGCCTGGCGGTCTGTTACGAGTTTTGTGCGTTTGTCGTAGAGTTCAACTACAATGTCGGCATCTGCAGTCATGTTTCTGTCTTTAATGTTCTTTTTAACTGCTTCAAGATTATCTTTGATAAATTTATAATCTAACATTTTTTCCTCTTATAAATGTGATTTATTTTAATTCGTATTTACGAACTTTAATACTAATTTTAACGAATATCAATATAGAAGCGCTGAAGATAAATGCTGCGTTCCTTTGCCTTTTTCCACAAGCGGCTGGAAGGCCAGTTCTTGACTAAGGTGTTGTAATCTTTAATTGCTTCTTTGATATTCTGAACTTCAGAATTTGCTTCGAGAATCTGTCCTTCAAGATAAAGCCCTTCATCGAATCTGTCTGATGTATCTGCAAGGAATGCCTGAACAAGTCCGAGTGCTTTTGAATACTGTTTGTCATCATAAGCTTTCTGTGCCTGTTCAAGAAGATCGCCTGTATATTCAGCAGAAGTATTTTCTTCGGTTGATTTTACTGAAGAAGCTGTGTCACGGTTTATCTGTGTAACTTCTGTTGATTCATTTTCTGTATCATTATTCATTGAGTTCTGGATAATAGTGTGAATATTCGAATCAGCATCCTGTTTTTTTGGAGCCTGGACAGGTTCTGTATATGTATATTCAGTTTTGTTCTTATCTGGAATTTCTTTTTCGTTCTGTGAAGATTCCTCAGCCTTAGGTTCTGGCTTCTGAGGTTTAGGAGGAACAATTTTAGAGTATTCAGGAGAAGTAACGTGAATATTGTCAGTTGCTGATTCAGTATTTACAGAAACTTCGATGTAGTCGTCGATATACTTTCCTGAGAGATTGTCGTTTTTATAAAAGTGAAGGATTGCAGTTCCGGATTTTCTTGAACGCAATGTAAAGGTTGTTGTATCATCATTGATCTTTCTTCCGTGGAAAACAAGAAGATTTTCTCTTTCTACTTCGCCAAGATAAACCCAGCCCGTTCCAGGGTAGTTGATGTCAAGAAACTGATTGTTTGAGATTGCAATTTTTCTTGATGGTTCCGGAGCTTTTTCGCTTTCTTTGCGTGCATTTATTTCATCAGATGCCTGGGCAGCTTCTTTCTGCATATCAAGTGAACTTGTACTTTCTTTAACAACTGACTCATTTTTATTCTGAGTTTTTGTTTCTTCTTTCTTTACAGGCGAAGTTGATTTATTTGAAATTGTTTCTGATTTTTTTACGTCTGTCTGTGAAGCAGTTTTGACTTCTTTAGAAGAGCCGGTGTCAGTTTTAGTTTCAGTTTTTACTTCTGTCTTTACTTCTTCTGAACTTGATTTTTCTGAATCTACGTCTTCTGTCTTAACTTCTTCTGCTTTTTCAACAGTCTCTGTTTTTTCTTCAGCCAGTGCTGCAGCTACCGAAAGGTCTTTTTCAATTTCTTCGTCAGAGATTTTTTCTTCTTCCGGAATATAATGTTCAGTAACGAATAATTCCTCAACAGGTTCTGCGGCAAGTTCTGAATCAGTGTCAGTGTCAGAATCTGTCTGTGAATCAGTGTCAGTGTCTGAATCTGTCTGTGAATCAGCAGGCTGTTCCGAATCTGAAGCTTCAGATTCTTTTTCGATTGCTGTAACAGTGCTGTCAGAAAGAGATTCTGGCGCTTTGCCTGTCGACTGGCATGAAAATAATAAAACTGTTGTAATTACTGCAGTTGTGGCGAGTTTTTTCATGGTGCTGCTCCAAGAATGTCATCCACTAATTTATTGTTTGCACTTTCAAGTGCTTTAAGTTCTGTTGTGCCAGGAAGGGTAAAGAATTCTTCAGCTTCTTCCTTTGACCATTTATCCTGAGGTTCCCTTGTAACTGCATAACCATCAGGAATTGAAGGACCTTCAGGAAGCAGAAGTTTCTGATCTGGATTTAAAACTTCCTCTTTATATACAGGAACTTCAGGTTCGTGACTGCAGGATTGTACAACAACTGCGATGAGACCGAGAAAAAAAAGTACTACAAGAATAGAAATAACAATAAAGAGCACTTTTTTTTCTCTGTATAAATCTTTTATATTGTCTACAACCACAGAAAAGTCAAACATTATTCAGTTACCTGTTCCTTCTGGTCGTCGGCTGGTGTAGGTGCTGTTTCCTGATGGTTCTGGTCTTTATTTCTTGGACCTGGACGCTGTGGAAGAACAACACCCTGTTCCGGTTCAACATCTTCTTCTACGAAGTTGTCTTCTTCCTTGATAACTTCAGATTTAATTTTTTCAATATCATCATCCATTCGGAGAGCAATAATCTTACTTACTGCATCTTCCATTGTAACACCAAGCATTGAGCCTGCACCCATAACAGTTTTCTTGTTATGAGTGATAACGATGTACTGAGAAATATTTGCAAATGAACGCAAGGCTGTTACAAAGCTTGATACGTTCTTATCATCCAAAGCGGCGTCAATTTCGTCGAGGAGACAGAATGGACTCGGGCGAACCTGATATGTTGCAAAGAGAAGGGCAATGGCTGTCATTGTCTTTTCACCACCGGAAAGGAGTGCGATGTTTTCAAGTTTCTTTCCTGGTGGCTGAGCAAGAATATCAATACCGGTTGTAAGAATATTTTCAGGATCTTCCAGGCGAAGCTCTGCGTGGCCTCCGTTAAAGAGACGACGGAACATGTTGTGGAAGTTCTTTTTAATTTTGTTATATGTATCAAGGAACATGTCGCTTGATTTTGCCTTGATTTCCTGTGATACGCGTTCAAGGTCTTCAAGCGTACGTTTTGTATCTTTGTAGTTTGCTTCCTGGCGTTCGTAACGGTCTTTTACTTCTGTAAATTCTTCTGGAGCCATGAGGTTGATGTTGTGACCGAGACTGTCGAGATTCTGTTTTGCAGTACTAAGATCTTCCTTGAGCTTAGCAACTGGAGTTGTAATCTCATACATATGTTCTTCGTATTCCATCAGGTCGCGGGAATACTGATCAAGGAAGTTCTGCTTAACGTTTCTGATTTCTGTATCTAGGGAACCCATTGAAATTGAAAGCTGTTCGTACTGGCTCTGGAATTTTTTCTGGAGTTCCTGTTTTTTCTGAAGGTCGTTCTGTTTGCCAGAAACCTTGTTATTACACTCATCAATCTGTTTGTAGAGATTGTTCTGACGGTCAACTGTTTCAGCACCGCGGCGTTCAATTTCTGCAAGCTCTTCCTGAATTTCTTCAATCTGATCCTGAGTATCTTCAAAGCGTTTCTTTTCTGTGTAAACTTCATCTTCGTTAGCTTTGAGGTTAACTTCTTCTGACCGAATGTTGCGCTGGAGGAATGTGATTTTTTCCTGAGCTGATTTTAACTGTTCGCCGACAGCAACTTCGTTCTGTTTGTGTTTAGAAAGAGTGTCTTTATATTCATCGATTTTCATTGCAAGAGTTACATTGCTTGCATTTAAATCTTTGATGATCTGGTTGTATTCAACGATAAGCTTAAGGTTGTTTTCAATCTTTGCATCAATCTCGCGCTTCTTGGTAATGATTCCTTCAGGTGCAAGGAATTCACTGATGAAAGCAGGCGAAGCATCGATGTAAGAGTTGAGTGCTTTTTCAAGAAGACCAACCATGTTGTGAGCTTCAGCAAAAGCATCTGCAGCCTGCTGTGTAAGGTTTTCGTTAGGACGGCTTCCTGTTCTTGCAGCATCTGCAAAAATATTTTTACGGCCTTCAACAAATACGCGGAGCTTTCCGAGAGTTTCTTCAAGCTGAGTCTTTGCTGTATTCATTGCGCCTTCTGAATAACCTGCATCTTTTAACTTTGCATCGAGCATTGTTACGATGTCTTCAGTGATTGCTGTAAGGTCTTTCTGAAGCTGGGCACGTGCATTATCAAGGTCTTCAATCTGCTTTCGTTTTTCATCAGAAGCAAGATCGTTTTCTGTAATCTGTGAGCTTGCAGCATTAATATTCTGCTGGAAAGATTCAATATTCTTTTTAATGTCTTCGAGATATTTTGTTTTTTCGTGAAGTCCGCTCTGGGCTTCTCCAACTTCTTCGTTCAAGTCGTCAATTCTTGTCTGAATTGTAGCCTGTTTAGCTTCTAGCTGGGCAATCTTGTCCTTGATTTCTGCAAGACGTGTTTTCTGCTGCTTCTGAAGTTCAAGCTTACCGTTTTTCATACTCTGAATTTCTGTAAGTTCGTTCTGGCAGACATAAACCTGTTCCTGAAGGCTGTTAACAAGGTCTGTGTTTTCTGTAAGGGAATTATTGATTTCTTCAATTTCTTTTCTTACGGCATCACGTTTTTCTTCAACTTCTTTAATAGTTCCTTCGTTGCGTGCTTTAGTTTCAATAAAGCCTTTAAGTCTGAGAAGCTGAATGTCAAGCTGAATGTTGAAAAGTTCTTCTTTAACTTTTCTGTACTTTGTAGTTTTGTCAGCCTGAATTTTTAAGGAATCGTAACTGCGTTTAATTTCTGCAAGTGAAATTTCAATCTGTGTAAGGTTCTGGTATGTCTTTTCAATTTCGCGCTGAGCTTCTGCACATTCAGCTTTTGAACGGCTGATACCTGCTGCTTCTTCAAAAAGATAGCGGCGGTCTTCAGGCTTGCTTGAAAGAATCTGGTCGATTTTTCCCTGTTCCATAACAGAGTAGGCAGCTTTACCGACACCAGTATCCATAAAGAGTTTACGGATTTCTGACGGACCAACCTGACGGCCGTTAATAAAATACTGGCTTTCACCGGAACGGTAGAGACGGCGTTTAATTTCAACTTCTGAATCTTCAAGAGGCAGAAGGTTATTTTCGTTCATGATTGTAAGGGCAACTTCTGCAACGTTAAGCGGTGGACGGGTAGCAGTACCGGCAAAAATTACGTCTTCCATTTTGTCTGCACGAAGGTTCTTACTTTTGTTTTCTGCAAGAACCCATTTCATTGCATCTACTACGTTACTTTTTCCACAACCATTTGGGCCAAGAAGGGCAGTTACACCGCTTGAAAAAACAATATGAGTTTTGTCAGCAAATGATTTGAAACCGAATATGTCAAGGCTTTTTAAAAACACAAAAAACCACCTTTATTAAATTAAAACTATTTTGAGAAGCGGATAAATTCCCCACAATACTCAATGTGTATAATATAGTAAATTATAACACAATTTGCCGTGAGAATTCAATTAAAAGATGTAAAAACAGGGGACTGAACAGACTGTGTCTGTTTATTTTTCGTCAAAACCCTGAACATCACCAGGATTAACGAGTTTTCCTTTGTAAAGCATTTTTGGATAGACAACAAGACTGAATTTCTTTTCAAGAGCCGCATATTTTCGCATTTCGTATTCATCGCCGATAACTACGTTAATACCGGTTTTACCGGCACGGGCTGTACGACCTGAACGGTGAACGAAAAAGTCTTCGTTTGAAGGTAAATCCATCTGTATGATGTGTGTTACGCCCTGAATGTCAAGTCCGCGGCTTGCAAGATCAGAAGTTACGAGAATACGGCATTTTCCGTTTCGGAACTGGTCGATTGCCGCTTTGCGTTCTTTTTTATCAGTTTTTGCATGAAGTGCCATGCAGTCAACTTTCTTGTATTTAAGTTTCTGTGCGATATTTTCTACCTGATCTGCGCGGCTTGTAAAAACAAGTGCTTTTTCAGGATTTTCAGCAAGAATGAAGTTTTTTAATGTAGAAATCTTGTCACGGATTTCTGCAAAAATTGCGTAATGACTGATCTTCTTAGAAAGAATGTCTTCTTTTGGAAGAATTACTTCTTCAACGTTTGAGAAAAGTCTGTTGAGTGTATTTTTTGTATTCTGATTCAAAGTTGCTGAGCAGGCAATAAACTGGCTGTCGCATGGAATGTTTGAAATAAGCATTTTTGTTTCTTCTGCAATTTCTACGCTGATAAGGCGGTCAACTTCATCGAGAACAAGCGCTTTGATGCTCTGAGTTTTAAGTTTTTTAAGGTGAATAAGTTCGAGAAGGCGTGAAGGGTTTCCGATTATAATCTGAGGTTTTTCCTTAAGGACTTCAATCTGGCGCTTGATTGGAGTCCCGCCAATAAAAAGACTGGCTTTAAGGCCGGTAATCTGAGAAGCCGTTGTTTTAATCTGAGAAGCAAGCTCGTAAGTCGGAGCGAGAATGAGAATCTTGTCTTCCTGTGAGCCTGATTTTTCAAGATTCTGAATCAAGGGAAGAAGATACGCGTAAGTTTTACCAGTTCCTGTTTCTGATTCAAAAATTACATTTTTTTTCTGTAATACTTCAGGAATTGTCTTCTGCTGAATAAGGGAAGGCTGACTGATGTTCAGTTTGTTTAATGCGATGATAAGGTTTCCGTTAATTCCAAGAGATGAAAAATCTTTAATTGCTTCTGTATTTTCGTTCATTTTTCTACTATAGCATATAGCGCCGATCTATGCTATAATTCGCTCACTATGAAAGTTGGAATAGACACTTTTGGTCTCGATCACGGACAGTCAGGTCTCGGTTCATATTTGTATTTTCTGATGCAGGATATGCCTCAGGAACAGGGAATTGAATACGACCTTTTTGGTCAGGAAGCAGACCGTTACACATATAAGGCAAAATTTGACACAACCTTTACTGCAGTAAATATTTCGGACACGCTTAAAGTCCAGCAGTGGTGGCATAAACGCAAAATGAAGCGTTTTGCAAAGCAGCAGAAATACGATGTCGTAATTTATACTTGCGCAACCAGAATGCTTCCTAAAAAGTTTAAGACTAAGGGAATTGCAATCGTAAACGACATTGTTTCAAAACTGCTTGAAAATAAAAAAGATAAATTTCTTCGTAAAGTCATACTTAAAGGTCTTAAAAGAATTGACCGCATCATCGCCCCAAGTGAATTTGTAAAAAACGATCTTGTAAAACTCGGAATCGAAAGTTCAAAAATCAGTGTCATTCCAAACGGAATTGATCACAGCGTATTCTACCAGCATAACCTTTCTGAAGGCGATTATGTTGATATTAAACCTTTTGCGATTAAAAAGCCTTACATCATTTATCCGACACGCATTTCAGGTCCTGAAAAATATCACGTCGAGCTTATTGATGCATTTGATAAATTCAAGGCAAAGACAAAACTTCCTCACAGACTTGTACTTGCAGGAAGTCAGGATGATTATGCGATGGAAGTTCAGAAAGCTGTCATTCAGTCGCCATTTGCCAGTGATATTTTTATGACAGGCTTTTTCCCACATTCAGAACTTGGAAGACTTTATTCAAATGCAGAATGTTGTGTATTCCCGTCAAGTCAGGAAGGTGTTGGTTTACCAATTATCGAAACAATGGCCTGTGGTATTCCTGTTGTCAGTGCAGAACGCGGAGCAATCCCTGAAATTTCAGGAAAGAATGTCGTTCTGTTTAATCCTGACAATACGGAGCAGATGGCTCAGTCTATCGAAAAAGTTATTACAGATCAGGACTTCAGAAAAAAAATCGTAGAAGAAGGACTTGAATGGGCTTCAACTTTTACTTGGCAGAATACTGCTGAAAAAGTTCTTGAAGTCATCAAAGGAATTTAAAATCTGTTTACAACTTTAAATGACTGGTACTAAAATAGAAAAGCGCTTACGCCGAATCTTCAGATCCGATGCAAGCGCTTTTTTATTGCCTTTAATTGTCAGTAAAATAAATTAAAACTTCTTTCTAAGCCAGTAATTTTTCAACATCAATTGAAGTTTTCTGAGTTACCATATCTTTTGTAATCTCAAGTTTTTTCTTTCCTTTGATGCTAGGAATTTCAAACATAATATCAAGAAGCATTTTTTCAACAATTGCTCTTAGACCGCGGGCACCTGTCTGCTGACGGATTGCGATATCTGCAATTTCTGCAATTGCTTCATCAGTGAAGGTAAGGTCAACATCATCCATAGCAAAAGAAGCCTGGAACTGTTTTGTAATTGCATTCTTTGGTTTTGTAAGAATGGAAATCAAATCGTCTCTTGTTAATTCTTTCAAGGCTACAGAAACCGGCATACGTCCGATTAATTCAGGAATCAATCCGAATTTTACAAGGTCGTCTGAAGTTGCTGTATTAAGAAGATTAACTTTCTGTTCATCAGTCATTGTTTCTGAAGAAGAACAGAAACCGATTGAGTGTTCATTTGTTCGCTGTTCAATGATTTTATCAAGGCCGACAAACGCTCCGCCGAGAATGAACAGAATGTTTGTTGTATCAATTTCAAGCATTTCCTGGTTTGGATGTTTTCTTCCGCCCTGTGGTGGAACGCTTGCTTTAGTACCTTCAATGATTTTAAGAAGAGCCTGCTGAACACCTTCGCCTGATACGTCACGGGTGATAGATGTGTTTTCGCTCTTGCGGGCAATCTTGTCGATTTCGTCGATGAAGATGATTCCTTTTTCTGCGGCAGCAATGTTTCCGTTTGCGGCATTGATGAGTTTTAAAAGAACGTTTTCTACGTCTTCGCCAACGTAACCGGCTTCTGTGAGGGTAGTTGCATCTGCGATTGCAAAAGGAACTTTAAGCTTCTGAGCAAGTGTTTTTGCAAGAAGTGTTTTTCCGCTTCCTGTTGGTCCAATCAAAAGAATGTTTGATTTTTCGATTGTAATATCGTTTTTTTCAAGATTCTTGAGAGAAGCCATTCTTTTGTAATGGTTATAAACAGCAACTGAAAGTGCTTTTTTTGCATAGTCCTGACCGACTACATACTGGTCAAGAAAAGCCTTGAATTCTTTTGGAGAAGGAACTTCTGAAAGTTCAATTGATAATTCGCCCTTTGGTTCTGAATCAAAAATTCCCTTACAGATATCTACACAGTCATTACAGATAAAAACTGGTGCAATACGGGAACCGATTAAACGGCGAAAATCTTCTTTTTTATCTCCGGCTGGCATACCGCAGAATGCGCAGTATTCCTGATTACCAAATTTCTTCACTTTAAGTGTCTCCCTTATTTGTCTTCTGAATCGCCTTCGGCTGGACGGCGTGACATAATCTGGTCAACGATTCCGTATTCCAAAGCTTTTTCTGCAGACATAAAGAAATCTCTCTCAACGTCTTTTGCAATCTGCTTTTCAGATTTGCCTGTATCGCTTGCAAGGTATTCAATTGAAAGTTTTTTAAGGCGCTGGATTTCTGCGCTCTGAATTTCGATGTCTGATTCCTGACCTTCAGTTCCGCCTGATGGCTGGTGAATTAAAACACGTGCTGAAGGAAGAATGTAACGTTTGCCTTTTGTTCCACCTGCAAGTAAAATTGCGCCCATGCTTGCAGCCTGTCCCATACAGATTGTACGGATAGGGCACGAGACAAGGTGCATTGTATCGTAAACTGCAAGACCTGCAGTTACTGATCCGCCCGGTGAATTAATATACATACTGATTGGTTTAGTCTTGTTTTCTGATTCAAGGAACAAAAGCTGTGCAATAATCAAATCTGCTGTTGCATCTGTAATCTGACCGTCAACAAAAATAATACGTTCTTTTAAAAGACGTGAAAAAATATCATATGATCTTTCGCTGTTTCCGCTTCTTTCAATTACATAAGGAACCAAATCGTGCATCTGTGTATTCATAAATAGTCCTCTTTTAAGGATTTCTGATGTTGATATCTTATATAAATATATCAAAAAATCATCAAATCGTCCTTAAATTTATGATTTATTTGTAACAAAAAAAAAGGAATGCGCGATTGCCGTACATTCCTTTTTATTTAAACTTCAGTCTGATTATCTCTTGAAGAGGTCAGCAAAAGACATTTTGTCGCCTTTTGAAACCTTAACTTCTTTGTAAAGTTCAGCGTAAAGTTTCTGTTCTTTTGCATCGTCGATGAGGTATTCTTTTGCGCGTGGGTCAGAGTAGTGCTTTTTAACTTCTTCTACAGTCATTCCACCGTCTTCAGCGATTTTAGCATATTCAGCTTCGATTTCTTCTGGAGTTACAGTGATGTTTCTTTCTTTGAGAAGAGCTTCTACGATGATGCGGCTCTTGAGCATTTTTTCGCTTTCTTCAGCCCATGCAGCTGTCATAGCTTCTTTTGTCTGTCCAGAAGATGTAAGCATTTTTTCGAGCTGTTGTGGAGTTGTCTGGAACTGCTGAGCCATCATGTTGAAACGACCTTCGAGTTCTGCAGCAAGCAAACTTGCAGGAAGTTCGAACTGGTTCTTTTCAATGAGCTGTGTAAGAAGGTCGTTGTTTTTCATTTCTTTAACTCGGCGGTCTTTTGCAACTTCCATCTGGCGTTTAATATCGTTCTTGAGGTCATCAAGTGTCTTGTATTTTTCGTTAACGTCCTGTGCAAGATCATCGTCGAGAGCAGGAAGGTTGCGAAGTTTGATAGCAGTAACAGTTACGCTGATTTTCTTTGTTTTACCTGCGAGCTCTGCATCTGCATCATCTTTTGCATATGTTTTTGTGATTTCTTTAGTTTCGTTCTTTTTCATACCGATGATTTCGTCATCGATCTTGTAAAGGTTTTCACCAGAACCTACAGTGAATACGAATCCCTGGCGTTTTGAACCTTCAATAACTGCACCGTTGTCATCAAGTTCTGAATAATTGATTGTAACGATATCGTCTTTAGAAACAGCTTCTGAATCTTTTTTATCAGTTACTGTAGCGTTGCGTTCCTGGATGCCTTTAAGTTCTTCAGCGAGTTCTGCTTCACCAACTTCAACCTGTGGTTCTTTTACAGTGATTCCAGAGAAGTTCTTAACTTCAACTTTTGGAAGTACGTCATATGTTACTGTAAATGTCAAATCTTTAGAAAGGTCAAGTTCAGGAATTGATTCGAGTTTTGGCTGAGCATATGGAAGAGGGCGGTTTTCTTTTTCGTTTTCGTCAGAGAAGATTTCATTCAAAGATCCGTCAATTGCTTCGCTTAATGTATCAGCTTTGAGAGCATCACCGTATTTCTGTACGAGAACGCTTGCTGGAACGTGTCCTTTTCTGAATCCAGGAATCTGGGCATTCTTTGAATAGTTTGCTGTTACCTTATTGTAAATTGCTTCAAGTTCACTTTTTTCAACTGTTACAGTAAGTTTTACTGCAGATTTTTCGAGTTTTTCGTAATTCTTTGTTAATTTCACGACTCTTTTCCTCTTCTTAAAAAAAAATAAATGAAAAAAAAAGCGATTCAGATTGCTCTCGAATCGCTTTTATTTAGAGCGGGAAACGGGAGTTGGACCCGCGACATCCACCTTGGCAAGGTGGCGCTCTACCACTGAGCTATTCCCGCAAAATATTTGAGTTTTGCGCTCTGATTAATGCAGTTAAACTGCTAGAGCGGGAAACGGGAGTTGGACCCGCGACATCCACCTTGGCAAGGTGGCGCTCTACCACTGAGCTATTCCCGCAAAAATATTTTGCTTTAAGTCTTCTTAGCGAAGGACTTGCGAGAGGAGGGACTTGAACCCTCAAGCCGAAGCACTAGATCCTAAGTCTAGCGTGTATGCCAGTTTCACCACTCTCGCTTAATGAAACTTCGTAATTAAGACTATACCAAATTGAAATAACTGTGTCTAGTATTTATTTTGAATTTATTTTAAATTTTTAATTTGATTTATAGAATAGTTATGATAAAATAGAAGAACTTATTATTAAATATTTTTTAGGTGGAAAAAATGAAAAAATCGATTATTTCTAAAATCGCAGTGATGGCTGTTTTATTGACAGCTGCAGCTTCTTTTGTAAGCTGTGGAAAAGAAGATAAATATAAGAATGATACTCATCTTGCCATTGAAGACGGAAAAACTGTAGTTGAACGCTACGGAAACCTTCAGGTAATCGGAACTGATATTTGTGACCAGAACGGAAATCCTGTTCAGCTTCGCGGTATGAGTTCACATGGACTTCAGTGGTATGGAAAATTTGCCAACGACGATGTAATTACATGGCTTCGTGATGACTGGAACTGCCAGCTCTGGCGTGCAGCGTTGTATACAGTACAGGGCGGATATATCGGAAACCCTGTTCTTGGCGAAAAAATGATTACTTCAATCGAATCATGTATCAAAAACGGAATGTATATTCTCGTTGACTGGCACGTAATCGGCGAAAAAGATCCTTTGCTTTACAAAGAGCAAGCTATTGAATTCTTTACAGATATTTCAAAGACATATGGTGACAAAGCAAATATCATTTACGAAATCTGTAATGAACCAAACGGCGAAAACGTAACCTGGAAAGATAACATCAAGCCTTATGCAGAAGAAGTAATTGCCGCAATCCGTGCAAATGACCCGGACAACATTATTGTAGTAGGAACACCAATCTGGAGCTCAAACCTTGCTGCTGCTCTTGAAGATCCTATCACAGAATATAAGAACATTATGTATACATACCACTTCTATGCCGGTTCTCACGGAAAAGAATCAAGAAAAGGTGTACAGAAGGCAATCGATGCAGGACTTCCTGTATTTATTACAGAATGGGGTTGTACAAAAGCCAGCGGTGACGGCGGTGTGTTTGAAGAAGAAACTCTTGAATGGGTTAAATTCATGAAAAAGAACAACATCTCATGGGCTAACTGGTCTGTTAACAATAAAGGTGAAGATTCAGGTGTTCTTGCTTATAACAAAGACCGTGATGCTAAAGGTCACTGGAAAGACAGCGATCTTTCAAAAGCAGGAAAATTCCTCAGACAGATCCTTAGAAACGAAATTAAATAATCAAAAATATAATCATATTCATATATATGATTATATATAGAAAATAATTTTCTGAATTAAGTCTTTTTTTGCGGGAATTTCCAGAAAGTCCCTATTATTGACTACAATTCTTTTATTGATTATTATAAGAAAAATTTGAAATTAATTACGGGGCTAGAAAATAAAGGCCCTTTTGGAGTGTTATTATTATGAAAGTTGCTCTTATCGTTTTATTTGCAATTATTTGTGTTTTGCTTGTTCTTCTCGTTCTTATCCAGAATGATGAAGGTGGTGGACTTGGCGGTTTGCTTTCAGGTGCAGGATCTGCTGCATTCGGTTCACATTCGGCAAGTGTTCTTAATAAGACAACTTTTGTTCTTGTTGCTCTTTTCTTCATTACTGCATTCTCTATTGCTTTCATGAATAAAAAGACAAACCTTGTTGACGGTTCACAGACAACTGAAGTTCAGACTGGTGCCGGAATTGATGCAAGCTCTGTTATTGATGCAGTAAATGATGTAAAAGCAGAAAGCGAACCAAATGCAGAATCTTCTATGGGAGAAGCTGCAAACTAATTTAATTAGTTGTAAATATTATGCTGCAGGAATTGTTAAAGCCGAAAGCTGTAAGGGTAAATCTGGAAAGTGAAGACAAAGAAGAACTTTTTGAAGAAATGACTGAAGTTCTTGTCGCACAGTGTCCAGGTTTAGACCGGGCTGAAGTATTAGATTCATTGCTTCAGCGAGAAGCGAAAATGACAACAGGAGTTGTTCCCGGTATAGCAGTTCCTCATGCTATAAATCAAAAAATTAAAAAACCAATTTGTGCAGTAGGAATCAGTAAAGAGGGAATCGATTACGAAGCCCTTGATGGAAAACCGGTACATATTGTATTTATGTTACTTTTTCCGGCTAATGATACGGCAGCGCATCTGAATATTATGCAGGAGTTAGCATTTGTTTTTGGTGTGCCTGATTTTTATAAAAGTCTAATGGACAAAAATTCCGGGGCTCAGGTAGTTCAGGCTATTGTCCAGGCAGAAGAGAGCTTGTAAATCAACTCCCTGCGCATCCAGATAAAAGGAGTAAGAAAATGGCAGAAAACGAAGTTAATGTTATCAGTCATTTGCTCGAAGTTGAGAGTCAGGCATCTGCACTTATCGATGATGCTCAAATTGAATCAAATAAAAAAATCTTAGCAGCCAAAGCAAAGGCTGACGAAATCTTCTATTCAAAATACCGCGAAACAGTTGAAGTACTCGAAAAGCAGTACAACGAAAAAATCAAGTCTTACGAAACAGAACATAACAACGAAATTGAATCTTATAAAAACAAAATCGTCAAATCCGAAAAAGATGTAAATGCATTCAATTCGTTCTTGAACAGCACTTTGTCTAAGGCATAGGTAACGTTATGGATCGTTCTGGTGCATCTTGTTACGTTTATGCTAAAGCAAGTGGAATGCTCTCAAAATCTTTTACCGGTTCACGAACTGTAAATCTTTTCAGTGCAAAATCACTTCAGGAACTCTGGAATCTTTTATTTACAGATGAAGTTCCTGCCGTTCCGCAAACTTTACTCGCTCAGGAAATTGAAAAAAAAGCCTCTCAGAAATTCATTGATGAATATTCAAATCTCGTAAAAGCATATTCAAAACCAGACCAGATTCTTCTTGATCTCCTTCAGTGGTTTGATTACGAAAATATAAAAAATGCCGCAGGAAAACTCGCCGCACAAAATAGCAGTAAAGAAGATTTTCAGAAAATAAAACCTTTCAATATTTTAAAATACGAAAAATGGCCTGACATTGCAAAAATGACTGAAGGAACAGAACTTTCATGGTTTGATAAAATTCCTTCACTGGAAGAAGAAAATATTTTTGCTAATAAAGTTGACACTCAGTTTATTAAAAAAATCTGGACTTCAGTTCAGAAACTTCCGTCTTCTGAAAGACAGGTTGCAGAAAATATTATTGCAAAACGTTATTCATTTATGAATATAACATGGGCAATGCGTCTTAAGGTTTTCTATAACATGGACTCTGAAAAGATTAAAGAGCATTTAATTTACCTTGATGATGCAAAGCCCAGTACTGATAAATTTGCCAGTGAAGCATTAATGATTCTTGATTTTAAAATTGATTCTTTTGATGACTGGGCAAAATGGAAGTATGTAAAATTACTTAATGGCAAGGATGATTCAAAATTCTGGAAGCTTGATCCTTCATATTTTGAGACAAAAGTCCAGAAAGAATTCTCAGCTTCGATGAGAAGAGAATTCCACAAGAATCCTTTTACAGCGATGGTAATGATTACCTGGTTCTTTATAAAACGTGATGAACTTGACAATATCAGAAAGGCTGTTGAATCTATCCGTCTGAATATTGATCAGGAACAGATGATTAGAAATATAGGCTAACAAAGAGAATAGGAGATAGATATGGCAAGAACAACTCCAATGCGACTTGTTGAACTTATAGTTCTCAAGCAGGACATCTCAAAAGTACTTTCATATTTAGGAAGAAAAGGATGCTTTCAGTTTCAGTCAGATTTTGACGAATCTGATAAATCAAAGGACATTATAAATCAGGAACTTGATTTGTACCGTCGTCTTGATCAGGTAAGAGCATACCTTACTCTCAAAGAGTTTGACGGCAATATTGCAAAGTTCGATCTTCCTGAAGCTTCTGATTTTGATGAAGCAGAAAATATCATCAAAGCACTAACTGAGCTTCAGGAACAGGATGCTGAAGAGCATGAAACTAATAAGAAAATTACAGAAGCATTTGACGAAGCACAGGCTTTCTCAAATCTCAAGGCTTCTTATTCAGAACTTGAACATCTTTCTTTTCTTACACTTCGTATCGGAAAAATTGATCCTGCAGTTTTTGATGAACTTAAATTTGATGTCGGTAACCGTGCAATTGTTCTTCCCCTCGGTAATGACAAATCTCGCATTCTTGCTGCAAGTTCTAAAAAGGGAAGATTTGCGCTCGATACAGAATTGAAAAAATACAATTTTGTTAACATGGAAATTCCACAGGACTTTAAAGGAATTCCTGATGACGTTCTCGATTCCCTTAAAGTGCAGAAAAAAGAATCAGATAAAAAACTTGAAGCTTTAGTAAAACAGAGAAAAAATTTTGCTGACACACATAAAGATTCAATTTATTCTTTGCTCGGAAAACTTTCTCTTGCCAGTCAGGTTCGTGCAACAGAATATAAACTTGAGTCGACAAAGCTTGTTTACAGAATTACAGGATGGCTTCCGCTTGTTGATGCTGACGATGTAATCAAGCATCTTGACCATCTTACAGAAAAGAGAATTGTAGTAAGAAAATATAAACCTGAAGAAGTTCCAAGTGTTGTTAACGGGCACGAACAGGTTCCTGTAGAATTGAAACACGGAAAATTTGTTTCTTCATTCAAGAGAATGATTTTCTCTTACGGTTCTCCAGTTTATGGAACAGTTGACCCGACACCATTCGTTGCAACTTTCTTTACAATTCTCTTCGGTATCATGTTCGGTGATGCAGGTCAGGGACTTGTATTCCTAATCGCAGGAATTCTTATGGCATGTAAAGTTATTAAAGTCGGTGGTTGGAATAAGTTTGCTCCGATTTTTATGGCTATCGGTATTACAAGTATGATAATGGGTATTCTTACCGGTGAGTTCTTCGCAAACGAAACACTTCTTATTCCTGTTTCAAGATTCATTACAGGTCTCTTTGGTGAACCACGTGACCACATTCTTCACATGATGCCAAGTTCAAGTCCTGAATCAATTTTGAATATGTTCAAGTTCTTCGGTTTCTCTGTTGCAGTTGGATTTATCATTAACTCAACAGGTTTGATTTTGAACATTATCAATAATTTTTCTCGCAAGCATTACGGAAAAGCATTTTTCGGAAAGTACGGAGTTTTCGGTGCATGTTTCTTCTGGTATGTAATCTTTTTTGTTGTTCGCGTATTCCTTTTTGGAATTGCACCACAGATGTACGACTGGATTGTCATCGGCATAACATTGTTCTTTGCCGCATTCGGTGAACCTTTTGAACGTCTTGTTGACGGTGAACATCCTGTTCTCGAAAACGGATTGGGAGCAGCAATCATTGGTGGTGTAGTTGAATTGATTGAAGTTCTTTCTGGTTATATGTCTAACACAGTAAGCTTCCTTCGTGTTGGTGCATTTGCTCTTGCCCATGCAGTATTGGGTTACATCATTGCATCAATGAGCGAAATTGCGCCGGCTCTTGGCGGTGTTGCAATTTCAATTATCGGAAACGTAATCGTAATCGTTCTTGAAGGAATGATCGTAGCAATTCAGGTTATCCGTTTGCAGTATTACGAATTCTTCTCTAAGTTCTTTAATGAAACAGGTCGCGAGTTTAAACCGTTTGAGTTTACTTCAACACCTGAATTCAAATAGATAAATAAGAGTCAGGCTTTCGTCTGACAAACCAAAATAAGGAGTGTTCAATATGAACAAGAAATTTTTTATCGTAATGTCATTGTTAGCAGTATTCGGAATCGCAGGAATGTTCGCTCAGGAATCAGCAGCTCCAGAAGTTGCATCTGAAACTCAGGTAGAACAGCAGGCTCCTGCAGCTGACAACTCACAGTCAATCAAGTACATTGCTGCAGGTATCGCAGTAGGTATTGCATGTATCGCTGGTGGTATGGCAGTAGGAAAAATTGGTGCTGCAGCTATGGGTGCTATGAGTGAAAACGCTGAACTTTCTGGTAAGGCTCTTCCATTCGTAGGTCTTGCTGAAGGTATCTGTCTCTGGGGATTCCTTGTTGCACTTTTGATTATTATTCTTTAATTAAAACTTAAGGTTCGAATTTGGAATATTATATTATTGGCGAGCGTGAACTCGTTCTCGCTTTTGCACTTGTTGGTGTTAAGGGAACTTATGCGTCAAACCGCAGTCAGGCCCTTGATGCCTTTAACAAGGTTACAGGCAGAAGCGGAATGGTTTCTGCTCCGATAAGTTCAGACATTCCCAAGATTCTCATTTTAACTGAAGATGTTTCTGTCATGCTCGAAGAAGAAGTCAGTGAATGGCAGATGCAGGGAAAGTTTCCGCTTATCGTAGAAATTCCCGGACTCCAGGGAAAAGTCAGTGGAAAGAAATCTCTTACAGATTCAATTCGTGAAGCTGTAGGAATTCATGTTTAGCATTTAGCGTTAAGGAAAAATATATGGAAGAACTTAGATCTACGGACATCCTTGATAAAGAAATTCAGAATGACGCAAGAAAAAAGGCTGAAAAGATTTTAAGAAATGCTGATACTCAGTGTGACCAGATTCTGGCGCAGGTTGAGTCACGCCTTGAAGAAGCAAAGAAAGAAAAAGAAGCTTATTTTGACTGCAAGGCTGATGAGGTTAAAAAAGATCTTGATTCAAGTTTGTCTCTTGAAAAATCACGCTTCCTTGTGTCTTACATCAGTTCTTCTGTAGCAGAAGGAATTAACGATTATTTAAAAACTCTTTCTCAGGAAAAAAGATTTGAGATGGCTGCATCTCTTTTGAACCGTTTTACAGATCTTGTTTCTGAAAAAACATTTGATGCTCAGGTTTATGGCTTTGATACAAACTTTGTAAAAAACACTTTGAGTAGCAAAGTAAAAATCAATAACTGTTTTTCTGTTGATTTTGCAAAATCAGGTGAAGAAGCAGTTGATGGAATTGAAATTCACGAAGGTGTAATTCTTGTTTCAGATGATAAGGCTGTAAAAATCCGTCTTACTCTTGAAGAAGTAATCACTGAATTAATTGATAAATACAGAAATGAATTAGCAGTAACTTTGTTTGGCGGGAGGCTTCCTGAATGATTCACGGTAAAATTACACGCATCGCAGGTCCTATCGTTTACGCTGACGGCCTTGAAGGCTGTGGTCTTTACGATGTAGTTAATGTAGGAAAAAATAAACTTATTGGTGAAATCATCCGCCAGAATGAAGGCAAAGCCGTAATTCAGGTTTATGAAGATGATACCGGTATGCAGATTGGAGAAGACGTTGAATGTACAGAAGCTCCATTGTCTCTTAAACTCGGTCCTGGTCTTGTCGGTACAATCTATGACGGTATTCAGCGTCCGCTCAAGGCAATGTTCGAAGACAAAGGTTCTTTCCTTTTGCCGGGACAGAGAACAACACCGATTGATACAGAAAAAAAATGGGATTTTGTTACAACTGATGGTATTGCTGAAGGTTCGGCAATCAAAATCGGTATGGTACTGGGAACAGTTAAAGAAACTGAATCTGTTGTTCATGCCATCATGGTTCCTCCATATATTAAAGGTAAAACATTAAAGTCTTTTAAAGGGAATGGTTCCTACACAGTAGACGAAGTTATTGCCACAACTGAACTCGATGAAGAAATCAAACTTTCTCAGAACTGGCCTATTCGTAAACCTCGTCCATACGCTGCAAAGCTTGGTGTAACAGAACCTCTTCTTACAGGACAGCGCGTCATCGACGTATTCTTCCCATTGTCAAAAGGAGGAACAGCTGCAATCCCTGGAGGTTTTGGAACAGGAAAGACAATGACTCAGCATGCCGTTGCAAAATGGTGTGATGCAGATCTTATTATTTATATCGGATGTGGTGAACGAGGAAACGAAATGACTGATGTTCTTACAGAGTTCCCTGAACTTATCGACCCACGTACAGGCCGATCATTGATGGAACGTACAATCCTTATCGCAAACACATCAAACATGCCGGTTGCAGCGCGCGAAGTTTCACTTTATTCCGGAATCACACTTGCTGAATATTACCGCGACATGGGTATGGCAGTTGCAATTATGGCAGACTCAACTTCGCGCTGGGCAGAAGCGCTCCGTGAACTTTCTGGCCGTATGGAAGAAATGCCGGCCGAAGAAGGATTCCCTGCATACTTACCGACACGCCTTGCAGAGTTCTATGAACGTGCTGGTCGTATTACTTCACTTTGTAACAAAGAGGGAAGTGTTTCTGTAATCGGAGCTGTTTCTCCTATGGGAGGCGACTTCTCAGAACCTGTAACTCAGCATACAAAACGATTCATCCGCTGTTTCTGGGCACTAGACAGAGAACTTGCAAATGCACGTCATTATCCTGCAATCAGCTGGATTGATTCATATTCAGAATATGCAGAAGAAGTAAAAGACTGGTGGGAAAAAACAAATCCACAGTGGGCTGATGTAAGAGATAAAGCTCTTGAACTTTTAAAGAAGGAACAGAAACTGGAACAGATTGTTCGTTTGATCGGACCTGATGCACTTCCAGATTCTGAACGCATTGTTCTTGTTGTTGCAGAAATGATGAAAAACGGATTCCTTCAGCAGAATGCATTTGATGATATCGATGCATATTGTGGTGTTGAAAAACAGATTAAGATTCTCGTACTTATTATGAAGTTCTATAACAGAGCTCTTGCAGTTGTAAAAGCAGGCGCTCCACTTTCAAAGGTAACTGCTTTAAGCTGCCGTGAAAAAATTACTCGTATTAAGTCTTTAATTAAAAATGATGAAATGGATAAGATCAACGAAATCGATTCTTTGCTTGATGAAGAATTTGGTGGAATTGAACGTATCTATCAGGTATCGGAGGCAGCTGTATGAAAGGCGTAGAATATCGTGGCGTAAAATCAGTTGACGGACCAATCGTTGTTGTTAAGCGTTCAGAAAATGTTTTTTACAACGAAACAGTTTTTGTTCGTGACCGCTTTGGCGTAAAAAGAACAGGTCGTGTTATTGACCTTTCTGATGATGTTGCAATCGTACAGATTTTCGGTTCAACAACCGGCATCGACCTTAAAGAAACTACAGTTGAATTCCTTGAAGAACCTCTTGAACTTCGTGTTGGACCGGATCTTTTAGGCCGTATCTTTAACGGTCTTGGTGAACCGATTGACGGTTTTGCGCAGATCGTTTCATCACAGAAAATCAACGTAAACGGAAACCCGATTAACCCATATGCACGTATTTATCCGAGAGACTTTATCCAGACAGGTATTTCTTCAATCGACGGAATGAACACATTGATCCGCGGACAGAAACTTCCTATCTTCTCTGGAAACGGACTTGCTCATAACCGCCTTGCAGCTCAGATCATCCGTCAGGCAAAACTTCGCTCAAGCGATGATCAGTTCGTAATGGTATTTGCAGGAATGGGTATTAAATACGACGTTGCTCGTTTCTTTAGAGATACATTTGAAGAATCAGGTGTTCTTTCAAAAGTAGTAATGTTTGAGTCCCTTGCAGATGCACCGTCAATTGAACGTATCATTACACCTCGCTGTGCTTTGACAGCTGCAGAATATCTTGCTTACGAAAAAGGAATGCACGTACTTGTTGTATTGACAGATATGACAAACTACTGTGAAGCCTTGCGTGAAATTTCTACAACTCGCGGTGAAGTTCCTGGACGTAAAGGTTATCCTGGCTACTTGTATTCTGACCTTGCAGAAATTTATGAACGCGCTGGTCGTATTAAAGGTTCTGAAGGTTCAATTACTCAGATTCCGATTTTGACAATGCCAAACGATGATATTTCTCATCCAATTCCTGACCTTACAGGATATATTACAGAAGGACAGATTGTACTTGATCGCGAACTTTCGCAGAAAGGAATGTATCCTCCTGTAGCAGGACTTCCTTCTTTGAGCCGTTTGATGAAAGACGGTATTGGTGCGGGAATGACTCGCGAAGACCATGCAAACCTATCAAGCCAGCTCTTTGCTTCTTACTCAAAGGTAAAATCAATCCGTAACCTTGCTGCCATCATCGGTGAAGAAGAACTTTCATCACTCGATAAGCTTTACCTCAAATTCGGTGAAGCATTCGAAATGCAGTTCCTTACTCAGGGTGAATACGAAAACCGTTCGATTGAAGAAACACTTGATATCGGATGGAGAGTGCTCAAGATTCTTCCTAAAGATGAACTTGTCCGCATCAAGCCTGAATACATTGAAAAATATCTTCCAAAAGATGAAGCAGATGTAGAATCAGGAATCATTAAAGTAAAGGCATAAAATATGGCAAAACTTAATGTTGCACCAACAAAATCAAATCTTCTCTCCCTGAAAGAACAGCTGTCCATTTCTAAAGACGGTTATGAACTTCTTGAACAGAAACGCGAAATTCTTGTAATGGAATTGATGCACATGGTAGAGAAGGTAAAACTTCTCGAACAGGATATCGATGCTCTCATTGAAAAAGCATATCCTGCTTTGAAAAAAATGCTTATGCAGGTTGGTGGCGACAGAGTTGAACAGATTGCAAACGGTGTTAAATACGAATATACAATCAAGGAAAAATCTACAACTATCGGTGGTATGAACTTTCCTACAATCGACGTAAAACTTCCTGAGATGCAGCTTTTCTATTCTGTGCTTGGAACTTATGCTTCAACCGATCAGGTAATTAAATACTTCTTTGAACTTCTCAAACTTTTGACCGACATGGCTTCAATCAGAACAATTGTATGGCGTCTTGCCGGTGAAGTTAAAAAAACACAGAGAAGGGTTAATGCTCTTGATAAAATGGTGATTCCACAGACTAGCGAAACAGTAAAATATATAGAAAGCGTTCTCGAAGAACGTGAACGCGAAAACGTATTCGTTTTGAAAGCGTTGAAGAACAAAAAAGGCAAATAAGCCTAGAGGCATAAAATGAGCGTAAGTCTTGTTAAAAATATTGTTGTTGCAGTAAATGGTTCGCAGAGTTCGATTCATGCTGCCATGTATGGAATTATCCTTGCAAAGCAGATGAAGCTTAACCTTAAATTTGTGTATGTTGTCGATACTGCGACTATTAAACGCCTTACTATGGGACACTTTCTTATTTCTGAAGAAAGTTCAATGTTCGAAACTAATCTTACAGCTGACGGCGAAAAATACCTTGATTATGTCATTAAGCTTGCAGAGTCAAAAGGTGTAAAGACAAAAGGGGAACTTCGAAAAGGTTCAGTTTGTCTTGAAGTCATTAACTGCGTAAAAGAAACTAAAGCTGAACTTCTTCTTTTAGGCGGAGATAAAGGTATAACAACAAAAAGTTATTCCTGGGAAAATACAAACAGTTCACTTTCTCTTTCTAACCGAGAAATTATTGCAAGCGCACCATGTTCTGTTGTTGTCGTAAAAGATCCCGAAATTGAACAGCAGTTCAAACATTTGTAAAAGATTCCTTTTTTAACTATAATTATAAAAGTACACACATATGGAAGATTTATATAAAATTCTCGGCGTTAAACAGGACGCAACTCTTGCTGAAATCAGAAGAGCTTATCGCAACAAAGTAAAAGAACTTCATCCTGACAAATCTGGAACTCACAAAACCTCTGCAGAATTTGCAAAAGTTGTTCAGGCCTACAGAGTTCTCTCTGATGCAAAAAGCCGTGAGGTTTTTGATTCTTCCTACAACGTAAACCCGATATTCAAAAAAGCAAACGATTCATCGTTTGATTACCGCCAGTGGCTTCTTAACCGCAACGACCAGGAAAGCCGCGCCAAGCTCATAATCTTTGATCTCATGCACGACCGTGAAGATGATGCGGTTGCAGAGTTCAAACGGATGAATACCGAACATGCAGACTTCAGTCTTAAGCGCTGGTTCACCAGAGAAAATTTTATGGACTATGGTTTTATCTTGAGCGAAGAACTTGTATGGCGCGGCGAGTATTACGATGCATTCCTTCTTCTTGAACAGATTATTCTTATGGAAAGAAGTTACAATTATTTTAGACTGTTTTTTCCTGAAGTGATTGCATTTACAAAAAATATTCTGCGCACTAAACTAGATGGCGTTATTAACGATGAACTTGCGCTTGATGCGTGGGAACGTGCACTCGACCTTGAGTTTGGTCCGAGGGACGATGCATTTTTTCTGCAGAAAATGGCTCAGGCTTACAAGAGAATCGGCGACGATGCAACTTCACTTATCTGTATGGAAGAATCCAGAAAGATTCTGCAGAACGTAAAATAAGCATCGATAGTAAAAACAAAAAAAATAATACATAGGGAATATACAACATAAAGGAAAAATCAAATGATCAGATTAAAAAACGAAGATGAAATCAACGGAATCAGAAAAAGCTGTCATCTTCTTGCAGAAATGTTTAAAGAAATAATTCCACAGGTAAAGGCTGGAATGTCAACAAAACAGGTTGATGACCTTTGCAAAAACTTTATTATAGGCCACGGCGGAACTCCTGCCTGGTACAGAGAAGATTTTCCGGGCGCTGCATGTATTAGCGTAAACGAAGAAGTCATTCACGGAATTCCTTCGGCAAAGAAAATTATTCGTGACGGTGATATTGTGTGTATTGATGTAGGAATTGATCTTGACGGATACATTTCTGACTCAACACATTCAGTGCTTGTAGGGAACGTTTCAGAAAAGGTAAGAAAACTCGACGAAGTTACTCTCGAAGCACTCCAGGCTGGAATTGATGCATGCCGTGTGGGTAACAGAATCAAGGACATCAGCCGTGCAGTTTACGAAGTCGCTGCAAAGCACGGATACGGTGTTGTTTACGATTACTGCGGTCACGGAGTTGGCCTTGATGTTCACGAAGACCCGAGTGTTCCAAATGTACCTGACTGGGGTGGAGCAAATCCAAGAATTCAGCCGGGCATGGTTTTAGCAATCGAACCTATGATTAACCTCGGAACTGCAGATGTAAAAACTGCAAAAGACGGCTGGACAGTACTTACATGTGACGGACTTCCATCAGCTCACGAAGAACATACTGTTGCAGTATTTGAAGATCACACAGAAATTTTAACAAAATTGTAACCAATCTGTATTTTTTTTATTATCTTTAAAGAAAGAACTTTTCATTCAAAAGTCCGTTTTTATCGTACAGGAGGATATAAAACGTGAAAAATAAATTAATGTATGTGGCTGGCAGCTTAGTTGTTGGTTGTGCAGCATTCCTTCTTATTTCCTTTGCAATTAACGGAAATAACGGCAGAGGCAGTGCAGATACTGCATTTGCACAGACTAAATCTTCAGTAGAAATTTCTAAGGATTCTTTAAGTATTGTTGAAGCTCTACAGGACGTTAACCGTTCAATCAGCCGCGGAGTTCTTCCTTCGGTTGTAGAGATTGATGTTGTTGAAACAAAGAAACGTGCTAAAAATCCGTTTGGTGACATTCCTTTCTTCTTTTTTGGTGATCCACTTGCTCCTCAGGACAAAAACAGTGCTCCTGAAGAATATAAAGAAACAGGACTTGGTTCTGGTGTAATTATCAGACGTAAGGACAAGACTTATTACGTTCTTACAAATAACCATGTTGCTGGTTCTGCAACAGAAATTTCTGTAAAGCTTAATGATGGTCGTGAATTTGACGGTAAGCTTGTTGGTGCAGACAAAAGAATGGACGTCGCACTTGTTTCGTTTGAATCAGATGATGCAACAATTCCGCTTGCGACATTGGGAGATTCTGACAGTGTAGAAGCAGGTGACATCTGTTACGCAATGGGAGCACCTCTCGGTTACAGTCAGTCTGTAACTCAGGGTATTGTAAGTGCGACAGGACGTTCTGGTGACGGTATCGGAAACATCAATGATTTTATTCAGACTGATACAGCAATCAACCAGGGAAACTCTGGCGGACCTTTGCTAAACATTTACGGCCAGGTAATCGGTATCAATACATGGATCGCTTCTGGCAGCGGCGGAAACATCGGACTTGGATTTGCAATTCCTATAAACAATGTTAAACACGCAATCGATGAATTTATTTCAAGCGGAAAAATTACTTACGGCTGGATTGGTGTAAGTCTTACTGACATTAAAGACGAGTACAAAGAATCACTCGGAATTAAAGATAAAGAAGGAGCATTTGCTTCTCAGATCTTTATCGGTGCCCCAGCTCAGAAGGGCGGAATTAAAGCAGGTGATTTTATTACAGAACTTAACGGTAATAAAATTAAGTCTGTTGACCAGCTTGTTCGTGATGTAGCAGGTCTTCCAGTCGGCGAAAAAGCTAAGTTTAAGGTTATTCGTGCAGGTAAGGAAGTTGAAGTTACCGTAACAGTTGAAGAAAGAATCGAAGAAGATGTTTCTAATGATTCAATGCTGTGGCCGGGCTTGATTCCAATTCCTCTTACTAAGGACGTCCGCAAACAGCTTAAAGTTGATGACAAAGTTAAAGGCGTTGCAATAACAAGCATCGTTCCAAAATCGCCGGCATCAGCACTCAAGCTTCAGAACGGAAACATCATTACCGGCATTAACGGAAAAGAAATTTCTAGCCTTGCAGATTTCTATGCTGCAATGGACTGGTCAAATATCAAGACAGTTCAGTTTGATGTCTGGGATGAATCAGGAACTATTACAACTAATTCTTGGAAAAAGAACTAAATGAATTAAAATAAAAAAAACTTCAGAAAGCGATTTCTGAAGTTTTTTTTTGCATTCATAAAGACTTAAAGGATCGTCAAAATGGGAATTTATTCACTTAATTCATTTACCATTTTGATTGCAAAGTGATTGCCAGGATAAATCTTGAGGGCTTCTTTATAGCATTTGAGGGCATTTGCTTTGTCATTCAGCTTGTAGTAACCATAAGCCATTCCGGTGATGAAAAAGTAGTGGTCGAACTTTTCTTTTCTGAGAGTTGTGCTGGCATTGAATTCTTTCATTTTTTTAAGACCGTTTTTGTAGTTGGCAAAAAATGCAGGAGCGTAAAGGTCCTGTGCATATTGGTAGTAGTGTGCGGTTGCGTTAAGTTCATCTTTATTGATTGCTTTTTTTGCAAGTGAACCGACGCTTAAGCCGTTTCTGATTACATAGCCTGTGTTTTTTACAGTGCAGTTTGAAGATAATGCCATTGTCTTGATAAGGTAAGCATCAGAGCCAGAACGGATTTTTAATGCTTTGTCAGCAAGGTCAATTGCTCTGTCAAAATATGAAGCAGCCTTTTCTTTTCTCTGTTTTGCCTGTTCTGATAAGTTTTTCTGGTTATCAGAAGTATCAGTCATGCTTTTAATGTTCTGAACTGAATCAAAATCATATTCACCCATTGTGTACATTCCAAAATAAAAATAACATCTTGCAAGGTGAACAGCTTTTTGGTATTCGTCAAATACTTCTGGAATCGAAGTTATACAGTCACTGTAAAGAGCTTTGGCTTTTGCAAGTGTCTGAAGTTCATTGTTGTAGAAACAGTCGATAAAGTTTGAAAGTTCTTCAGTAATTGGTACATCACGAATTTTTTCTGTCTGGGAATAAACAAGTGAGGCACAGATAAATAATAGAATAGTAAAGATTATAAAGCGTGTAGATTTCATCACATATCTCTGTATTAATTGTAATTATTTACACAAATAATGTCAAAACTCCAAAATAAATTAGTCTCGGATAGCGCAGCAGACAGAATGGCATCAAAACCTCAAATAATTGAATGACTTTTTACTATATGATATATTCTTTTTGTCAAAATCATTTCTATTGAGGATAAATTATGTATATTACTTGTCTTGACCTTGAAGGTGTTCTCGTTCCAGAAATCTGGATTGCATTTGCTGACGCTGTTGGAATTCCTGAACTTCGCCGCACAACTCGTGACGAACCAGATTACGATAAACTTATGAAATATCGTATCGATATCTTAAAGCAGCACGGACTTGGATTAAAAGAAATTCAGGCTACAATTGAAAAAATTGATCCGCTTCCAGGTGCAAAGGAATTTTTAGATGAACTTCGTGCTAACTGTCAGACAATTATTATCAGTGATACATTTGATCAGTTTGCAGGTCCGTTGATGAAAAAACTTGGACTTCCTACAATTTTCTGTAATACACTTGAAGTTGCTCCAAACGGAGAAATTACAGGATACAAGATGCGCTGTGAAAAAAGCAAATACACAACTGTAAAAGCCTTGCAGTCAATCGGATACGAAACAATTGCAAGCGGTGACTCTTTCAACGACCTCGGAATGATTCAGGCTTCAAAAGCCGGATTCCTTTTCAGATCAACAGAAAGCATCATCAAGGAATATCCACAGTTCCCTGCATTTACAGAATACTCAGATCTTTTGAATGCCGTAAAAGAAGTTATTTCAAAGTAATTTGACTTAATACTTTTCCAATAGGCTCATGGATGACAAGGTTCGCTGCGTCATCCATTTGAGTTTCACCTTTATTCAGGAGAACAAGATATCTTCCCCTGAAATATCTTACAAAAGAAGCTGCAGGGTAGACTACAAGGGATGTTCCGCCGATTATCAGAGTGTCAGCTTCAGAAATTGCTTTTATCGATTTATCAATCAGATCATTATCAAGACCTTCTTCGTATAAAACAACATCAGGTTTTACAATTCCGCCGCATTCAGTGCACAAAGGAATTTGACCCGGAACATTTTCACTTGCGGCAATGAATTTATCATCATAGAATTTGTGGCATTTCTGGCAGTAGTTTCTTAAAGTGCTTCCGTGAAGTTCATAGACTTCTTTGCTTCCGGCTTTCTGATGAAGGCCGTCAATATTCTGGGTAACGACAGCCTTGAGTTTTCCGCATTTTTCCATTTCGGCAAGCTTGTAATGTGCGGCGTTAGGTTCAAAGCCTGACGGTAAAAGTTTTGCCCTGTAGAATCTGTAAAATTCCTTTGTGTCTGCATAAAAGAAGGAATGGCTGATGATTGTTTCTGGCGGGTATTTCCATTCCTGGTTGTAAAGACCGTCAGTGCTTCTGAAGTCTGGAATGCCAGATTCTGTTGAAACGCCTGCACCGCCGAAAAATACGATGTTGTCTGAGTCATCAATGATTTTCTGTAACTGTTGGATTTTTGAATCAATTTGTGCGTCTGCCATAAATTCCTCCCGTAATATAAATTTCAGTAACTATTATACCATATTTTTAGTTTTAATAGAAAAGGGAATTTGATTATTCCCTTAGGATAAATTCTATTTGTACAAACTTTGAATATTTGTATAATAATAAAATATTAAATATTAAATGATTTTTATTTGGGAGAATAAATGAAGTTTATTAGTGTTAAAAAAGTTTTTGCAGCTTTAGTTATTTTGCTTGCTTCATCTGCATTTGCACAGAATGTTAAGCGTGATGTTCCATATACAAAAGAACTTTTGACTTTTATTGACGGATATTTTGACCACGCAATTGATTCAAGAGAAAGGGGAGAAGAACTTTATCTTGCTGCAGTAAATTCTTGTCCTGCATCTTTTACCGTTTACCAGAAAGAAACTCATCTTGCAAGATGCGATTACTATTTTGGTCAGTACATCATGGAAACATATGACTTGACTCAGCTTGAACATGCACTTGATGATACGTCAAAAGACTTTGTTGAACCTGTTGCACGTAACAAACAGATTAAGGCTGAAGCCGGATCATATTTTGAAAAATCAATGGTTCATGCTGACAATGCCATTAAACTTAAAAAAGATGCGGCTTCAGATGCTTATTCAATTTATGCACAGAGCCTTTCTGCAAACTGTACAGTTCAGACAATCGGATATGTTCTTGGCCATGGACTTAATATCAGTTCATACGCAAAGAAAGCGCTGAAGGCTGATCCTAAAAATGGAACTGCATGTTTCTCTTATTATGCGCAAGAAGTTTATGCACCTGGAATTTTCGGTAATCCAAACAAGGGCCGTAAAAAGATGACTGAATATTTGAATGACAATTCACTTACAATTGAAAAATTTGATACCTTCAATTATCTCTGTGCAATTGCTTATACATATTACAGACAGAATAAATTTGCAGAAGCAAAAAGCTGGTACAAAAGATGTCTTTTGATTTATCCACACAATTACGCAGTAACTGATCTTGTAAAAAAGTGTGAAGCAAAATTAAATAAATAAAATATGAAAAAGTTCCGGTTAATATTCCTTTCGATAATTGTTTCTTTATTATCTATTACTCAGGCTTTTGCCAGACCTGAAGTAGAGGAATATGTGCTGGAAGACGGAATGCATGTATATATTCTTGAAGATTATTCATCGGCATTAGTCAGAGTAGAGCTCACTGCTGCTGCAGGTTTTTCGAGCCAGTCTCCAGATAATGCCGGATTTTTTCCTTTATACACAAAGCTTTTCAAATATGCAGCTCCATTAAACCGTCACGAACTTTCAGACCTTGAAAGTGAATGTAATTCCGATGCAGCACGCTATATTATTTACGTAACCCCTGATGAACTTAAATCAATTATGCAGGCAATGTCAAAAGCGTGCTTTGAACCGTACTTTCAGGATGAAGATATCCTTCGCGAACTTGCAGAGGCAAAGAAAACTGTTTCGGATAATGCCTTCAGTGTTGAAGGATTTATCAATTCAAGTATCGATTCACGTGTGTTTGCCGACAGTCCCTGGAAACACGACTCAGGAATTTATCCGACCTTGTTTTCAAAAACAAGTGCAAGTTCCTGCCGCCTGATGCTTTCTTCAATCTGTGACAGATTTTATATTCCAAAGAACTGTGCGCTTTTTATTTCTGGTCCGGTTGCAAAAGAAAATGCACTTGCACTTGCAGAAGCAACTTTTGGTAAAGCTCCAGTAAAATATTCAGTAAAAACAAACGAAGAAACTCCTGCTTTTTTGAATGTAGATTCTCAGAATCAAAAACTGTTTGTTCTGTCAGATCCGGAATTTTCTCCTGATATGACTCAGATTGTAGTTCAGTACAAGAATCTTAAAATGGAAGAATGTGATTATGCCGCAGCTGTTCTCAATAACGACGGCTCAAGTTTTAAATACAACCTTCTTTCAGATTCTTCACTTGGAATCCGTTCTCCTGAATATATCAATGCTGCTTCAACTCACAAAAATAACTGTTCACGACTTATCATTCAGTCGCTGATGGAAAATCCTAAAACTTCTCCATGTCAGAATACGCTCAAGTTTGTCGAAATTTTAAAATCTTCATTTAATAATATTTCTTACGGGGAATTTGCGTTTGCCGGGAATGTGCTTAAAAGCTCGTTTGAAGGTGCTTTAAGCAATTCAAGTCAGACTATGGATTTGCTTTCTCAGTTCTGGGCTGTAAAGGATTTTTCAAGGGAAAATTCATACGACTCTGATTTTTTAGTTTCGAATTTTTTTGACAGGTCTGTACGGCTTTCTGAAACGAGCCTTGATGGTATTAAATCTAAGTTTGATGCAGAAGAACCGTATGTGTTTGTACTTGTAAATTCAACTGTATTAAAAAAATATGAAAAACAGTTTCAGACAAACGGTTTTGAAATCGTAACTTCGAAAAACGGTTCGTGGTACACACAGAAGTTGTATGCAGAAATCAAGAAGTCACTTGAATCAAAGAATCGCAGTGACAGTTCTTCTGAAGAAAATCACGAAGCTTCAAATAATCTTTTTGCTGAAAAAAATCAGGATTCTGTAAAGCAGTTTGAACTTGTAAATAAAATTCCTGTTTATATTAAACCAAATGAAGGTTCTTCAACAGTTTGTTTCTGTCTTGTTCTTGACGGCGGAGAAATTGCTGACGATAAAAAAGATTATGGACTTGAAAGCGTAATTGTTAATTCTGTTGCATTAAAGGCAAAGAGCTTTCTTTTTGAAAAATATCAGCTTCAGAAAATCAGAAATTTTCCGGAAGTAAAAAGCCAGACTGATTTAACAAGCTCTGCAATTTATGTTGAATGTCTTGCTTCTGATTTATACGAAGTAATTGAATGTTTTTCGAATGCCTTGATTTTTTCTGATTTTATTCCTGCGATGGTTGACTCTGTCGTTCTTCAGAGAAAGTCTGACCAGATTGTAAAAACCTCTTCGCCTGTTTACCAGCTTTACTCAAACGGTATTTCAATACTTTTTAAGAATAAAGAATATCATGTGGTTAATACTCTCGAAAAAGACATTCTTAAAAAAATTGACTTTACAAAAATCCTTGAAGGAACTACTAAGCTTTTCAATTCGGATAAATATAAAATCATCATTTGCGGAAATATTGAAGGCTCGGAAAATTCTTACAGTGACCTTGTAAAATATCTTGACGAGCACTTTGGAATGATTTCTGGTTCAGGAAAGTTTGCAAAGCCTGTTACTTCCTTAAATGCCATTGCGCGCAAAAGCAGAAAAATCAGGCTTGTACATTTATTCCTTACTGATGTTTCAAAAGAGAAGGCCGGACCTCGCCCTCAGGTTTTAATACCGACAACTGAATTTCTTGATCCGGCACAGTTCTGGATTACTAACACGAATTCAGGTAATACCGATGTCGTGTTCAATGCATTGTTAAATGATTTTGCAATCACTTTGCAGAAAGAATGTGATAAAGTTGAACAGAAGCAGAAAATGATAGTAATGACTCAAAGTGCTGACAGCTTTATTACTGCTGGAACTATAACATTCCTTAATGTAAAAACAGCATCAGTTATTGATGACATTTATATGAAGGTATTTGAAGAATACAAGGCTGACCTTAACGAAGAAACTATCAAGCGAATTAAAAATAACTGGATTAAAAAATATATGTCAGATGCCTTTGTAAATTCTCAGACCTGTCTTTATATAAAAGATTCTTTAGATTTTTCAGATGCGGATCCTGAAAAATATGTCAAAGACTATCAGTATCTTATGAAGGCAGAAATCGATGAATTTAAGAAAGTATTTGATGATTTTAACTTTAATTCAATACTTCATCTTTATTCAAATGATACAAAATGATGATAAATGTCAGAAAAATCTTTTTGACACAAATGTTTCATATCGCTACAATTATTTTTATGTTAATTACATTTGAAACAGCTCAGCTGTTATTTAAAATTTTTGTTGTAAGTACTATTGCTGCGTTCGTGCTTTATTTGCCACGCATCTGGTACTTTGTAGACGGATTCAAAAAAGTAAAACAACTTAACAACCCAGTTAATAACCGCCTTGCAGTTCTTGTTCCTGCACGTAACGAGAAGGGCGTTATACATATGATGGAAAGTCTTGAAAAACAGACTTACAGTCATAAATTTTTTGATACATTCATTATCGTAAAGGATTCAAATGATCCTGCAATTGAACTTTGCAAGAATTATACAAACATGTTCAGTATTGTAGTTCCTGTGCAGTCATGCAAAGGCGATGCTCTTGACGGTGCAATCCAGAAAATCATGAAGAAAAAGAAAAAGTACGCCGGATACATTATTGTCGACGCAGACAATGTTGTAGATCAAAACTTTGTTCTTGAAATGAATAATTCCCTTGTATCTGATGCAGATATCATTCTCGGTAAACGCTGCGTAAAGAATTACCTTTACTCAAAAGAATACCGCAACTGGGTTGTTAACTGTAACGGTTTAATTTATACATTCCTTGATAAGCTCGGCAATGCCTTCAGATCAAAACACAATATGTACTGTTCTGTATGCGGAACAGGAATTATGATTACAAGTAGACTCGTTGACGAAATCGGCGGATGGCCTTACCGTTCTGTAACAGAAGATTACGAGCTTGGTATTACATCACTTATTGCTGGTCGAAAATTTTTCCTTTATGAACCTGCAGTTACTTATACTGAAGAATCTCTCTCGCACAAAAGTGCAAATGACCGCCGCAGAAGATGGCTTTTAGGTTTCGCACAGGTTACTGCAAAGTATAAAAAAGATGTTATTGCAAAATATCATGAAGATAAGGAAAAAATGAAAAACGGACTTTCTGGTGAAGAACTCAAAAAAGTTCGCGGAAACTTCTGGGGCTGTTTTGACTTCCTTTATTCATTGATTCCACTTGCATTTATTTTTGCGCCGGCTGCAATTGCGGCAATCGTATTCGGTGCAGCAACTGTCAATTCATGGCTTAAGTTTGGAATCTACGATTCAAGCACAATCTTCTTCGTAAAACGTCTTGGCGTATGCTGCCTTTACCTTTACGGAATTCTTTTTGTTTACACATTGCTTGGTATGATTGCAGACAGAAAGGTTCTCAAGATTTCATTCCTTGAAAAACTTCTTGTGCTTTTGATAAATCCTTTCTATATTGCAGAATACGTTAAGTTCTTCTTCTGGGCCTTATACAAGCTTGCTACAAAAAGTGAAGATCTTGAATGGGTTCCAATTGAACGCATCGAAGATAAGATTCCTGCAAAAAAAAGACTTAGAAAATAAATAACGATAAAACTAAATTAATAAAGTATTTAACTGGAATTAAAAAAATGAAAGATATTGCAGGTGCAACAAAAGAAGTAAGAAATCTCGTTCAGGAAAATATCAAAAGTGCAGTTGCAGAAAAGCGCTACAATGATGATGTTCAGCCTGTTGACTGGGAAAACATGCAGAAAGTTACTCCAGATTTTGTATTCCTTACAAAAAATCCGATTAAGATTCTGGGCGGTTTTCTTGCAAGAGGACTTGCAATGTTCGTAAGTCCGATTCTTTGTAAAGTAGGAATCGGGACAGCAAAAGTTCACGGCCGCGAAAACCTTAAAGGTCTTAAAGGCGCCGTAATTACATGCAATCACGTTCATATTTTTGACAACCTTTTTGTCCGCTGGGGAACCCGTGGTCACAAGCTTTATATTACAGTTGCAGAATTTAACAATATGAAAGGACCGCTCGGGGCATTGCTTCGCGGCGCCGGATGCCTTCCGTTTTCTGACTGTTTTACTGCAATGAAAAATATGTCTAAGGCAATTGATAAGCTTATTCAGAAAGGCCGTTTTGTCCTTTACTATCCGGAGAAGGCAATGTGGCCGCGCTATGAAAAGCCAAGACCTTACATTAACGGTGCATTCCACGCATGCGTTAATAACAATGTTCCCGTCGTTCCGACCTTTATCGCTTTTAAGCCAAAAGCTGGCAAGGGGAACGAAGGTAAAACTGCAGGTGAATATTACATAATGAAGCCAATTTTTCCAAAGCCTGAACTTTCAAAGAAAGCGAATGTGGAATATTTAAAGAACGCAGCTTTTGAATCTGTCTGTCAGTGCTATAAAGAAGTTTTTGGTGAAGATCCATATAATGAGACACCGGTTTCAGTAAACCTGTAACTTGTTGCCATTATTGTTTCTTTTATTGTATAATAACCTAGTAGTAAAAAAGTTATACAAATATTTATTTTTTTTAAGAGGGGTTTTTAAATGAAAACTACAAAAATTTTAGGTATTGCAGTAGCTGCTGTTGCTGCATTGTCATTCGCTAGCTGTAAGAATGCTAATGTAGGTGTTGGTACTAGTGGAGAAAGCGGACAGAATTCATATATTACAAAGCCTGTAAAAGATGCTTCTATCCACGCTGAACTTGTTGCAACATGTGATTATACTAATAAAACAAATGAATATGCTCGTACAATGCGCCTTTTTGATACCAACAAAAAGGGTATTACTGCTAATCTTAAAATTGAGAACAAAAATGACAACCCTGGTGCAGTATCTATCGTATTTGACTTTTTCAAAAATAATGATGGTACATACAACTTTGGTCTTGTAGGATTTAAATATGATAATTGTATTAAGGCTTACTGTACTTTCTACCCCAATGTAAAAGAAGAAGATTTTGAAAAACAGAATTTTGGTAAATCTGAAGAAGATATTATAGATCTTACACCTTATTTTAAATATACTTCAAATGAAGTTTCAAATCCTAAATTAGATGAAAAAAAGTTCCTTGTAGCAGATCAGATCACTGGCGGATCAATGGTTGTAGAAGTTGAAGCTATGAGTGATGCAACAAATGCATATACAATCCGTTTATATCCAACACCAGAAGGTGGAGATCTTGAAAAATTCAATATGTTGTCAAATAAAACTGATAAAGAAAAAAAAGAATTAAATGAAACATCAAAATATGTTTTGACTATCACAAAAGAACAGATTGCCGCAAAAAAAGCTGGTAAGGTTGAAAACAAAATGGGCTTCTATGCAAATACTTATGCCAATAAGACACTTAAAGCAGCATGGCAGGTTGCTGATATGAGCCACTAATTAAGTTTTTCTTAATTTAAGAATAATTTAATTTGATAAAAAAGACTTGTGAGTTTTAGCTTACAGGTCTTTTTTTTGTGCAAATTCAAGTAATGCCTGGCTATCTTACAAAATTCCTCGAATCAAAATATTCCCTGTTCCCCGTTTTTATTGAAATACACTCAAAAATTCATTATAATTTTCTTCAATATTTTCTATATAAATCATTAAGAAAAGAAGGAATGAAATGAAAGCAATCGAATTGGAAAAAGCTTACGATCCTAAAACTTTTGAGGACCGTATTTACAACGAATGGGAAAGTAAAGGTTATTTTAAGCCTGCTAGTGATAAGGATTCTCCGGTTCACTGTCAGTGCGAAGCTTGTGGCAAAACTGATACTTACGCAGTCGTCATTCCTCCTCCAAACGTAACTGGTGTTCTTCACATGGGACACGGTTTGAACAACACTCTTCAGGATATCGTTGTTCGCTATCACCGCATGAAGGGTGACAACACTCTCTGGCTTACTGGAACTGATCATGCCGGAATCGCTACTCAGAACGTAGTTGAACGCCAGCTCAAAAAAGAAGGTAAATCACGCAACGACCTTGGCCGTGAAAAATTCCTTGAACGCACATGGGAAGTTAAAAACGCCCACCACGATATCATCGTTAAACAGCAGAAAAAACTCGGAAACTCAACTGACTGGGACCGCGAACGTTTTACTTACGACGAAGGTCTTTCAAAAGCTGTTCGTGATGTATTTGTAACTTTGTACGAACGCGGTCTGATGTATAAAGGTAACCGTCTTGTAAACTGGTGTCCTCGCTGTGGAACTGCTCTGGCCGATGATGAAGTTGACCATGAAGATACACAGGGAGCAATGTATCACATTTATTATGAATACGCTGATGGAACAGGAAAAATCGAAGTTGCTACAACTCGTCCTGAAACTTTCTTCGGTGATACTGCAGTTGCTGTAAATCCAACTGACGAACGCTATACTTCTATCGTTGGTAAAAAACTCAAGCTTCCTATTACAGGAAAAGAAATCGAAATCATCGCCGACGAATATGTTGATAAAGAATTCGGAACTGGTATGGTTAAAATCACTCCTGCTCATGACCCTAACGACTGGGAAGTAGGTCAGCGCCACAATCTTGAAGTAATCAATCTTCTTACTCCAGACGGAAGAATGAACGAAAATGTTCCAGAAAAATACCGGGGACTCAAACCGGAAGAAGCTCGTAAGCTTGTAATCGAAGATTTGACAGAAGCTGGTCTTTTCAAAGAAGAAGAAAAAATGACTCACTCAGTAGGTAAGTGTTACCGCTGTAAAACAGTTGTTGAACCATATTTGTCAGCTCAGTGGTTTGTAAAAATGAAACCAATGGCAGACAAAGCCTTAGACGCTTGGCGTAAAGGTGACATCGTATTCTATCCACGCAAATGGGAAAATACATATTCACACTGGCTTGAAAACATCCGTGACTGGTGTGTAAGCCGTCAGATCTGGTGGGGACACAGAATTCCTGCATGGTACTGTGAATGTGGACAAACTATCGTAAGCCGCGAAGATCCTTCATGTTGTCCAAAGTGTGGTTCAAAGAACCTTACTCAGGATCCAGACGTACTTGATACATGGTTCTCTTCATGGCTCTGGCCTTTCTCAACTTTGGGCTGGCCACAGAATACTGAAGACCTTGAAAAATTCTACCCAACAACTGCACTTGTAACTGCATACGACATCATCTTCTTCTGGGTAAGCCGTATGATTATGGCAGGTCTTGAATTTACAGGAAAAGCTCCATTCAGAGATATTTATATTCACGGTCTTGTACGCGACAAGCAGGGACGCAAAATGTCAAAGTCTCTCGGAAACGGTATGGACCCACTTGAAATCATTGACATGTACGGTGCTGATGCCCTCAAGTTTACACTCGGCTTTATGTGTGCACAGGGACAGGATATCCTGATTGACAAGGATTCATTCAAGCTCGGTTCACGCTTCTGTAACAAAGTATGGAACGCAAACCGTTACTTACTCGGAAACCTTGAAGGCCGTAATCTTGTTGCTGTAACTGATGCTGATTTAACAGAACTTGATAAATGGATTTACAGCCGCCTGAACTTTGCTGCAAAAACTGCACGCGAAGCCCTTGAAGGTTACCGCTATAACGATGCAGCTTCTGCCCTCATGGAATTCTTCTGGAATGAATTCTGTGACTGGTATGTTGAAGCTACAAAACTCAACTTCTGGAACGGCGACGACAAAGAAAAAGACCGTCAGGCAAGTGTTCTTCTTAATATCCTTGAAGAATCTCTCCGTCTTCTTCACCCTTATCTTCCATTCGTAACAGAAGAAATTTATGGAAAACTTCCACTTGCAGAAATTGCAGAAAGCCGCAAAAAGGCTGGAGACAACAAGATTGTTTCTACTTCTACATACAACGGAATGCTTATCAATGCTCCTTATCCGGAATATTCTGAAGGCCGCGAAAATGCAGAAGTTGCAAAACGCTTTGAAGCACTTAAAGATTTGATTCAGAAAGTTCGCGCTCTTCGTGCTGACTGTGGAATTGATCCTGCAAATAAGATTAATCTTGCCGTTATTGTTACAAAGGGAAGCGATGCTGAAGTTTGTAAAGAAAAAGTTGATATGATCAAACTTCTTGCAGGTCTTTCAAATGTAGAATTCGTAGAAGCAAAACCTGCAAGTTCTATCGGTACAGTTGGAACTGGCTTTGAAGCATTCATCCTTATCGATGAAAATATCAATAAAGATCAGCTCATTGCAAGATTCAAGAAAACTATCGAAACAGAAAAAGGTTATGCAGCAAAATCTCAGGCAAAACTTGGAGGATCATTTGCTCAGCATGCTCCAGCAGAAGTTGTTCAGGCTGAAAAAGATAAGCTTGACGAATCTTTGAGAATGATTGAAAAACTTGAAAGCTATATTGCAAGCCTGTAATTTGAGATTATATAGATAGGGAGGTAAGCGGCGATGGCTAAATACGAAATGCGAACAGACAAAGCAAAACAGATGGACAAAAAATCAATGCTCCAGCTGAACAGTATTTTCTTAGCTCCGTATATGCAGCTTTCTACCGAGCTTATCGGTAAAGCACGCCATGCCGGCGGTAATATGTTCCGTCACCAGATTGATACTCTGGGAATCCTCATTGACTACGGCTATATTGACAGTGTTCTGCTTAAGGCTTCGATTGTTCACGATGTAATTGAAGATATTGAAGGCTTTGATCCTAACCGCATCATTAATACTGATGAAGAAGGGGAAGATGTATACCGCCTTGTTCTCGAAGTTACAAAACGTCCCGGTGAACAGAAAAAAGACTTTTTAAAACGCATTATCGACACTGGAAGTCAGAAAGCAAAAATCTTAAAATGCGCAGATCGTATCAGTAATATGATTTCACTTGGATTTGTTACCGATCCAAAATTTATCGAACGCTACTGTGATGAAACTGAAGTTTACCTTCTTCCTATTGCTATCGAAGTTGACTTTAATATGTATCAGGAATTGATAAATCTTATCATCACTCGACGTAAATACCTTGAAGAATCAGGTTATATAGAAAAGAAAAAGGAAGGTTTAATTTAATGAAAAAAACAGCATTTGAATGTGTCCGCGACGGATATACAATCCGCGGTTTTGAATTTTCAGATGGAATTTCAGAAGGAAAGAAACCTGTTGCAATTATCAGCCACGGTTTTATGGCAAATCAGAAATCAGTTAAACGTTATGCAAAGCTTTTTGCAAAATCCGGATATCTTGCATATACCTTTGATTTTGTCGGCGGCTGTATCAAAGGCTTGAGCGACGGTTCCCTTGATAAGGATATGACTCTTGAAACTGAAATTGCAGATCTTAAAACTGTCATTAATTATGTCAAAACTAACTGCTGTGAATATGCTGATGTAAATTCAATAACACTGATGGGATGCAGTCAGGGTGGAGCAGTAAGTGCAATGGTTGCCGGTGATATTCCTGAGCAGATTTCAAAGCTTGTTCTTTTTTATCCTGCTCTCTGCATTCACGATGACGCTATGAAAGGTCAGATGATAATGTATAAGTTTGATCCGAATAATATTCCAGAAAAGATTCACGGTTTTGCTAATATTTATCTTTCAGGCGAATATGCTCGTGTTGCCCAGAAAATCAATATCCAGGAACGCATGATTTCTTATAAAGGCCCTGTATTGCTTTTGCATGGAAATGCTGACAAATGTGTTCCGATTGATTACAGCATTGACGCATTCGAAAAATACCGCGAAAGTCGCGAAGATGGAGATGATCCAGACAAAGGCGTTTTCTTCTACATTATTGAAAAAGGAAAGCATAATTTTACCTTCTCAAAAGACAGAAAGGCAATGGCTTTTGTTTCTGAATTTATCGCAAAATAAGCATATTTCTGCTGTTTTTCGCAAATTCCCTGTACCTGTAGAACTTCGGTCTTATTGACTTTTTACCGTCAAAAATCTAAAATATTCCCAAATTCCAAATTTTTTAGGAGATCTAACATGGCAGTTAAAGTTGCTATTAATGGTTTTGGCCGTATTGGTCGTTTGGCTTTCCGTCAGATGTTCGAAGCTGATGGTTACGAAGTAGTTGCAATCAACGATTTGACAAGCCCAAAAATGCTTGCTCACCTTCTCAAGTATGATACAGCACAGGGTGGTTTCTGTGGTCGTATCGGTGAAGGAAAACACACTGTAGAATCTACAGAAGATTCTATCATCGTTGATGGAAAAGAAATCAAAATCTCTGCAGAAAAAGACGCTGCAAACTGCCCATGGGCAAAATACAATGTAGACGTAGTTCTCGAATGTACAGGTTTCTACTGTGCAAAAGACAAAGCTTCTGCTCACATCACTGCAGGTGCTAAGAAAGTTGTAATTTCAGCTCCAGCTGGAAACGACCTTCCTACAATCGTTTACAATGTAAACCACAAAACTCTTACAAAGAACGATACAGTTATTTCTGCTGCTTCTTGTACAACAAACTGTCTTGCTCCAATGGCAAAAGCTTTGAATGATTACGCTCCAATCGCTTCTGGTATCATGTCTACAATCCACGCTTACACAGGTGACCAGATGATTCTCGACGGTCCACAGCGCAAAGGTGACCTCCGTCGTTCACGTGCTGGTGCACAGAACATCGTTCCAAACTCAACAGGTGCTGCAAAGGCTATCGGTCTTGTAATTCCTGAATTGAACGGAAAACTTATCGGATCTGCTCAGCGTGTTCCAACACCTACAGGATCTACAACAATCCTTACAGCTGTAGTTAAGGGTAAAGACGTAACAAAAGAAGGAATCAACGCTGCAATGAAAGCTGCTGCTACAGAATCTTTCGGTTACAACGAAGACGAAATCGTATCTTCAGACGTTATCGGTATGAAGTTCGGTTCTTTGTTCGACGCAACACAGACAATGGTTTCAAAAATCGACGATGATACATACCAGGTACAGGTAGTTTCATGGTACGACAATGAGAACAGCTATACTTCTCAGATGGTTCGCACAATTAAATACTTTGCAGAAAACTGCTAATTGGTATTAGAACCAATCTAAAAAAAAGGGCTCCTTTAGGGGCTCTTTTTTTTTGCTGACTTCGTTATTGTGTTATAATGTAGATATGAAAAAATATCGTTTTGGATTTGATTATTTTGGACTGGTGGTTTTTGGGCTGATTATGATTCCTAATGTTATCTGGGCTTTTATGCCGCCGGCGGTGGATGTGCTTAGAAAGGATTCGGTTACGCCTTTAATTGATATTATTGGATCTGTATTTCAGGTTTTGATGATTGCGGGATTGACTTTTATTGTTAATTCTCAAAAGCCACGGTTAAGTTTATCTTTTTCTGTAATTTTATGCATTGCCTGTATTCTGATTTATTCTGGATGCTGGATTTTTTATTTTAATGGGATAGCTGTAAATTCTGTTATTATAGGTCTTACAATTACTCCATGTTTTGCATTTATATTTGCTGCACTGGAACGGTCTAATTATCTAAGCCTGATCCCGATAGCTGGATTTACTGTCTGTCACTTAATTTTTACGCTTGTTAATTTTATTATTCCCTGAGCATTATAAAATTTCTAGACAACTGAAAACCACTGATTTATAATATAAAAATATTGAAAGAAAATGTTTTCTGGATTTAAAATTTAATCACTTGATTATTAAAATAAATAAAATAATTTATAAAAAAAACAAATGAGGAAAAAAATGGATGTAAGTATTAAAGTTTTAAAAGAATATCTTTCTTTTATGAATCAGGTTAATATTCTTTCGTACATCGTTTATGCACTTGTTTTTGTTTCAATGATTATCGGAATAAAACGTGCATCGAAAAATCAGCTTAATGAAAATGCATTTTCACTTGAAGCGATGACTTCTTTAAAAGGTGTGATGGCTCTGTTTGTTCTGTTTCATCATATGGCACAGCAGAGTATATTCCAGATTTCGTCTAATTACAATGCAGAAAAGAATTTTGCAACTGTGGTTCCTTTTTTTGAATTTATCGGCTTTCTTTTTGTAGCAGTATTCTTTTTCTGTAGCGGTTATGGTTTGTACAGAAGCCTTTCTATTAAAGAAAATTACCTTAAGGGATTTCTTAAAAAAAGAGTTCTTCCGATAATCATTTCTTATTATGTGATGATTGCAATTTATGCAGCATATTATCTTATTGTCGGAAATGATTTTACTTTAACTCAATGGATTCTTAAAGTTACAGGTTTGATTCTTATTAACAGCCAGTCATGGTATGTTTATGTAATCTGTCTGATGTATGTCGTTTTCTATCTTGTATTCAGAAAAAATAGAGATAACAAAGCCGGCATATGGATTCTTCTTGCAGTTGCACTTTTGCAAGGCCTTCTTTTCATTGTTAACGGTCACTTCCCGTGGTGGCTTATGAAACCAAGCTGGAATATTGCATTGTTCAGTCCTGATACACCATGGTGGCAGAAACCTTGCCAGCTTCTGTTTGAAGGAGAGTGGTGGGTTAATTCTACTGTTGCTTTCGTATTGGGAATTTTCATTGCCCAGAAGCAGAACTCATTTATTGAATGGGCTAAGAAATGTTACTGGTTTAAATTTGCTGTCATTACAATCCTTTTTGTTGTAATCAACGGTGCAGGTATTGTTACATTATGGGAAGTTGGTTACTGGACAGAATTCAGCGGAAATCTCGGTACTTTAAATAAAGCAATCTGTTATTGTGTTCAGCAGTTGCAGGTGATTATTACCTGTCTGTTTGTTATTATGCTTATGCAGAAAGTTTATGTTCAGAACAGACTGTATAATACTCTCGGAAAAATCAGTCTTGAGTTTTATCTTATGCAGGAACTCGTACTGTTTTCGACATACTTTATTATTAAAACTCCAGCAGATATGGAGAATCCTTCGATATGGTCTGTTGCCGGCTGGTTTGTTTTAGTAGTTGCAGCTGTATTTGCTTCTGCTTTAATTTATCACTGGATCAATGTCCTCTGTACAAAAAAACTTAAGGCATCAAAATAAATGGCACTTCCTTCTGACTACCTGGATTTTTTACAACCAGACTGCGACAGAAAAGAATTTATTCAAAAGCGCCTGATGGATTGTGGTATAAAATCCAGCGTTCTCGTAATTGAAGGAAAAAATCATATCTATGTAGATTTTGCTTCCAGCTGTTATAATCCTCAGTATAAGTTAAAAACTCTTGTTGCTCATTACGATCGTGTTCCTGGAACTCAGGGTGCAAACGACAACAGCTCCGGAGTTTTTGCTTTAATTGAAGCTGCAAAAAAAATTGCGGCATTAGATACAATTCATAATGTGCGTATTATTTTTACTGACGGGGAAGAAGAGGGAAGGTTCGGTGTCGCTTCACAGGGCGCATTCAGCCTTGCAAAAAAACTTAAGGAATTGAACTTCGATGAAGGTGATATTTTTGTGTTTGATTGCATTGGTCGAGGAGATGTTCCTGTAATTTGTGAAATTGATCTTCCTCCAAAGGTTGATAAAAACTTTGCACGAAAATATCAGACTCTGGTAAGCCAGACGCAGAATGTTGTTTCCAGATATTCCCCTTTACCGAATCTAGTTCTCCCATCTTCGTTCAGTGATAATGCAGGTTTTGTTGCAAATGGAATTCCTGCAGTTGCCGTCACAATGCTTCCTAAAGATGAAGTCATTAACTATATGAGCAATTTGAAAAGAATTCCTGGCCTTCGTCAGTCTGTCATGAACCGAAGACTTGAAGACATTCCTTCAAAGGTTGCACCTGAATACATTTTGCGCGAAAGTATTCCTCTTACCTGGAGATATATTCACACGGAATTTGATAAAGTAACGACTTTAACTCCAAATTCCTTTAACATAATCAGTAAAATTATTGATGATATCGTGCGCCTCAATTATTTAAAACCTGTAATGTAGGTTAATTTATTGAGTAGAGTTTAATTTTGTGATAATATTAACCGTTGATTTTTTACGACTTTGAGTCGTTTAATCAGCGGATTTTTTATTTGTGGAGAATAAAATGAAACTCTGGGACAAAGGCGCATACCTTGTAAACGGTAAACTTGCTGAATCTGCTTCTAACTCACAGGCTGACGGAAGCAAAAAAACAATGGCTTATTCAATCTTGCAGAAGCACAATACTTCTGGAGATGATTCAAAATTAAAAATCAAATTTGACAAAATCACATCTCACGATATTACATACGTTGGAATTATCCAGACAGCTCGTGCTTCTGGCCTTGAAAAATTCCCACTCCCATATGTTCTTACAAACTGTCACAACTCACTTTGTGCAGTAGGTGGAACTATCAACGAAGACGACCACATGTTCGGTCTTACATGTGCTCAGAAATACGGCGGAATTTATGTTCCACCACATCAGGCTGTAATTCACCAGTTTGCACGCGAAATGCTTGCTGAATGTGGTGCAATGATTCTCGGTTCTGACAGCCACACTCGTTACGGTGCCCTCGGTACAATGGCTATCGGTGAAGGCGGCGGTGAACTTGCAAAACAGCTTTTGAACAAAACTTACGATGTTTCATACCCTGGAGTTGTTGCAATTTATCTTACAGGAAAACCTGTGCCGGGTGTTGGTCCACAGGACGTTGCTCTTGCAATCATCAAGGCTGTATTCGACAACGGATATGTTAAAAATAAGGTAATGGAATTTGTTGGACCTGGTGTTGCTAACTTGTCAGCTGACTTCCGTATCGGAGTAGATGTAATGACAACAGAAACAACTTGTCTTTCTTCTATCTGGACAACAGATTCTAAAGTTGAAGAATGGTACACAATTCATGGCCGTCCTTCAGCTTATAAAGAATTAAATCCACAGGACGGCGCTTACTATGATGGCGCAATCGAAATCAACCTTGATGAAATCCGTCCAATGATTGCACTTCCATTCCATCCGTCTTGTGCTTATACAATCGATGAAGTAAACAAGAATCTTATGGATGTCCTTGCAGAAACAGAAAAACGCGCAAAAGTTTCATTTGGTGATAAAGTAAACTTTACTCTTAAGAATAAAGTAATTGACGGAAAACTTTATGTTGACCAGGGTGTAATTGCAGGTTGTGCAGGCGGCGGATTTGAAAACATCTGTGCTGCAGCTGATATCCTTAAAGGAAAAGATACTGGTAACGGAAAATTCCTTCTTAACGTATATCCTGCTTCTATGCCTGTTTATCAGGAACTTCTTAAAAACGGTGCATTCAGTTCACTTGTAAGTGCAGGTGCAATCATCAAGACTGCATTCTGTGGTCCTTGTTTCGGTGCAGGCGATACACCAGCCAACGGTGCATTCTCAATCCGTCACTCAACAAGAAACTTCCCTAACCGTGAAGGTTCTAAAATCCAGAATGGTCAGCTTTCTTCAGTTGCCCTCATGGATGCCCGCTCAATCGCTGCTACTGCTGCAAACAAAGGTTTCTTGACTGCAGCTACAGAATACGACACAGAATTCTCTTCAAAGAAATACTTCTTCGAAAAATCAATTTACGAAAAACGTGTTTACGATTCAAAAGGTGTTGCTCATCCAGAAGTTGAAATTCAGTTTGGACCAAACATCAAAGACTGGCCGGAACAGAAAGCACTCGGTGATGACCTTCTCGTTAAGGTTGTTTCAGAAATTCACGATCCTGTAACAACAACTGACGAATTGATTCCATCTGGCGAAACTTCTTCATTCCGTTCAAATCCACTCGGACTTGCAGAATTTACTTTGAGCCGTAAAGATCCTGCATACGTAGGACGCGCAAAAGCAGTTCGTGATCTTTCAGACGAAGTTCGTGAAGAAATCAGCAATGTTTCGATGATATTCGACAAGGCTTATCCTGATATGAAAGGCCGCGTAGCTTCTGCAATGGTTGGAAGTACAATCTTTGCTGTTAAACCAGGTGACGGTTCTGCCCGCGAACAGGCAGCTTCTTGTCAGCGTGTACTTGGTGCATGTGCAAACATTGCAAATGAATATGCTACAAAACGTTACCGTTCAAATCTTATCAACTGGGGTATGTTACCATTCCTTTACAAAGAGGTCGACAAAAATCTTCCATTTGCAAATGATGATTACGTATTCATTCCTGGCGTAAAGAAAATGATTGCAGAAAAACTTCCTTCTATCACAGCATATGCAATTAAAAAAGACGGAACTGTAAACAGCTTCGAACTTTCAGTAGGAGACCTTACAGACGACGAAAGAAAAATTATCCTCGCCGGCTGTTTGATTAATTTCTATAGAGAGTAGACAATAAAATTACAGCTGTCTGAACGGACATGCTAAAGCCTTGTGCTAAGCATGCCGTGAGTAAAAGCACGTCTTGTAAAAAGGCGTGCTTTTTTTTGACAAAGAAAAATTTGGCAGATTGAGATTTTTACTGTTATAATTAAAAGGTATGAAAAAGAAAATTGCTTTACTTTCCTGTGGTTGGGCTCACAATTTTGTAATGGATTTTATTAACGGTGTAAAGAATGCCGTTAAAGATTCTAATACTGATATTTATGTTTTTAACTGCTACAACTTTACAGAATATTCCGGCTTTCCTAACGCAACCGGTTTTTCAATTTACAGCCTTATTAATTATGAAGAATATGACGGAATTATCATACTAGGTGACCTTATCGCAAATCCACGCATTCTTGAAAAAGAACGTCTTAGAATTATAGCTTCAAAAAAGCCTGCAATTTGTATTAACTGCAATCTTAAACAAATCAGCTGTCTCAGACTTGATAATTATTCCGGTTTTTACGAAATAATTTCTCATCTCATTACAAAACATAATGTAAAGAAATTTCGATATATTGGCGGTTCAGCAAATTCCTTTGATAATGCAGAACGTTATAAAGCTTACAGAACTGCATTGACAGATAACAATATCAAGGTTGAACTTGAAAAAGTTCATTCGCTTCCGCTCCTTACATTCTCTGATTCTCATCAGTTTGTAAAGGAATTGTTCAGTAATCCGGAAAATATTCCTGAAGCACTTGTCTGTGCAACTGATTATGTTGCGTTAGGCGCACTTCTAGCTTGCGACGAGCTTAAGATTAAAGTGCCGGAGCAGGTTAAAATTGTCGGCTTTGATGATATTCTGTTTTCAAGTAATGTAAGCCCGGCTATTACAACTGTCAGAAATAATGTCGAAGCAGCTGGTTCTGAAGCCGCTAAGTTTGTTCTCTCAAATCCTACTGAAATTAAGAATTATAAAATCAGCAATACTCCGGTTTACCGAGAGTCGTGCGGCTGTAATGAACCTTCAATTAAAGATACAACCTTATTCTCGCTGAATATTCTTAATAACATTAATAAGACAAAAGGCTTCTCATTCCAGATGCAAAACATCGAAGAAATATTTTCTGAAGCTGCAGATGTATTTACGCTTCTTACAAATCTGGAATTGTTTTTTCAAAAGTCGCATGTTTATGAAGGTAAGGATTTCTGCATATTCTTAAAATCTGACTGGTCTTCGGTGTTTGTAAATTCCTCTGAAAATCTTCCTTTAAATCTTTCTTATGGAAATCAGGTTCAGGCTATTATTTCGATCCAGAATAATCAGAAATATCCTAGGGAAATTATAAGTACAAAAGATCTTGTTCCTAAAAAAATGATTGAAGCAGAAAAGGGCAGTGTGTTCCTTTTGATGCCGATTTTCCATCATTCCTATGTTCACGGATATTTTGTAAGCAAGAATGACTTAAGTCTTGTAGATGAACATTTTGGTTATCAATGGACTCATACCTTTGGTAACAGTATTGAACGTTTCAGAAAACGCAATATGTATAAGCTTATGAGTCATGAATATCTTAAGCTGTCTGTTAAAGATGCTTTGTCAGGAATGATGAATCGTGTGGGAATGGAACGTATTGCAAAACCATTTTATGCACAGAACAAGAAAAACGGTTTGACAACAGTTTTATTCTTTGTTGATATCAACTCAATGAAGACAATTAATGATAAGTTTGGTCATCTTCACGGAGACCTTGCCGTAAAGACAATAGCACAAGCAGTTATTGATACAGTTCCGAGAAACTGGGTTTGTGTCCGTTATGGTGGTGATGAATTTTTAGTTGTCGGAAACAGCAAAAATTATAACGGTGAAGATTACTGTACTGCCATTCAGCAGACACTTGCAAAGAAAACTGCAAACATGAAACTGCCGTATAATCTTTCTGCCAGTGTCGGTACATATTCTGTTCCTCCATCAAGTCCTTTAACCCTTGAAGAAGCTGTCGAAAAGGTAGACGAAATCATGTACGAAAAGAAGCAGGCGTTCCACAGGGAACACTGATTTCAAAATTAATATTCAAAAAAAAGAGAGGCGGGTGCCTCTCTTTTTTTTGAATTATTCCAACATTGATTTTGGAATCTGGTGAATGCTTCCGCAGTTATTGCAGATAATTTCAATCGGGTCGGGATCTTCTCTAAGTATTGCATCAAGTTCTTCTTTTGGAAGATATTTTATCTGCTGTGCAAAGTTTTCTGTTTTACAAGGGCAGTCAAAAATGATGTCTCTTTCAACAACAACTTTTGGATTAAATTCCCTGAAAAGTCCGTAAACAACATCTTCTCTGGTACCTTTGTCACTGAACCACTGACCGATTGACGGCATCGCACGGAAGGCGTTCTCTGCACGGCGAAGAAGATCATCCTGAGCCATATTTGCAAAGTCTTCGATTTTATCTTTACCTTTAGTTTTTCCTTCTTCGTTTAATTCGCCGGAAGTTTTCTTTCCACCGTAAACCGGAATGGACTGGAGGAATAATCCGCCGGCTCCGATTACACGGCCTTCTTTATCGAACTGAATGCTTGTATTGAAAGCTGTATTAATCTGTTCTGACTGTAAGAAATAGTATGTAAGATCTTTAGCAATGTTTTTGTAAACAATTTCTGTTGTACCGATCTGAGGTTCTTTTCCGCCTTCAATGTAACGGGTTATTGTTACTGTTCCTCCGTCACCGAAGAAAGGTTCGAGATCCCATGATTCAAGCGGCTTATCAATCGGAATTGGATTATTCAAAAGATAACCGCGTACATAACCTGTACTGTCAACTTCTACAGAAAAGCCTTTGCACGCTCCATTTGTTTCGTATCTGAAGACAATATGTTCTTTGCCTTTCATTGTCTGAATCATCATTGCGGCACAGAGAATTCCCTGACCTAAAACCATTGTTTCAAGAATACCGAGATTATGCTGAACGCGCATCTGGTTGATTAATTCTGTTCCGTTGAAAAAAGCTCCACGGAATCTTCCGTCAGCCATAATGAAAACACTCATTCCGTCTTTTTCAATTTGTGAAAGGTGTTCAAGAGTTTTTGAGTCTGTAATTTCTTTTTTTATCATAAGGATTCCTTCTTTTTGATTAATCCTCTTTATTTATCGGTTATTTGATTAATCTTCTTTGTTCTGATTTATCCAGTCTGTGTAACTGGAAGCAAAGCCCTGTGTGTCTTTATTTCCGTTTACAGCATTACGAAGATAAGGAGTAATGATTTCTTTTTTAATTACAGGCCATGTTGATGGATAAGACTGTGGTGCTTTAGGAAGTGTGCTTGCAGGAATTTTTGCAAGAAGACATTTGTAATAAACAGGGAGAACGTGTTCGTTTACGTCGATAAGTGAAGAAAAACCGCCTGCAATACCGAACGTGTTTGTATCAAGATTCATTGAGATGCGACGGTCAATCATTGCTTCCTGTGATTTTTCATTCATAAACCACGAAATGAATTTCATGGCTTTTGATTTGTTGTTTGTGTTTTTGTAAATTCCCATCATGACCATATCTTCAAGGACTGGAGACTGATTTTCGTGACAGAACCAGTAGAAGTCAACTTTATCGATCTGATCTTCAGAAAGGGAAAGAAGCTTGTTGCTGCTTGTATAAGCAAAAAGTGATTTCTGCTGGAGAACCTGTTTGTTGAACGGAGTGTAAAGATATTTAAATGCAAAGTCTCTTTCGTCATTGCTTGAAGTATTAATTGTATTAGTCCATTCAATTAAAAAGTCATAACATTTTTCGATAAGAGGAATGTTGTATTTTAATGTATCTTTTTCAATATTGAAAGTTACATTGTTTGCAACAAGAACCATATAAAGAAAGTCAGAATTCCACTGTGGTGCAAAACCCATTTTTGTATAAATGTTGTCTTTTGTCTGGGAATTGAAACTCTTGGAATAAGTTTTGAGCTGGTCAAAGGTAACCAGGGTAGAATCCTGATCGATGATTTCTTTGTTAGAGATGTCACAGACAAAGGTTCCAAGATTAAAGCTTACTGGTAAAAGATATTGTGTTTTACCGCTTTTGCCTGCCTTAAGCAGATCACTGTAAAAATATTCTTCATGAAGACCTTCATCTGAAAAAACTTTATCAAGTGAAGCAAAATATTTTTTCTGCATTCCGCAGGCAAGATAGCTGCCTGCAAGAATGTCCGGTTTTCGCATGCCTTTAAGATTGTCCAGAGCATCAACCAGTTCAGTTTTATAAACAGTAGCAATTTTTACTTCGTCCTGACTTGCATTGAATAATTCAACGTACGAAGCAAATTCAACATTATCTGTCCAAAGAATCAGTGTTTTATCATTGTTTTTTGAACAGCCTGCAATTAACATTGCTGCAAGTGCAATAAGCACTGCCTTCAGACAGATATGTTTTCTCATAATGCCTCTGCTGCTTTATAAATAGCTTCGTATACGAGAGTAAGTTTATCTTTTTCGATTGAGCTGAAAGCTACACGGAGTGTTTTTGAGTCGATTGCAACAGTTCCGATTCCGTCTTCTTTAAGAAGTTTCTGTCTCAAAAGTTCTGCGTCTTTTCCTTTAACTTCAAAGCTCATAAAGTAGCCTGAGTTAAATGGCATTGGTTCGAGAACTGAAGATTTATGTGTGTCAACGAAATTGCGTACGATCTTGTAGCGTTCTTCAAGAACTTTGCGGAGTTCAGCTTTCTGCTTGTCCATTGTTCCTTCTTTCATTGCACGGAGCATAAGGCTCTGTGGAGGAGTTGATGAACAGGATACAGAGGAACGGATAACGCCCATCAATTTTGTAATGAGTGCCTGGTACTGTTCTTCTGACATCTGAGCATTACCGAATGTAAGGAAGCCACATCTGAAGCCCCATACGAAGTCTTCTTTTGTAGGTCCGTCGATTTTTGCAGCAAGAATGTTTGGATGAAGGTCACATGTTCTTGAGAAAAGTGATTCAGGGAAGATTGAGTCTTCGTAGTTAAGTCCGAAATAAGCATCATCGCTGATTGCAAGAACTTTTGCTCCGCCTTCTGCAACTTCTTTGAGGATTGCACAGATTTTTTCTGCTTCAGCAGTTGTAGGGCTGTATCCTGAAGGATTCTGAGGGAAGTTTAAAAGAACGCGGACAGATCCTGATTTAGCTTCTTCTTTTACAGCTTTTTCAAAACCTTCAAGGTTGAAAGCACCGTCTTTGAACATTACAAACTGGTGGAATGTTGAATTGCGGCGTGCTTCACAAACTAAAGCGTAATTGTCCCAGGATGGATCAGCTGCCAAAAGTGTATTTGTATTATCAAGGAAGAGGTCAGCAAGGTAAGAAATACCTGCAGTCAATCCAGGAACCAGTACTGGTGTTGAGATTGATTTTCCTTTGAGTGTAGGATTTTTTTCGATGATTTTTTCTTTCCAGAGATTTCTCAAATCTGGATTACCTGCAGTTGGAGCATAAGCTACAAGTTCACCTTCAGAAAGGTCTGGTACATACTTGTGGATTGAGTCCAGCATAACAGGATGACCGTCGATTACAGTCATTCCGATTGTTCCATTAGCGGTTTTTCCTAATTTTTTAGCTTCGCCGCTCTGAGCAATAATACCATTGGGAAAGTAAATTCTCTTTCCAAGATCAGAAAAAAGGGAATCTGCGATAGTTCCCGCCAAAACTGTGTTTAATTCTTGTGCTAAAGGATTCATAATGCTTGGTATTATATAGAAAAATAAAGTCAGTTGCAATAATTTACTATATATAGAATGTAGCTCTATGGAATAAATCCCGAATCTTTGGTATATTTGTTAAATAAATTATTTAAATAGCGGGAAATTTTTATGAATTACGAAAAAGTGGACAATATCAATGAATCAGATTTGAATGAATGTCGTGCATTGGCTGACAAATGCCGTGCAGAAGCTGCAAAACGTCTTGTTGGGCAGACTCAGGTCATTGATGGAATTTTGACTGCTTTGGTAGCAGGCGGACATGTTCTTCTTGAAGGTGTTCCGGGCCTTGCAAAAACACTTGCAGTACGCACTTTTGCAGAAATCTCAGGCCTTGATTTTAAAAGAATTCAGTTTACTCCTGACCTTTTGCCTGCAGACCTTACCGGTACTTTGATTTACGAACAGTCAAGCGGCCGCTTCTCAGTAAGAAAAGGTCCTGTTTTTACAAACGTTGTTTTTGCAGATGAAATTAACCGTGCGCCAGCAAAAGTTCAGTCGGCACTTCTTGAAGCAATGGCTGAACATCAGGTTACAATCGGTGAAACAACACATAAACTTCCTGATCCGTTCTTCGTACTTGCAACTCAGAACCCGATCGAACAGGAAGGAACATACAATCTTCCTGAAGCAGAACTTGACCGTTTCTTAATGAAAGTTGTAGTTCCATATCCGACTGCAGCTGAAGAAGTAGAAATTGTAAAAACCTGTGGCAATGCAGCTCAGATTGAAGTTTACCGCGTGTTCGATGAAAAGAGTCTTACTAAATGCCGTACACTTCTTGAACGCATTGTTTGTGATGACAAGATTGTTGAATATATTGTTTCAATTGTAAACGCAACTCGTCCTGCAGCAAAAGCTGTAAATGATGCCCGTACTCACCTTAATATTTCTAAGGCAGGCGATGACATTACAAGATACATTACCTTCGGAGCTTCTCCACGTGCCGGAATTGCACTTTTACGCTGTGCAAAAGTAAATGCACTTTTCCAGGGAAGAAGTTTTGTTCTTCCTGATGACATTAAAGCAGTTGCTCCTGCAGTTTTACGTCACCGTCTCATTCTCTCTTACGAAGCAAGTGCTTCTGGTGTAACAGCAGACGACATTATCGCAAAAATTCTTGAATTCATGCCACTTCCATAACCAAAGGTTAAAAGATGGTAGAAGCAATAACAGGAAACAAAGATACTCTCATTCAGAGAGCAGCTTTGCTTAGAATCACAACAAAGACTCTTGCAAATAACCTGCAGAACGGTTCGTTTAAATCGCTTTATCACGGACAGGGAATTGAATTTGCCGGTGTCCGTGAATATCTTCGCGGAGATGATGTTCGCGCAATTGACTGGAACGTAACAGCCAGAAACGCAAAGCCATTCGTAAAGGTTTTTGAAGAAGAAAGAGAACTTCAGATATTCCTTGTAATTGACAGAAGTCTTTCGATGCAGACTGGTTCTAAAGATAAATCAAAACTTCAGACCGCAATGGAAATTGCAGCTTTATTGACTCTTGCTGCAGAACATAACTCAAATCCTGTCGGCGCAGTTTTGTTCAACGGTGAAATTGAATTTGTATGCTCGCCAAAAAGCGGACCAAAACAGACAATGGTTCTTTTAAGTCAGTTCGATAAAGATTCTGAAAAAAAAGTCCGCGGTTCCGTTCTCGGAAATGCACTTACGGGCGCTGGAAAAGTTCTTAAAAAAAGATCTCTTGTATTTGTAATTTCTGATTTCAGAATGAGGGACTGGGAAGATCCGCTTGTTCATCTTGCAAGCAAACACGATGTTGTCTGTGTAAGAATCGGTGAAAATACGGATTATGAACTTCCAGAAATGGGATCAATTCCTTTTACAGATCCTGAAAACGGAATTACAAAAGTAATGCCGACTAATTCAAAATCCTTCAAAGACAGCTGGCGTGAAGACGGCCGTATGAGGCTTCAGCGCTGGACAGACAGTTGCTTAAAACACGGCGGAGTTCCGCTCAAAATATCTACCAAAGATGATCCACTTACTGTTTTATCTTCATTCTTTTCAAAGAGGGAAGTTCTATGAAAAAAATCTTCGCTCTCTGTATTTTAATGTTCAGTGTTTTGAGCTTTTCAACTTTTGCACAGGATTCTGAAGGTGTAAGTCAGGTAATTCTTCCGCTTGAAGTTTATATTGGTGATCAGGCAGAAATCCGTTATACCTTCCGTTCGGCAATCGACTTTTTTCCTGGTAAAAAAAATATTGAACGCAAGGATCTTATAAATCCGTTTGAAGGACTTGAAGAAAAATTTACTGTTATCAAAGCTGAACTTATCCGTAACGAAATGGAATATACTGTCCGTTTTATTATTGTTCCGTGGAAGGTTGGAACAATTGTATTCCCGTCGTTCAACCTTAATAAGGCTCTTGGAATTGTTTCAATCGGTGAAGAAGGTGAAGCAGAACCTGAATTTTCTGTTGCACTTTATCCGGTTCAGATTAATTCAATTGTAGAGAAAACTGATAAGAGACAGATGATGCCGCCTGTTCCTCCGATTATCATTCCTGGAACTACATATGCAATTTTTTTGATTGTACTTGCGGCAGTTATATTTTTGATTTTGTTCTTCAGAGTTCTTTTGAAGTTCAACAGCATAAGAAGAAAATGGAAGCTTTATCTTCTTAAACGTGCATATAGAAAAAATGCTGAAGAAGCAGTTAAGAAAATTAAAAGACTTGTAAAAAGTCCGAAAATTCCTGATATCGAATTCTGTTCAACACTTCAGCTTTATACTAGAAATTATCTTGAGTTCAGATTTGATTACAGGTTCAGTGCAATTTCATCAGGTGATATCAAAAAGGCATTTGAAAATGTCTGCGCCGGAGAAATTCCTTACGAAATCTCAAGTGCGGTAGATAACCTTACTGCGATGTTTGTACGTACAGATTATATCCGTTACGCACATGACTCAATTGACTCGCAGCTTTATCCGCCTTCAGAACATCAAGCAGCACTTGTTAAACATGAAAGAAAACAGCTTTCAGAAATGGTTATTGATGCAATCAATACTTTTGAAAGCGATGAAAGAAACGTAGACATGGAGGAAGAAAATGAGCGTTGATTTTATGAATCCGGCAAGTTTTCTGCTCTTGCTTTTAATTCCTCTGCTATATACTTTCAGAAAGATTAAAGTGTTCAATCAAATTTCACTTCCTCTTTCTTTTTCAGACTGGAACGGCTGGGTATTTACCTGGAATGATAAATTCAGAAAATTCGTTTCGCTGTTTGCAGAAATACTATGCCTTGCAGGTTATGTTGCAATCGTAATTGCTTTAGCAGAACCTGTAGTTCATCACCAGGAACGTGTTTATACATCCCACGGAACTGACGTAATGTTCGTGCTTGATACAAGCCCGTCAATGGCGGCTCGTGATATTAACGGAGTTACTCGAATAGAAGCTGCCTGTTCGACAATCGACAAAATTGTTGATGCCAATCCTGGTGCTTCTTACGGACTTGTCGTGATGGGTTCTCAGGCAGCTGTCGTTGTTCCTGTTACTAATGATAAAGAAACTTTGAAAAGCCGCCTTGAAACAATTACCATTGGGCTTATGGGCGAAGGAACAGCAATCGGTACTGGACTAAGTACTGCTGTTTATCACATGAAGTCTACAGTTGCAAAACGAAAGTGTATCGTACTTTTGACAGACGGCGAAAATAATGCCGGTGAAATTCATCCGGAAACAGCGTGCGGTCTTGCAATTAAAAACGGAATTGTTTTATACACAGTCGGTATCGGTACAAAAGGAACTGTTCCTCTTGAATACGTAAATCCGATAACCGGAAAAAATTATTCGGGCTACCTTGATTCCAATTTTGATTCAACAGGACTTGAACAAATTGCAGTTGCTGCCGGCGGTCGTTATTACAGCGTAGAAACTGTTTCTGCAATGAATATGGCGCTTTCTTCGATTATTAAAAAACAGGACGTAGTTCAGTCATATTATATGAAAACCATCGATGAATATTATTATCAGAATGTTCTCGCAGTTGCCATTGTCTGTTTTATACTCGCCTGGATTATAAAACGGATTTATTTGAAGGAGTTTATGTAAAATGAATATTACTTTTGAACGACCTCAATATTTATGGCTTCTTCTCTTTGCAGTTTTTGTAAGTATCGTAGTTGTATTAAAAGCAAGGAATGTAAAAAAACTTGCAAATTCTTTTGTAAATAAAGACAGCCAGAAGCTGGGATTTTTTAGTCAGCAGAAAATTTTTATCAAGCTTTTGATCAAAGGTTTTTTAAGAGTTTTTGCATGGTGCTGTCTTGTACTTGCAATTTCTGGAATTTCATGGGGAAGCGTTTCAACTCCTGTTCAGAAAAACGGAAAAGCCTGTGCCTTTGTTTTTGATATTTCCTATAGTATGACTGCTAACGATGCACCAAATTCATTGACACGTCTTGAAGCAAGTGCAGATTATGCAAAAATGCTCATGCAGTACATGGATGGAATTTCTATTTCGTGTATTCTTGCGAAAGGTGAAGGCGTTATTGCAATTCCACAGACTGAAGATTTTTCAATCATTTATTCTTTGCTCGAAATTATTTCGCCGAATATGATGAGCGCAAAAGGTTCCAGCCTCGGTAAAGGAATCGAAGCCGCATTAAAATCTTTTCCATCAAGTTCTTCAAAAGCTCCTGTTATTTTTCTCTTCACTGATGGTGATGAAACTGATAGTGAACTTCAGAGTGCTCTTAATAAAGCAGTTCGTTCCGGAGTACAGGTTTGTATAATCGGCTTCGGTTCTGTTCAGGAAACTGAAGTTACTGCCGGTGATGGAGAAACTGTTGTTAAGACTGCACTTCGCGATGTTAAGCTTGAAAAGATTTGCCGTGAAGTAAATAACAAAAACCAGTCAGGAAAAGATTTCTCCTTCATTCAGACTGCACGTACAAAGTTTGTTGATGCCTCTGAAGTTGGTTCTGCCGTAAAAGTTATCAGTACCTTGAGAAATACTTCTGCAGATAAAAAAGTAAGTGCGCAGGAAATTTTGAATCCTGAAATTGAAGAAGAAGATTTAGTAACTGTTTCTTATGAGATGCAGGATGTAAACCGCCATCGTTTGTTCCTTGTAATGGCAATTCTTGCATTTATCATCAGTTTTGTAATTTCAGAATTCTCTGTAAGTAAAATTCATATTTTGAACAATACTTCTGTTTTAATTCTTGCACTTCCATTGATTTCGATTACCTTCAATTCATGTTCTGCAGGCTTTAAAGATTCCAAGATTATTCTTGAAAGTACCTGGAACTGGTATCAGAAGGATTACAACAAAGCAATCAGTGGCTTTACTGAAGTTATTAATAATGCCGAATTAAATGAAGATAATCTGACTAAGCAGTATGCTTTGTATGGTCTCAGCGTTACATATCTGATGCAGAATGAAAAAAATGCAAGCCTTGAACGACTTGAAGAAATCAGCCCTGATGCTCCGGACAAAATTAAATTTGCATCTTATTACAATGCGGGAATTATTGCACAGCGCGAAGGCGATTATGAAAAAGCTGTTGATCTTTTTAAGATGGCACTTTTAGTTTCTCCAGAAGATGTAAATGCAAAAATTAATCTTGAACTTTCACAGACTCAGGAAAGTCAGAAAGCTAGAGAAGGGCAGCAGGAAATTACACCGTCTTCAGAAAATAAAGAAAATCAGTCAGATGTTGAAACAACAATATTTAATCGTATCCGGGAGAATGACCAGAATCAATGGAAAAGTTACGAATCTCCAGAAAAGAACAATTCTGTAATCGATTACTAAAAGATTTAACAAAGTTCTTTTTAATTACAATTTTATTATTCTCGACAAAAGCTTTCTGTATTACACCTTCAGAAATTTCCAAGATAACAATTCGTCCTGAACACAGTGTTTTCTTTACCAATCAGGAATTAAAATACATTCTCGAAATCCCAGAAGTTCAGCCACATAATGTTCAGACACAGCTGCAGGAAAATATGAAAGAAGGTGTAAGTTTTATTTCTTCACGCAGAATGGAATATTTTACTGCTGACAATGTAACCGGTACAAGAATTGAATTCTGGTTTACTTTTAAAGATGCCGGCATTGCTACGATTCCTGCGCTTATTGTAAAAGTCAACGGAAGGACATACTACCTTAAATTTGATAAAGTCCAGCTTTATGAAAATCCAAAAACAATTGCGCCTCGTCTTGTAGTTGAACTTAATTCCGATAAAATGATTTATCCTACAGTAGACGGAAAAAAATCAAAAGAGACTTTCAAGACTCAGGTAACAAAGCCGGTAGAAATTACAGTATATGCTCAGTTTGCAGTTCAGATTAAACAATTTGGTTTTGAAATTCCAAAAGAATCCTTGTTTGAAGAAATTGAACGATATGATATGGCAATGGGAAAAGTCAGATATCCTGATTTTTTTCAGGAAAGAATTCCAGTTGCAAAATTTAAGTGGACTCCATTAAAAGAAGGAAAAAAAACTTTACCAAATATCCGTGCAGTTGTTACTGCTTACAGCGGCCGTAATCTTGAGTTAGGATTGCCTGATTGTACCGTTACAGTTGAAAAAAAATCTGCCGCAACGATAGCTGAACAGAACAAAAAAGATGCAGAAGCTTCTGATTTTTCAGTATTTGCATATGCACTTTCAGAACCTGTTTCTGAAGAAAATGTAAAGGAACTTAAAGTTGCAACAGATGATGATTTTTTTCAAATCGCTTCCTTAAGAAAAAAAGAAAGAAATTCCTTTGGACCTTCAGGTTCAATCAGAAATGAAAGAATTGCTCTTGAACAGAGCATCGGAATTGCTGTAAGTCGTGATGAGCCAAGTATTCCGTTGTGGCAGCTTTTTGTAATAATTTTTGTCGTAACGCTTTCATTGTCGGTTCTTTTCTTTGTGTTTAAGAAAAAGTTGTTCAGCGTAATTGCATTCTGTCTTGCAATTATTTTCGGATTCTTTACTCTGCTTCTTGGAATATTTGTTTCAGAAAAACATGCAGTCGTTAGAGGTGGTGACATAAGTCCTGTACCAGAAGAAAGTTCAATTTCAAGCACTTCAGTAACTGCTGGAACCTGTGTCCGCATTATGGAAGAAACTCCAGACTGGTATTACATCGAATATAACGAAAACGGCGGCTGGATGAAAAAAATCAATTTAATCATAATCGAATAATCTTCAGGTAAAAAAAATGGATTTTGGTGATATTTTAGCCCAGTGGGATTCAGAACAGAAAAATAAGAAAACTCCTCAGAAGAATGAGAAACAAGCTCAGGTTTCAAAAAAGAAAGCCAATGCTGGTTTTATCGAAGCCGGATTTTCTACAAAAGTTGAAGCTGTTAAAAATTCCGCAACTGCAAAAAAAACTTCTGACTGCCAGAACATATCAGGTAATCAAAAATCTCCTTCCGAACAGATGGCTGAAGACTCACAGAAAAGAATAAATCCGATGGAACTCTGGCTCCGCCGTTACGGAACTTTTGACAAAGACAAGGCTATTGACCAATATGAGCAGAATAAAAAAATGCTGTCCCGTGAATACATTAAGGCAATGCCCGCTGATGCATTTTTAGACCTGCACGGTCTTACAAGAGATGAAGCCTGGCCGCGGCTTGAAGCTTTTACCTCTGACTGTATCCGCCGTGGAATGAAAAAAATAATGTTCATTCACGGAAAAGGAAATCACAGCTCGGCAAATGATCCTGTTCTCGGCGAACTTGTCAGACTGTTTATCGAAAAAAATCCAATGCTTGGAACGAGCGGCCATCCTGACAGAAATCAGGGTGGAAGCGGTGCCACTTGGGTAATGATAAAAACAAAAAAGGATTAAACAAATATTATCTGATTGTTGCCGCAATTACCGCTTTGATTGTGTGCATGCGGTTTTCTGCTTCGTCAAATACTACTGACTGTGCAGATTCAAAAACTTCATCAGTAACTTCCATTTCATTGATTCCAAATTTCTTTGAAATTTCCTGACCGATTTTTGTATCAAGATTGTGGAATGAAGGAAGGTCATGCATAAAGATTGCAGACTTCTTTGCTTTTTCCATAACTGCTTTGTTAACCTGATATGGTTTTAAATCAGCAATGCGTTCAGCCCATACTTCATCCGGTTCGCCCATAGATACCCAGACATCTGTATAAATAATATCAGCATCTTTTGCAGCTTCGTCTACATTTTCTGTCAAGGTAATTGAACCGCCTGAAACTTTGTTCCACTGGTTGCATTCTTCAATGAGTGCTGCGTTAGGAAAATACTTTTTGTTAGTACATGCAACAAAATTAATTCCGAGTTTTGAACATACGATACAAAGGGAATTTCCGATGTTGTATCTTGCATCACCAAAGTAAACTAATTTAAGTCCTTTGAAAGAGCCGAGATGTTCCTTGATTGTAAGCATATCAGCAAGCATCTGTGTAGGGTGGTATTCATTTGTCAAACCATTCCATACAGGAACGCCTGAATATTTTGCAAGGTCTTCAACTAAAGTCTGAGCGTAGCCACGGTATTCAATACCGTCATACATGCGGCCTAAAACTCTTGCAGTGTCGGCAATGCTTTCTTTTTTTCCAATCTGAGAACCTTCTGCAAGATATGTTGTCATAATGCCAAGATCGTGAGCTGCAACTTCAAAGGAACAGCGTGTTCTTGTACTTGTCTTTTCAAAAATCAAGGCAATGTTTTTTCCGCGGTGAGTATCAACTGGAATTCTTTTCTTTTTCTTCTCTTTAAAATCTGCGGCAAGATCAATTAGATAAAGGATTTCTTCTGGAGTGAAGTCTTTTAGTGTAAGAAAATTTCTGCCTGTTAAATTAATACTCATATTGATGCTCCTAAAACGGATTATTAATTGTATTCTAGAATTTTACTATAATTAAAGGAAACTTTCAACAAAGCAGCAGTTTAATTTTAATCTGGAGAGAATGGATTTACTTTACAATTAGTTTGTCTTAGAGTAAAATTATATTAATAATCAAAATATTATCTTTGAGGTATATATGAGCGAAATTTATATTAAGTACAGTGGTGCAAGCGGATTCAAAAGAGCAGGCGATAAAGGTGAACTCAGCGGAAAAGTTGTAAGTTACGCTGATTTCAAATCTATCAGTGGAGACATTAAACCAGGTTCTGCTGATGAATACGGTATCATCCTTGACTCTGGTGATGTTCAGGAATTTATCGCAAACTACGAAGAAGAAAGTATTTTTACTGACGCTGAAAAAGCTTAATTCCAACTTTCGGATATAACAATGGAAATTATTCTTAAAAACCTCAACCGTACATATGTTCAAAAAGAAACAAAGGTTGAGGCTGTAAAAAATATCAGTCTGATTATTCCATCAAATAAAATTTATGGAATAATCGGAAAAAGTGGAGCCGGAAAGTCAACACTTGTCCGGCTTGTTAGTTTATTGGAAAATGTAGATTCTGGTGAAATTTATTTCGATTCCAGACGTGTTGATAATCTTTCAAAAGAAGAATTGATTCAGCAGCACAGACGAATGGGAATGATTTTCCAGAACTTCAATCTTTTCTCATCAAGAACAGCAGCTCAAAATATTGCATACCCGATGGAAATCTGTAAAGTTCCTTCTGCAGAAATTAAAAAACGCGTAAAGGAACTTCTTCAAGTAGTCGGACTTTCTGACCGTGGAGATGCTCCTATCAGTACTTTGTCCGGCGGACAGAAACAGCGTATTGCAATTGCACGCGCACTTGCAAATAAGCCTGACATTCTTTTCTGTGACGAAGCAACAAGTGCGCTTGATCCTCAGACAACCAGATCGATTCTTGAACTTATTAAAGACATTCAGAAAAAAATGAACCTCACTGTTGTAATGATTACACATCAGATGGAAGTTGTTCGTGATGCCTGTGATGAAGTTGCAGTATTGAATGAAGGTGAAGTTGTAGAAACCGGAAAAGTTTCTGACGTATTTGCAAATCCAAAATCAGAAGTTACAAAAGATTTTATCAACCATCTTACATCTAATGCAGCTGATAAAAATAATTCAGGTGAAGGAATTGTTCGATGGAGTAAAGCCGGCGGCGAATATACGCTTCATTTTATCGGCGAACAGACAGGTTCTCCTGTAATCAGCTCTGTATGTAAAAAATTTGATATCGAAATGAATATCAGAGCCGGCGGAATCCAGATGCTTTCTGATAATCAAAAAGTCGGAACAATGGTTGTTGATATTACCGGTGATAAAGCAGAAGTAGAAAAGGCAATTGAATATATCAGAAGCCAGAATGTTCTTGTAGAACTTTCAGAAGGAGGAAAACAGTAATGTACGAAAATGTAATGCATTGGCTTAAAGCTAAGTTTGTTCCTCTTGTTGTTCCTGCAACTGTACAGACTTTGGAAATGGTTTTCTTTGCAACGTTGTTTGCAATCATAATCGGTCTTCCGTTAGGCGTTTTACTTTACGTAACAGATAGAGAAAGAGGAATTAAAAAAATGCCTGTGTTAAATCAGGTAATAAACAGAATCATTGATATTTTCAGATCTGTTCCGTTTCTTGTTCTGATGATTGTTCTTTTTCCTTTGTGTAGAATTATTGTTGGTAAGGCAATCGGAACTGAGGCTACAATTATTCCTCTTACAATTGCGGCAGCTCCGTTTGTAGCACGCCTTGTTGAAACTGCATTGAAAGAAATTGATCCGGGTGTTATTCTTGCATCTCAGTCAATGGGTTCAACAAATACTCAGATTATTTTCAAAGTTTTGATTCCGGAATGTATGCCGGCACTTGTTGATGGAGTTACGATGACAATCATCAACCTTATCGGATATTCAGCAATGGCCGGAGCTATCGGTGGCGGTGGACTGGGGGATCTTGCAATCCGTTACGGTTATCAGAGATTCCAGAATGACGTCCTGATTGCTTCAGTTGTAGTAATTCTTATTCTTGTAGGAATTATTCAGATTGCAGGAACAAGGATTTCAACAGCAATGATGAAAAAACGCTAATCTGTGGTCCTGCAAAAAAGTTAAATTTTTATAAAAAAAAATAAGCTTTTTTTTCAAAACAGATTGACATAAACCTACTTAGTCGATAGGATAATAGTATAACTAGGGAGTCGAAGTACACTGGCAAATCCTAGTTATACTATTTTTTTTTATTTAGGAGATAGGAAAAATGAAAAAAATCCTTACATTTGCTACAGCAGCATTACTTTCAACAGGTCTTTTCCTTTCTTGTGGAAAAGATACAAAAAACGTAATTAAAGTTGGTGCTACACCAGAACCACACGCAGAAATGTTGAATCTTATCAAAGAAGATGTAGAAGCAGCAGGTTATACACTTGAAGTAGTTGAATTTACAGACTACGTAACTCCAAACGAAGCTTTGGAATCAGGTGACATCGATGCTAACTTCTTCCAGCACCTTCCATACATGAATTCATTCAACAGTGAAAGAGGTTATCACCTTGTTTCTGCTGCAGGTATTCATATCGAACCAATCGCACTTTATTCTAAAAAGGTAACAAAACTTGCTGACCTTAAAAATGGTGCAGAAATTGCAATTCCTAACGACCCTACAAACGAAGGTCGTGCATTGCTCTTGCTCGAAGCTGCAGGTCTTATCAAACTCGAACCTGATGCAGGTCTTGAAGCAACTCCTGTAAAGGTTGCAGAAAATCCTAAAGGATTGAAGTTTGTAGAAGTTGAAGCTGCAACACTCCCACGTGTACTTGAAGATGTTGAAGCTGCAGTAATCAACGGAAACTATGCAATTCCAGTTGGACTTTCAGCAACAAAAGACGGCCTTTTCATAGAAAATGCTGAATCACCATATGTAAATATCGTAACTGTAAAAGACGGTAACCAGAATGATCCAAAAGTTCAGGCAGTTGTAAAAGCACTCCAGAGCGATAAAGTTAAGAACTGGGTTGCTGACAAATACAAGAACGGTGAAGTTGTTGTAGTATTCTAATCGATTACTTCAATTTCAGATTTACGAAATAATTATTGATTACAATTAATCTTCAATAATTATGCAAAAGCCTTCCTCAAACAGAGGAGGGCTTTTTTTACAATCTGTCAAATTGCAACTAAATATTTTTTTTGGTACTATTAAGCCATGACAACAGACAAAATTATTGGACAGCTTGTAATTATGATGGCGATTGCAGTAATCGGTTTTATTTATGCAAAACTTACAAAGGTTACAGAAACTGAGCAGAAGTTTTTATCAAAAGCACTTTTGTATTTTATTAATCCGTGTCTTATTTTCAGTCACTTCAATATTGATTTTGAAAAGACTCGTTTTATCGGATTGTGCATTTCGATTGTCGTGTCATTCCTTGTAACATTTTTATTTATCGCACTTGCAGAAATTATTTTTAGAAAAAAAGTGCCGGTAGCAAAACTGCAGAAAATCGGAATTGTTTTTACAAACTGCGGTTTTATTGGCATTCCTCTGATTGAAGGCGTTGCCGGAAGTGAAGGGGTATTCTACCTTATGGGATATCTTGTTGCGTTTAATGTAATGCTCTGGGTTTACGGATATTATCAGATGACTCAGAAATTCAATCTGATTAAAATCATTACAAACCCGAATGTTCTTGCAGTAGTTCTTGGCGTTATAGTTTATGTACTTCCTTTTAAAATTCCAGAAGTAATTGCAAAGCCTGTTGCTCTTATCGGAGGAACAAATACTGCAATGAGCATGATTTTGTTAGGCGTTCTTTTTGGTGCATTAAAAAAAGAATGGATGGTAAAACTTTTTAATACCTGTAAATCTTTCTTAAACAGAAATCCTGAATATTCATCGCAAAGAAAAAAAATCGGGTCACTTCTGTTTACTGCTTTTACACGACTTTGTATCTGTTCAGTTGTAAGCATGCTTTTGTGCGGAGGCATTTATTTTGCAATTGCAAAACTGTTCCCGCTTGCAGATCTAGTAAGTATTAAACTTGTAATTACAGTTATCTATATTGCTTCTCTCTGTCCTACGGGAATGTCTGTTTCAAGCATGGCCTGTCTGTTTGACGGCGACACTGTTTATTCAAACTTTCTTGTCTGCTTTACACATGCGCTGTGTCTTGTAAGCATTCCGGGATTTTTTGCGCTGTTAAATTTGTTTTTAAAAATGATTGGCGTTAATTAAAAATAATTGGCGTTAATTAAAAATAATTAACGCCAACTGTTTGCTATAAATAATTTCTAAATTGAAAATCTTTTCGACTTATTTATTCTTGCTCATGAATTTTTTAATTCCGGCAACAATGTCAGCGTCGATTACGTGTTCAACGCGGCATGCATTTTCTTCTGCCTGCTCTTTTGAAACACCAGTTATCTTTACGAGGAATTTTGTAAGAAGCTGATGTCTGTCGTAAATATCAGAAGCTTTTTCGTTACCTTTGTCTGTAAGGTTAATCATATTGCCAAGACCAAATTCAATGTAGCCGTCTTTTTCGAGAATGCTCATTGCTCGGCTTACACTTGGTTTTGAAAAGCCTAAATGATTTGCAATATCTACTGAACGGACAAAGCCGTTCTGATTTTTTAATACTAAAATTGCTTCAAGATAATCTTCACCAGATTCGTACATTTTTTAGACTCCGACAATAAAAATTAATAATAAGTAACTAATGTTATTTTATACTGATTTAACGGCTTCGTCCACTTCTGCAATTGAAAAACATGACAGGTTTTTCTGTTCTGCTATCAGTGATGCTTTATTCAAAACAGCTTCAATTTTAGCGCATGAAAAGCCTGCAAAAATTTTTGAAAGATATTCAGGATTGCATTCTGACGCCGGAGATTTTCCTTTTAAGTACATTCTGCAAAGTTCGATTCTGTCTTTTTCATCAGGATACGGAACGGAAAATTTTCCGTCAAAGCGTCCCGGTCTTATAAGCGCTTCATCCAGTGCCTGAATGCTGTTTGTTGCCGCAAGAACAAGAACGCCTGATGTCGGTTCAAAACCGTCAAGCTCGTTCAAAAGGGCAGTGACGATTCTTGTGTTTTCAGTTTCGATTGCACTTCCGGAATAATTTCTGCGAGTTCCGATACCGTCAAACTCATCGATAAAGACAATACAGGGCGCCTTTTTTCTTGCTTTCTTAAATAAAAGTTTTACCTTCATCGGTCCTATTGCCATGAACATGCTTTCAAAATCAGTAGCCTTTGCAGGAATAAAATTAACTTTTGCTTCACCGGCGAGTGCCTTTGCAAAAAGTGTTTTTCCGTTACCAGGCGCTCCTTCAAGAAGAATACCTTTTGGCATGCGGATTCCGCGTGATGCATATTCTTTCGGGTGATGCATGATCTGTATTATCTGCATCATGTCCTGCTTTAATTTTTCCATTCCTACGACATCAGAAAATTTTACACCGGTTTTGTGCTGGACCTTAAAGGTGTTAGGCGAGATGAATTTTCTGAAAACAAAAAAGAAGATGGTAAAGAAAATTGCATAAAAAAGAACGTCAAACACAAGCGAAAGAATTTCTGCAAAATTTTTTTCTGTTGTAACTTTGATTCCGTTCTTTAAAAGTTCCTCTTCAAGAAAAGGTGAGTGCGGATTTTGGGTTTTAAACTTTTTGTCAGTAACAGGATCTTTGAATTCAATTGAATCTTCTAAAATATGAACTTCAGCCAGATTGCCCTGTTCAATTTTACTGAAAAAATCTTTGTAAGGAATTTCAGTTTTATCGGATGGAATTACATAATCCCAGGCAAAAAATCCTACCAGACATAATGCTGCAACAATCAGAAATATTGTTCGTAAAAGGTTATTTTTTTTCATAGAAAAAAGTATATTCCAAAATTCAAAAAATGTTAAAGGAAACCTGCAGAAATCTGTTTATTATATAGAAAAAACTTGCATTTTTTCAGAAAGGCTTTATAGTTAAATTGATATAAAATCACATAAACTGAAATATTTCATTTACAAATATTTAGTTAGGTGATATTATAAACTAACTAACTTATCAGGGATTACGGGCATTCCTGTTCCCCTGAATAAATACAAATGTTCAATTAAGGAGACATTTATGAAATTCGGTCACTTTGACGATGAGAGACGTGAATACGTTATCACAACTCCAAAGACACCTTATCCATGGATCAACTATCTTGGAACACAGGGTTTCTTTTCTTTAATTTCTAACACTGCTGGTGGATACAGCTTCTATAAAGATGCTCGTCTTCGCCGTATTACACGTTACCGTTACAACAACGTTCCTATCGATATGGGCGGACGTTATTTCTATATCAACGATAACGGAACAATCTGGAACCCAGGTTGGTCTCCTGTAAAAACTACACTTGATGCTTACGAATGCCGTCACGGTATGGGTTATACAGTAATCACAGGTAAGAAAAATGATCTTAAAGCTGAAGTTACATTCTTCGTTCCACAGGATTACGATGGAGAAGTTCAGCAGGTTGTTCTTACTAACGAAGGAAAATCTGACAAGACTTTCAAATTCTGGTCATTTGCAGAATGGTGTTTGTGGGATGCTCAGGACGACTCAAACAACTTCCAGAGAAACTTCTCTACAGGCCGTGTTGAAATCAAAGATTCTGTAATCTACCACAAAACTGAATACCGCGACCGCCGCAATCACTACGCATTCTATTCTGTTAATGACAAGATTGACGGCTACGATACAGACCGAGATTCATTCATTGGTCTTTACAATGGGTTCGGTGATCCACAGGCTGTTACAGAAGGAAAAGCTTACAACTCATTTGCAGACGGTTGGGCTCCAATCGCTTCTCACTACAAAGAAATCACACTTAAAGCCGGCGAAACAAAAACTTTGGTATTCGTTCTCGGTTATGTAGAAATGCCACAGGATCAGAAATTTGAAGCTGACGGCAAAACAATCAACAAAGTAAAAGCTTTGGAAATGATTGAAAAATTCAACACTCCAGAAAAGTTTGCTGCTGGAATGAAAGAACTTAAAGCTTACTGGGATCACCTCCTTGGTATTCTTACAGTTGATACTCCAGAAGACAAAGTTAACCGCATGGTAAACATCTGGAACCAGTACCAGTGTATGGTTACATTCAACCTTTCACGTTCTGCTTCTTACTTTGAATCTGGAATTGGTCGTGGTATGGGATTCCGCGATTCTAACCAGGATGTTCTTGGTTTCGTTCACCAGATTCCTGACAGAGCAAAAGAAAGAATTATCGACATTGCTTCAACACAGTTCCCAGACGGTGGATGTTATCACCAGTATTCTCCACTTACAAAGAAGGGTAATGCTGACATCGGTGGTGACTTCTCTGACGATCCACTCTGGCTCATCCTTTCAGTTTCAGCATATATCAAAGAATCTGGCGACTGGTCAATTCTTGATGAAATGGTTCCATATGACAACGACATGTCTAAAGCACAGCCAATGCTCGAACACCTTAAAGTTTCTTTCTATCGCATCGTAAACAATCTCGGTCCACACGGACTTCCACTTGCAATGCGTGCTGACTGGAACGACTGTATCAACCTTTCTTGTTTCTCTGACACACCGGGTGAAAGTTTCCAGACATATACAAACCCTAAATTCAAAGCAGAAGGCGGATATTCTAAAGTTGCTGAATCTGTATTCGTTGCTGCATTGTTCACATTCGCAGGTCCAAACTATGTTTCTATCTTGAATCATGTAGGTAAGGCTGATGAAGCTAAAAAAGCTCAGGCTGAAATCGATAAGATGAAAAAAGCAATGATGGATTCTGCATGGGACGGAAACTGGTTCATCCGTGCATACGATGCTAACGGTGAAAAGATGGGTTCTAAAGACTGTGAAGAATCTAAGATCTTCATTGAACCACAGGGCTTTGCAATCATGTCTGACATCGACAAGGATGCTACAGAAAAGACTCTCAAAGCAATTGATGAAAACCTTAACTGTAAGTTCGGTCTTGTACTTAACTACCCGGCATTTACAAAATACCATGTACAGTATGGTGAAATTTCAACATACCCACAGGGATACAAAGAAAACGGTGGTATCTTTACACACAACAATGCATGGATTATCTGTGCTGCAGCATATGCAGGAAAAGGTGACCAGGCATTCAAATACTACTCAGAAATTGCTCCTGCTTACACAGAAGAAACTTCTGACATCCACAAGACAGAACCTTATGTTTACGGCCAGATGATTGGTGGTAAAGAAGCTGGTAGTGATATTGGTAACGGTGGAAAGAACTACGGTCAGGGTAAAAACTCTTGGCTTACAGGTACTGCTGCATGGAACATGGTTGCAATCAGCCAGTACATCCTCGGTATTAAGCCAGACTTCGACGGACTTAAAGTTGATCCATCTATTCCATCTGCATGGGACGGATTTAAGGCAACTCGTCTTTTCCGCGGTGCTAAATACAACATCACAATCAAAAATCCTAACCACGTATGCAAAGGCGTTAAGAGGCTCGTAGTTGACGGAGCAGCTGTTGAAGGTTGTGTAGTACCATTCGTTGAAGGAAAGAAAGAAGTTAATGTAGAAATTACATTAGGCTAAGTTTTAATCCTTGAATGATATAAGGCCGCAGGAATAAAACTGCGGTCTTTTTTTACTTTAAAAGGAATTTTGCATAAGATTGAAAACTTATTCAAATATAATAAAATTGCAAATGACTTGCAATTTCCTTTTTTATTTTATATTATTCACTTATGGCACAAATTATCTGTAAAAATCTTTCTGTTGGTTATAACGGAATTCCTGCTGCAGAAAATATTAACTTTACAATTGAAAAGGGCGGTTACCTTTGCGTCACCGGCGAAAATGGCAGTGGAAAAAGTACGCTCATTAAAACTCTTCTTAATCTGTTAAAACCTGTTTCGGGAACTATTGAGTTTTCTGACGGACTTACACAAAATTCAATCGGCTATTTACCGCAGTATTCTGAAGTGCAGAATGATTTTCCTGCGAGTGTAAGAGAAATTGTGCTTAGCGGTTTTCTTGGAAAGAAAAAAGTAAATGCATTTTATTCAAAAGAAGAAAAAAAAGAAGTTAAAAGAATTCTCGAGATGCTTGGAATCAGAGAACTTGAAAATAAATCGTTTTCCAAATTGAGTGGCGGACAAAGACAGAGAGTCCTTCTTGCTCGAGCTTTGTGTGCCTGTGGAGGCCTTCTTGTTCTTGATGAACCTGTTGCAGGTCTTGATCCTGATGCGACAGAAGAAATGTATGCGGCAGTTGAAAGACTGAATCGTGAACAGAATATCAGCGTAATTATGATCAGCCACGATATGCAGGCTGTCGAAAAATATGCCAGACAGATTTTGAGGATAGGGGAATAATTATGCAGGAATTTCTTTCTTATTTTTCTTACGATTTTGTTCGTTATGCATTGATTACAGGAATTTTTATTTCCCTTGCATCATCACTTCTTGGAGTAACACTGGTATTAAAAAGATTTTCGTTTATCGGTGATGGTCTTTCTCATACAGCTTTTGGTGCAATGGCAATTGCAACTATTCTGAAAATTACAAACACAAATCTTCTTGTAATGCCTGTAACAATTATCTGCGCAATAATTCTTCTTTGGATGAATAATTCGTCAAAGGTAAAAGGAGACGCAAGCCTCGCAGTTATCAGTGTTACAAGCATGGCTTTAGGTTATTTTCTGCTTAATGTTTTTTCAACTGCCTCAAATGTTTCAGGAGACGTATGTTCTACCTTGTTTGGTTCAACCGCAATAACTACTTTGTCTAAAAGTGATGTATGGCTCTGTGTAATTTCGTCAATTGTTGTAGTTGTATTGTATATACTTTATTACCACAATATTTTTGCTGTAACTTTTGATGAGCCATTTGCACAGGCCAGCGGCATTAATGTTAAGCTTTACAACACAATGATTGCAATAATTACAGCCATTGTAATTGTACTTGCAATGAATCTTGTCGGTTCACTTTTAATTACTGCGCTTGTTGTTTTTCCGGCGCTTGCAGCAATGAAGGTTTGTACAAGCTTTAAAATGGTAATAATTACTGCTGGCATTTTTTCTGTCATTACATCAGTTGCAGGAATTTTATTATCTCTTCTTTTATCAACTCCAGTTGGAGCAACTATTGTTCTTGTTGAATTTGTAACTTATTTATTTTTTGCCATTATTGGATTGATAAAAAAATAAAATATTATATTCTTATGAAAATGACTCCATTTTTTTAATAGTACCAATAATTGAAAAAAGTTCCTTTGTTAGAAATTTGATATATTTTTCTTAAATTTCATCGAGTAATGCTTCATATAATGTCATCATTTCTTTATTTGAGCGTCTTAATGAAGCAGCGATTCTTCTTGATATTCTGTACATTACATGGTAACCAAGAACAGGTTCTTTATCACATAATGATTTAAATGCAGCTCCATCAAGGCGTAAAGCCTTGCAATTTTCCAGTGCAATTACAGATGCAGATCTTGTATCCTTGTCGATTAAAGCAACTTCTCCAAAAAAAACATTTTGTTCAGTAGTAAGATTTACTACAGCAAATTGATCATTATTAGGAGTATTTCTTCTGATTTGAACAGTTCCTTCATACAATATATAAAGTGAATCTCCTATATCGCCTTCTTTAATTATTAATTCGCCTGCTGAATATGATTTAGGTTCAAGAAGATAACAAACTTTTTTTAATAGTTCGTGGTCTTCAGGATTTTTTGAATCCAGGTCACAAAATATTTCTAGGTGAGCTAGTTTTTCAACTAAGTCTGGTGTGTATTCCATAATTCACTCCTATTAAAAAGATTTTTCTTCCTCAAGTTTACTGCCATGAATAAATATTGCTTTTGAATTTGCAGGAATAATATAATCGTTTTTGGGATTAAAGTGAGGTTGATTGCTTTTTAATGTTTTGACCTTTTTTAGGTTAGAAACAATCTGTTCGATATCTGGATTTTTTTGAGCTTCAGCAAGTGCTTCTTTTCTACGCTTATAAAAATTTCCTGTATTTTCAAGAAGTCCGATAAGTATATCATTAGTTTTGAGTGAATTTTTGTATTCCTCATAAGTTTGACCAATAAATTTTTCTGGAATATCAATAATTTCAAGTCCTGATTCTGAATCGTCTGAAATTAATTCACTAAGAATATGACTCATACCTTTTCCGCTTGATGCTTGAACAAGAAGGTTTTGTTCATAATTTGAAGTTAATACAATTTCATCACAGTGAGCAAGTGAAAGATGTTTTTCAAATTTTGAATCAATGATTTCTGCTACACAGTATACTTTTGGATTAAGATTTTTTATTGTAATTACAGCCAGTACAGTTCTTGAATCAATCTCTAGACTTGAATAATTGACCGAATTGTCTGCAAGAACAAGAGCTCTTTCTGCAGATTTAATCTGGGCTTTTAGTAGAGTTTCTTCATCAGTAAAATCACCATGAAGAAAGTTTAACGTTTTAAATTTATCAGCAGATTTAATTTTTTCCATTTCGGTAAGTGGTGCATTGTTTAGAAGTACAATTTTGTCTCCAGAAATTTCTGGGTTTGCGTATAAAATTCCTTCAAGAATTTTATCAAAATTTGGTTTCCATCCGCAGATGATAAAATGGTTTTTCATATTATTCATTTTTAAAAGTCCTCTGTCTTTTTTTTGTTGTCTATCAAAAAGAAAAGATGCAAATTTTCCTGAGAGTGCACCGAAGATTGCTACACCTGCAATTAATAGAATCATTGCTGCGATTCTTCCAGTAACTGATGCAGGAGCAATATCACCGTATCCTACTGTTGTAATAGTAACGAGTGTGTACCAGATAGTGTCAAAAATAGTATTGATTTCTGAGTTTGTTTTTTGTTCTGATAAAAAAATTACAAGCATAAGTATAGCAAGAACAAAAACAAAAATAATTCCTAGAATAATAGTTGGAGAAGTAATTAAGTCTTTAAATCTGTCGCGTTTTCGTTTTATATCAATTTTTCTATGTGTATTATTTTTCATTTCATAAAATTATAATTGAAAACACTCGTAAAATCTATATAACAGTTAAGAACAATATGCTTGCCCGAAGATCAGCACTAGAAAGTAAAGATATTTTTATAGCTGTAAGTTGTTTAAGGAGTTTTAGTTATGAAAGAAATTTGAGTTCTTTTTTTATAAGGCCTTAGGTATCGGGCAAACAGGATTCGAACCTGCGACCTCAACGTCCCGAACGTTGCGCGCTACCAACTGCGCTATTGCCCGTAGTAAAAAAAAAGAACTTCCAAGTAAGGAAGTTCTTTTTGCGCGAGTGACGGGGCTCGAACCCGTGATCTCCGGCGTGACAGGCCAGCGCGATAACCAGCTTCGCTACACCCGCGTGTTATGTTGTTAATATATATAATTTAATAAATAATGTCAATAAGTTAAAACAAAAAAAATGAAAAAAAATTTAAAAAAAATATTGTTTAAACAAAAGTCCTATTCTATAATTCCTGTATGACTTCTTTAAAGGAACCTTTGTCACGGGTTTTGATAAATCAGAAATTAACTTCTCAGCGTTCTGCAAAAAACTTTATTAAAAATAATGAAGTTTTAATTAATGGAACGCGTATTTTTGAAGCATCTTTTCCTGTTGATTCTGAAAAAGATGAAGTCATTGTAAATTCAAAAAAGCTATCTCCTGTCATACATCAGACATTAATGCTTAATAAACCGCCAGGTGTAGTCTGTTCGACAGTTTCAGATTCCCATTGTACAGTTTATGATCTTTTAAAAAGGAAATTTGATGGACCTGATCTGTTTAAATTTAAATGTGCTGGTCGTCTTGACTGTGACACTTCCGGGCTTCTTATTCTTTCAACAAATGGAACTCTGGTAAAAGTCTTGACTGATCCTCAAAATAATGTTGAAAAAAAATATTATGTAAAGCTCAGGGATGCTGTATCTGATAAAAAATTGTATTCAGAAAAAATTGCAGCGGGAATTGAAATTCCTCCTGAAAAAAAATCTCCAGGTTTTACAAGCCGCAGTGCAAAGCTTGAATGGATATCTTGCAATGAAGTTTTTATAACTGTCACTGAAGGAAAATTTCATGAGGTTAGGCGTATTTTTGCCGCACTTGATAATCAGGTTATGGAATTAAAACGAATTCAGATGGGTGATTTTTTTCTTGACGAAAACCTTAGAGAAGGGGAGATTAAGTTATGTTAGAATTAAACAGAGAAGATATTAGATATTTCTTCAATTTTTGAAATTGATGTAAAACATTAAAAAAAATAAGCCTGTCTGCAAATGCAAACAGGCTTATATTATCAGTCTATGCGACTAAATTATGCTTTGTTAAGACGAGCTTACGTCTGGTCAAGGCACGCTTACGCTTAAAGCCTTGACTCAGCCGTTTGCCAGGTTTTTTATAAATTATAAACCTGGCATCAAGGTCATCCAAAATTATGCTTTGTTAAGACGAGCTTCGAGGTCATCCAAAATAGCATTGAGTTCTTTTGGAAGGTGAGAGCCGAATTTTGGATAGTGGTTTTCACGAATGTCTTTAACTTCTTTCTTCCATCCTTCAACATCAACTTTGAGGATTTCTGGAAGAGTCTTCTGGTAGCATTCAGCAAGGCCTTCTGTGTTGAGTGCACCGTCAGCTGGCATAAGTCCGATAGGTGTATCAACTGCGTTATCAACGCCGTTACAACGATCGAAGATCCAAGCGAGAACGCGTGAGTTGTCACCGTATCCTGGCCACATGAATCCACCAGGAAGATCTTTGTTGTTTTCGTCCTTGCGGAACCAGTTAACGTAGAAGATTTTTGGAAGCTTATCTTTGTCCTGAGCAGCATTACCAACGTCGATCCAGTGCTGGAAGTAATCACCCATGTTGTATCCACAGAATGGGAGAATAGCGAATGGGTCACGACGGATTTTACCAACTTCTGCAGCATTGATTGTAGAAGCAGCTGTGATTTCTGAACCTACGATAGATCCAAGGAATACACCGTGTTCCCAAGAGCGAGCCTGGTGTACAAGTGGAACTGTTGATGGACGGCGTCCACCAAAGAGGATAGCAGAAATAGGAACACCTTCTGGAGATTCCCAGTCAGATGCGATACATGGACACTGACCAGCTGGAGCTGTAAAGCGAGCGTTTGGATGTGCCATTTCTTCTCCCTTAGGAGCTTTGTCTTTTTCGAATGCTGGGCGAGTGTTGCCTTTCCAGTCAACGAGGTTACCTTTAGCAGGGTATCCGATTCCTTCCCACCAAACGTCTCCATCTTCTGTAAGAGCACAGTTTGTGTAAATTGTGTTCTTTTCTGCAGAGATAAGAGCGTTCTTGTTAGATTCAGCAGATGTTCCTGGAGCAACTCCGAAGAATCCTGCTTCTGGGTTGATTGCGTAGAGACGACCGTCTTTTCCGAATTTCATCCAAGCGATATCGTCACCAACAGTTTCTACCTTCCATCCTGGAATTGTAGGAATAAGCATAGCAAGGTTAGTTTTACCACAAGCACTAGGGAAAGCACCTGTAACATATTTAACTTCACCCTGAGGGTTTGTAAGTTTAAGAATGAGCATGTGTTCTGCAAGCCAACCTTCGTCGCGTGCAATAACAGTAGCAATACGGAGAGCGAAACATTTCTTTCCGAGGAGAGCGTTTCCACCGTAACCTGAACCATAAGACCAGATGAGGCGTTCTTCTGGGAAGTGAGAAATGTATTTGTTTTCAACATCAGCACAAGGCCAGATTCCGTTATCTGTTTCGCCGTTGTTGAGTGGTTTACCAACTGAGTGGAGACATGGAACGAAGTTGTCATCAAGATACTGCCAAACTTTTTCGCCGGCACGTGTCATGATGTCCATGTTCAATACTACGTATTCAGAGTCTGTAAGTTCAACACCGTATTTTGCGATAGGTGAACCGAGTGGACCCATACAGAATGGAATTACATACATTGTACGTCCGTGCATACAACCTGTGTAAAGTCCTTTCATTGTTGCTTTAAGTTCTTTTGGATCGATCCAGTGGTTTGTAGGACCTGCATCTTCTTCTTTAACTGAAGAGATGAATGTACGAGCTTCAACACGAGCAACGTCACTTGGAAGTGAGCGGAAAAGGAAGCTGTTAGCTTTCTTTGCAAGTGGTGTAGCAAGTCCTGCATCAACACATTTCTGCATCAAGCGGTCATACTCTGCGTTAGAACCATCACAAACTACAACTGAGTCTGGTTCACACATCTTAACGCATTCTTCAATCCATGCCTTGATTTTGGCATTTTTAATGTCATTAACTGTCATTGAAAACTCCTTAAGTTTTTCTATTTTTGACGGAATCTTCGATAAATCAATTTTCCCGAAAAAAATCTGCAATTTGGTTATAAAGATACTAAATTTTCAAGTCAAATTCAATAGAAATGCGAAAATCTCACTACATATATAGTAAAAAGCCGCTGATTCTAGGTCAGCGGCACTATTTTATGGTAAACTAACTGTCAGTTTTGCACCTTTTGTCATTTCGTCATTTGATGCGGTAATTGTACCGCCAAGGCTTTCGACAATCGTCTGTGCTATGGAAAGACCTAAACCGCTTCCGCCGGCGCTTCTGGTGTGGGCATCGTCTCCGCGGTAGAATCTTTCAAATACATGCGGTAAGGTTGACTCTTTAAAGCCAGGACCGTTATCAGAAAAAGAAATTGTTATCGAATCTTTCTGCGATGCAGCTTTGAAGTTAAGAACAATCGGTTTAGGGCAGAACTTAAGGCTGTTAGAAATTACAATCATCAGAACCTGATGCAAAAGTTCAAAATCTGTGATTATTTTTAAGGAATCATCAAAGTCAAAATTTATTTCAGCTGAATTATCGAGCACCGGCAATTCCTGCTGGATTTTGGAAGTCAGTTCAGAAAGTAAAAATTCCTCTTTTGAGGGAAGTATGCGGCCACTTTCAATTCTTGTCATTTGAAGCAGGTTCTGGATAATAGCTTCCATTGATTTTGTTTCAGAAATAATTGTACCGATTGATTTATCAAGCTGGGCAGGATCGTCTTTTCCCCAGCGGCGGAGAAGATTTGCCTGACCTAAAATTACTGCGACAGGAGTTTTAAGTTCATGCGAAACATCGCTTGTAAACTGACGTTCCCTGTCGAAATCAATTTTAAGGCGTTTGAATAAATCATTGAAGGTCATTGCAAGCTGGTCAATTTCATCGCCGTTATTTTTAAGCGGGATAAGGGAATCAAGGTTCGAACTTGAAATATGTTTTGCAGCCTCAGTCATTTTGACAACTGGTTTCATTATTCTTTTTGCAATCAGCCAGGCAATAAAATAGCAGATTACAAGAATCGGAATAAGCATTGCAAGAATCATCCGCGGCATATTGTGTCTGATTGTGTAAAGGGAATCGTTCTGTAAATCAATCCAAGTCTGTACAATAATGTTTGGATACTCATCTATCGGGTAAGCAACGTAAATGATTTTTAAATCTTTTGTGTCGCCGAAACTTTTTTGAGTATAGATTTTTGCTTTTTCACTTGTAAGCGGTAAAAAAAGAATTTCTTCAGCATTAGTTGCGATGATTTTATTTTTACCGGAAGAGATATCATATACTGTGTAAGTCAGATGTTTAGGAACTCTTCCCATTGAAAAAGAATCATGATTATGATTTTTTTTAATATAGTTTTTGTAAGCTTTACTTGTAATTGATGTTGAAAGATTCAGTTCCTGGCTTCTCTGATAGTTAAGGTCTGCAAGCTGAACTCTGTGAAAAATTAATGTAAGCAGAATTACAACTGCAGAGAGAATAAATGTAAATCTGAAGGCAAGTTTTGTAGAAATTGATAGTTTCTTTTTTGATTTCATATTTTCCTTATAAATAGTTCTGTTAAAAAAAGTTGGTCAAACATTAATTGATTTTATTCTTTTGAACTTAAAAGTTTGTATCCGACACCGCGTACAGTTTTAATATAAGTTTCTTTAACTGTATTGTCGATTTTAGAGCGGAGGTAACCGATGTAAACATCAATTGTGTTTTCATCAATAAAGTGACCTTTGCCCCAGATTACGTCAATCAGATCATCGCGGGAATAAACCTTGTCCGGATTTTCTACAAGATTCTTAAGCATCATGTATTCTGTTTTTGAAAGATTAATCGGTTCGCCTTTAAGTTTTACAAGCATTTCATCTGGAATGATTTCAAGGTCGCGGAGCTTTAATACTGAAGGTGAATTTTCTGTTACTGTAATGCGGCGTAAAACAGCACGCATCCTTGCAAGAAGTTCCTCGATTTCGAAAGGTTTTGGAATGTAATCGTCAGCGCCCGCATCAAGACCATTAACTCTGTCATAAGTTTCTCCGCGGGCAGTTACCATAATTACAGGGACTGTTGAAGTTTTTCTTATGCGGCGAAGAACTTCAAGGCCGCTGAGTTCTGGGAGCATAACATCGAGAAGAATTAAATCAGGGTTAAAGCTTTCAAAGCTTGTAAGTGCTTCGCGGCCTGTTGCAGCCACTTCAGTTTCAAAGCCTTCATGCTTAAGTTCAAGATTGATAAAATCGCTGATTCCTGCATCATCTTCTACAATTAATATTTTATATGTTTTTTCTGCCATAATATTTTCCTGTTATAAAAATTACGGATTTATGAAAATTCCTTTTGATATATAAATGAATTATAAACTAAAAAGTTTAATTTTTGAACAAAACAAAAGGTAAGAATCTACTTATTTTCTTCTTAGTAACTTGAGGATGATTTTGTAATTTTTTGAATGTATTCTGTGAATACAAAAAGCGTAAAAGATTGATTTGTGTACGAAAGATACTGATTGAGTTACACAGAAAAAATGAAACACTTTTTTTTAAGGAGCGAAAATTATGAAAAAGACAGTTAAAAAGACAATCATTATTATGGCATGTGCCTTTGTTGCAGGAACTGCAGCTTTTGCAAAGTCAAACCAGAACAGTAAAATCAGACACGAAAATGATTTCAAACCAGATTTCAGACCAAATGTAAAATCTGATATTACAATTGATTTTAATGTTAATAACAACAAGTGTGACAATAACAAGTGTGAAAATAACAAGTGTGAAAATAACAAGTGTGATAAAAACAATTGTGGCAATACCAAACATAAAAAACACGTTTCCAACAGAAAAATCAGACACGAGGAACACGTGTCCAACAGAAAAATCAGACACGACGAAAACGTTTCCAACAAAAAAATCAGACAGGTCGAACACGTGTCTAACAGAAAAGCAAATCATTACAAGCACGAAAAGCACGTTTCACACAGAAATGAAAATCATAAAAAACATGAACAGGTACAGGTAAAGGTAAAGTCAAAAATCGACCACAGTAAAGAATATGGAGATCGTTGATTTCTAAAGTCAATTTCTATATATTAGATCTATGACTTTATCTACTGACGATTTACAGATAAGAGAAATTCTTGCATCAAAAAATTCATCTGCATGCGAAGACTGTTTTTTGGGATTTCTTGTATGGAGAGAAAAATACGGCTTTAAGCTTTGTTCCGACTGTAAATCGTTTGTTATACGTATAGAAAAAAATAACTCTTTTTATTTTCCTTTTTCTTCAGATAAGACCGCAGTTAAAGAAACTGTGCAGAAGCTGCTGGAGAAAAAGGATTTGTGTTTTGAACGCCTTACAGCCGAACAGGTAAAATTTCTTGAAGAGGAATTTCCGTTAACCTTTGAAATTGAAGAGGACAGGGGAAATTCTGATTACATTTACAGTATAGAAGCCCTTTCTTCACTTGCCGGAAAAAAACTCTCGAAAAAACGTAATCATATTAACGGATTTCTTTCTAAATACAATGACTGGTCTGTAAAGATGCTTGATTCAGAAAATATTGCTGAAGTTCTTGATTTTGCAGACAAATGGTATTTAAGCCGTCTTGAGTCAGAAGGAAAAAATCCCAGCCTTGATTTTGAACAAAAGGCAATGCACGAATTTCTTCCTTGCCTTGACCAGATCGGAGCTGACGGAATTGTTCTTTACGTAAACGGTAAAGTGGCAGCCTTTACTGCAGGGCAGCGAATAAGCCCAACGGTTTACGACACTGTTTTTGAAAAAGCCTCAGACGAAGTTAAAGGTTCCTATAATATGATCAACCGGGAATTTGCAAAAATCCTCAGGAATAAATATCCTGACCTTCTTTATATAAACCGCGAAAGTGACGTTAACCATCTAGGGCTTCGCCAGGCAAAGCTTTCTTATATGCCAGAAAAGATTCTCAGCAAGTATATTGCCCGAGTTAAAAAATAATAAAGTTTTTTAATATAATTATTGAAGTATAATATGTTAAGGTTTATAATGTTTGTGTTTGAATTAGGACGAACATTATGAAATCTGAAGAAGCTCTTTCGAAACTCCTTCCGGCTTATGAAGGTTATTACACTGTTAAAAAAGAAGATGTAACAACACCTTTTGCAGCCGAAGCAGAATTCCGATGTCATACAGAAAATTATCTCCTCGTAAAAGCTGCGAAAATTGCTGATATTGATTCAAATGAATTTATTTATTTTTCAACCCAGCAATGTCTTGATTCTTTCCTTTTAGGTGAACTCAGTTCTCTGGCCTGGAAAGCTGGCCTTGATAAAGTAAAACCATATAACGGACATAGAAATTCCGACGTAACATTAATTGTGCTTGCAGATGCTTTTTCCGGGGAATTGAAAAAAACTGCAAGAAAACTTCATATGTCAAAAAATTACAAGTTCGGATTATATGGCTGGAGCAATTTTAAGCTTTGTGCTCTCGATCTTTCAACTGGAAATGTCGTAAATAATTTTCAGGGAAGGGATATTAAAAAGCTTTTTAATAAAACTGGTCTTTTGTCATGTAAATGACTTTGACAATATGATTCTTAATTGTTTTCCGTTGGAGGAATAAAAATGACAGCATTATTAATTATTCTTGCTGCAATCGTTTTGCTTTTTGCCGGATACGTATTCTACGGTTCATGGCTTGCAAAACAGTGGGGAATTGACCCTTCAAAAAATACTCCTGCAAAATCAACTCCAGACGGCGTTGACTATGTAGAAGCAAAACCTGCTGTATTGATGGGACATCACTTCTCATCAATTGCCGGAGCTGGTCCTATTAACGGTCCTATCCTTGCAGCTGCTTTTGGTTGGGTTCCTGTTTTCCTGTGGTGTATCATTGGTGGTATTTTCTTTGGTGGCGTTCAGGATTTCGGTTCATTGTTCGCTTCTATCCGTCATGATGGTAAATCTGTTGGTGAAATTATCAAATCATCAATGGGAAAAACTGCAAAGAAATTGTTCATCATCTTTGCACTTCTCGTATTGATTCTTGTAATTGCATCGTTTGTAAACGTTGTTGCAGGAACATTCTTTACAACTCCTGAACAGCTTGCTGCTGCAGGAACATCATTCGGCATTACTGCTAATCCTACAAACAATCAGACAACAGCAATGATTTCTGTTCTCTTTATTGTTCTCGCAGTAATCTACGGTATCCTTACTAACAAATGTGGACTTAAAACACTTCCTGCAACAATCATCGGTATTGCCGGCATCGTAGGAATCGTAATTCTCGGTCTTAACTATGGTATCGTAATGGGACGTACTGGCTGGATTATTTTCGTTGCAGTATACATCGCAGTTGCTTCATTGATTCCTGTATGGATTATGCTTCAGCCACGTGATTACCTTTCATCATTCCTTCTTTATGCAATGATTCTTGTTGCTTTTGTCGGAATTATTCTTTCTGCATTTGGCGGTAACGTTAAATTTGAAATCCCTGCATTTACAGGTTGGGTAGTAAACGGAAACTTTATTTTCCCTACATTGTTCATTACTGTTGCTTGTGGTGCTTGTTCTGGATTCCATTCTTTGATCGCATCTGGTACAACTTCAAAACAGCTTGATAACGAAAAGAATGCTAAGGCAATCGGTTACGGATCAATGCTTATTGAATCTGCTCTCGGTGTAATTTCTTTGATCGCTGTTGGTGTTGTATGGGCAAACTGGAAAGGCGGAGCATATGGTTCTCCATCTGCAGCCTTTGGTGCAGGTATTGCTACTATGTTCGGTCAGCCAGGTTCTGGAACCTACAATACAATCAGTGCTCTTTTGACACTTGCTGTTTCTGTATTTGCTTTGACTTCACTTGACTCAGCAACTCGTTTGAGCCGCTTCATGTTCTCAGAACTCTTCCTTAAAGAAGGTGAAGAAACCTGGAAAGATGCAAAAGGTGTTCGTAAGCTTCTTGCAAATCCATTGTTCGGAACAGCATTGATGGTCGTAATCGGTTCTACACTCGGATTCCTTAAATTGTCTGCAATCTGGTCTCTCTTCGGAGCTGCTAACCAGTTGCTTGCTGGTATCGCACTTCTTGCTGTTGCTGCATGGCTTGGTGAAGTTGGAAAGAACAACAAAATGTTCATCATTCCAATGATTTTCATGCTTGCGGCTACATTGACAAGTCTTGTTTTGACAGTAATCAAACAGGTTCAGCTTATTGCAGGTCTTGTACTTGGTGCAGATGGAAATCCTGTTGCAACAAACTGGGGTAACTGGTTCCAGCTTATCTTTGCTGCTGCAATGGCAATTCTTGCCGTTATTCTCGTAGTTGAAGGTGTAAAAACTTTCCAGAGACAGGCAAAAGCTAAAAAGGCTTAATTAAATTGATTTAAGTTTATAAGCATTTTTGTTTATAAACTTAAAGAAAAAATAAAGCTCAGATTGAGAAGTGTACCTCAAAAGTTGGTGACAATTTTTGAGGTACATTTTTTTATGTCAAAGTTTTTTTTATATTCTTGCACACGCTCTCTGTGTAATCGAACTTAAAACCGGATAATTTTTTTCAATTTCGTCACTTGTTAGAGTCTGCATGTAATCATGTTCTTCGTGGAATAATTTATCTTTACCGCTGATCGGCATATAGTGAACAGGGTTTCTTGTATAATAATGTTCGATACAGCCTGAAGGTAAAATATAAACTCTGGCGGCTTCCGCAGCTGCAAGGGAGAGTGAAAGAAGATTTTTAATTTTTGAAACAATAGTTCTGTCATTTTTAAAAATGAATTTCGTTATAAATTCCCCTTCATTTAAAATTGCCTGGAGTATTACAGTCTTGTAAGTATCAAGGTGTTCTGCATCATCGCGTTCTGTTTTGAATTTTCTAAGCCTCATCTGAATATCGCTTAACTGTGACGGAAGTACAGACTGGTTTTCGATAATCATATTTCCTGCATCAACAAGGAATCTTTCAAGCCTTGAAACAAGTCTTAAAAAAGTCACATGTTCAGAGCGTGCAGAAAAAATAGTTTTCAAAAAGTCCTGCTGTTTCTCAGCCTGTTTATCGAGCCACTGCTGGACACGGCGATCTTTAAAAAGACCTTCACGGAGTTTTCCTGCAAACAGCGAATCTAAATCAGTGATGATTCTCGCATTCGTTCCAAGCAGATAACAGACTTTGAAAAATACACCAAGTTCGTCTTTGCCGCCGACGTCGATAATTCCGGTGCCGGCAGTAGAAATGTTTGAGTCAAGCTTTGAAAGCAGGGTAGAGAAGATCTGCTGGTCAGTATAGCCTTCGACAAATATCTGGTTGTCAGAAAAGAAAAACTGCTTGTGATAAGTGTTGAATCTCGGAAGAAATCTTTTAAAAAGTCCGTAATCGTTTTCAGAAAGTTTATCGATTGATGTTGCACATTTATTGCTGTGACAGACAACAACGCCTGTAAGTTCTTCAGGTGTCTTTAAATCAATAAAGAACGGTGAATGCGTAATGATAAAAAAAATTTTCTGTGGATTTTTTTCTGCGGTTTTTCGAATTTCATTCATGAAGAAATTCTGAAACTGAGGATGAAGATGAAGTTCAGGTTCGTCAATCATAAGGCAGGTTGCGTTAGATTCCTCGGTATAAAGCATCGCCAGAAGTGAAATGATTTTTTTTAGTCCGTGACATTCGTTTCTGGTAATGCTGTATTCAAGGTTTTGTGTCTTGTTTACGGCAATCGGAATGATTGTGTTGTCGGAACCTTTTTCAAACCTGATTGTTTTTGCAAACATGTTTGAGAGAACGTTTTCAATTTTGTGCTGAATGTGAGGGCTTTTGCTTAACGTGTAATATGTTTCTTCTTCGTCTACCAGCTCTGTGTTGAAGGCCCTAACTGAATAACCTGCATCTGCAAACTGACTTGCAATTCCCTGAGAAATAAGAGTTTTTCCTGACCCGTTCGGACCGACAATGAGATTTATCTGTGACCAGTTTTCTTTTTTGAAAACTGATTTTCCCCATAAAAAAGGAATTTTCACTTTTACAGGAACTTTAATCATAAACGCCTCTTTTTTTAATTATACCACATTTTGACAATATGTGAGGAATTTGTGGCGGAGGGTGATTCCCTGATTAACAAAAAATGCAATTTGGATTATATTATAAAGATTATAGGAGATTATATGGAACTAAAGTGGATTATTCTTGCAATAGCACTTTTAATGTATCTTTTTGTCATTATTTTTCAGGACAAAAAAGTATGGTTTACTACCGCTGCTGCAGTAATTTTGATTGCATTAGGAATGTTTTGTCCGGGCGCTGTTTTCAAAAACGGTCAGGTTGCACTTAATGTAGCAGAATCGTCAGTCTGGTTCCCGCTTGCGCATACTTTTGCTGAGCTCATCAACTGGAATGTTCTTATGATTTATGTAGGGGCAATGACTATTGCTGCTTTGTTCCTTTATTCAAAAGTTCCGGCTCTTATCGCCGATGCTATCGTAGGCAGCTGTCGTTCAACAGGCGTCGCAGTTGTAATGATTCTTGCTTTAACCGGATTCATTTCTATTTTCGTAGAAAATGTTGCAACTGTTCTTGTAATGGCACCTATCGCTATGTCTATCAGTAAAAAACTTAAGATTAATCCAGTTCCATTTATGATCGGACTTGCCGTTATGTCTAACCTTGAAGGAACTGCAACTCTTGTAGGTGATCCTCCGAGCATGATTTTTGCAAGCTATTCAGGTTACACTTTCAACGACTTCTTTATCCATCAGGGGAAAATTTCAATCTTCTTCTTTATTCAGGCTGGTCTTCTTGTAGGCTGTCTTTTCTTCTACTGCTTCTTTGCAAAATACAAGGATAAATCTGAAGTTGAAAAAGAACCTGTTATCAGCTGGATTCCATTTATTCTTCTTCTTGCAATGATTTTTGGACTTGCAGTTATTTCGTTCTTCAGTGACGGATTAACTTATATGAGCGGCTGCTATGTAATGGCACTCGGAATCCTTGGCCTTCTGTGGTATATCTTCTCGCAGAAAAAAAATGGTCAGGAAGTTAAGGAACTTGTTTTCGGTCTTGACTGGGAAACTATTTTCTTTTTAATGGGAATTTTCGTAGTTGTCGGTGCTATTTCTGAAGCCGGACTTTTGCAGAACCTCGCAGACTTTATGGCTCGTGCCACAAAAGGCAATGTTTTTGCAGGCTTTGTGCTTATTCTTCTTGTTTCAATCCTGATTTCTGGATTTGTTGACAATGTTCCATATATTATCGTAATGCTTCCTGTTGCCGGAAATATTGCAGAGCAGATGAACATTAAGCCTGAACTGTTTATGTTTGCACTTTTGATCGGTTCCTGCCTCGGCGGAAACCTTACTCCTTATGGAGCTTCTGCAAACGTTGTTGCAATGGGAATCCTTAAAGATGAAGGACACCCTGTAAACTTTGGCGGATTCCTTAAGATTGCCGCACCGTTTACTTTGCTTACAACAGCCGCCGCTGCCACACTTTTGTGGGTTGTATGGGCATAATGCTGTTTGCATCTAGTTAAATTGAAGTTTTCTTCTATGTTTAGTATAATTTACTAACTTTTTTTATCAGGAATTTACTATGGAAAAAAATGCTAAAATCTATGTTGCCGGACATCGCGGTCTTGTAGGCAGCGCTATTTACCGTAACCTTCATGCTAAAGGCTATACAAATATTATTACACGCACTCATTCAGAACTTGATCTTACAAATCAGTCTGCCGTAAATGAATTCTTTGCAAAAGAAAAACCTGAATACGTTTTCTTGGCTGCAGCTCACGTAGGCGGAATCGGAGCTAACTCTACACATCCTGCAGCGTTCATTTACCAGAACATGATGATCGGCTTTAACATTGTTGAAGCTGCATACCAGAACGGCGTTAAAAAACTTATGAATCTTGGTTCTACCTGTATCTATCCAAAAATGGCTCCTCAGCCGCTTAAAGAAGAATACCTTCTTACAGGTCAGCTTGAACCTACAAACGATGCCTATGCCGTTGCAAAAATCTCAGTAATCAAACTCTGTACAAAATACAACATCGAATACGGAACAAACTATCTTTCTGTTATGCCTACAAATCTTTACGGACCTGGCGATAACTACGACCTTCAGGGTTCTCACGTACTTCCTGCTTTGATCCGTAAATTCCACGAAGCTAAAACAAGCGGCGAGGATATCGTTCACCTTTGGGGCGACGGTTCTCCGGAACGCGAATTCCTTTACAGTGAAGATCTTGCCGATGCAGTTGTTTACCTTATGGAAAACTGTGACGCAAAAGATCTCCGTACAGAAACAGGTGACTTTGTTAATGTCGGAACTGGAAAAGACCAGACAATTAAATCTGTTGCAGAACTTGTTCGCGATGTAGTTTATGCTGATGCAAAAGGTCGTACCTGTGTAATGGAATGGGATCCTTCGAAGCCAAACGGTACTCCAAAAAAACTTTGTGATGTTTCTCGTCTTACAGCTCTCGGCTGGAAAGCAACTACAGATTTTAAAGCCGGTATTGAAAAATCATACGAAGATTTTAAAGCAAGATTTTAATCAGGATTATTAATGTTTACACTGCGCTTTGCTTTTAAAAATATCATCTCGAGAAAAAGTTCATTAGTCATAATTCTTTTTATTGCATTTTCTATTGCGATAATGGTTATGGCAAATGCAGTTTTTGACGGTACCGGAAACGGTATCGAAAAAACTTTCTCTACAAGTTTTACAGGCGATGTCGTAGTGCGACCAAAGACTGATTTTCCAATGAGTCTCTTTGGAGATGAAACTCCAGTTACCGGAGAACTTTCTGAACTTCCTCGAATTATTCCTTATAACAATGTAATTGAATATATTAAAGCTCAGGACGAACTTGAAGACTGTGTTTCTCAGCTTACAGGTCAGGCAGCTCTTAAAATCGGTGACATCAATAAAATGGCAGTGCTCTTCGGCGTTGACTCTGATGATTATTTTAAAATCATGAGCGGTATTTCAATTGTTGAAGGCTCGACATATATTCCCGGAAATAAAGGCGTTCTTATCAATAGAACAATGCAACAGAAACTTCATGATGAATGCAGCATTGATGTAAAGCCTGGAGATGAAGTTCAGTTTATTTCAAGCAACGGTTCTTCATACACATTGCGTGGCGGAGTTATTTCTGGAATTTATGAATACTGCGTACACAATGATCTTCAGGATAACATTATTCTCTGTGAACCAGAAACTGTCCGTTCCCTGCTGGGTATTGAATCAATGGCTTCGGGAACTCTTGATATTGATAAAAGTCATAGTTCCATGATTGATGATTTTGACAATATGGATGATATGTTCGGCGATGATTCGCTGTTTGGTGATGATTCATTGTTTAGTGATGATACATTGTCCGGTACTGAAAACAGTTTTGAAAATTCCGAAGTTGTCGAAGCTGGTAAAACTGCAGGTGAAGGAGAATTTAGAGAAGCAGAAGATTCAGTTGATACAACCTGGAACTACATCATCTGTAAATTAAAGCCAGGTGAAAATCACGACAGGTTTATAAAAAAACTTAATGCTTATTTTAAGAAAGCAGAATATAACGTAACTGCCGTCAACTGGCGTGCAGCTGCTGGAATGTCAGCCCAGTATGTTTACTGGATGCGTCTTATTTTTAATATCGGAATCATTCTCTTAATCGGAACTGGTTTTATCGTTGTAAATAATACTTTGATTATTGCCGCAATGGATAGAACTAAAGAAACCGGTGCATTACGTGCAATCGGTGCCGACAGAAAATTCATAGCAGCAGAATACCTTTACGAAACACTGCTTCTTACAATTACTGCAGGTATATTAGGCTGTCTTCTCGGGCTTCTCGGAAACCAGCTTCTTGTAAATGCAAATATTACTTTTTCAAATTCATATCTGATTCAGCTTTTTGGCGGCAGTCAGTTAAAGACTGTTGTTACTTTATCAAACCTTGGACGCGGCATGCTGCTGTCTCTTGTGCTTGCAATAATCGGCTGGCTTTATCCTGTGCACATTGCACTTGAAACAAGCCCTGTTGTTGCTATGGAACATATCTAGGATAGGGGACGTTAAGAATGTTTTATCTGAAGCTTGCCATTAAATCAATTTTTGAAAGACGCCGCCAGTATAAATCACTTTTTGCAGTTTGCGCTGTAGGTGTATGTCTTATTTTATGTTCACTTATGATTACTGACGGAATGATCGGTTCCATGAATGAAAAAGCCCGTCAATATTATGGCGGAGACGTTCAGCTTTTAGGCGGAGAAAGCCTTGGTAAATCATACGAAGATGCAGAAAAGGAACGCCAGATACTTTACGAATGCCTCGATGGAAAAAATGTCATTGTAATGAACCGCTTTAATCATGACGGTTCAAAAGATTCCTACTACTTTGAAGGAAGTTCTGTAAGACAGCGTTCCATCATAGGTGTTGATTTTGAAAACGAATCAAAGCTTTTTGATAAGTTTACCTTTATCGAAGGTTCGTACAAAAAAGAAGGGTATGAAGACACAGTTCTTCTTGCAGAACCAATCGCAAAAAAGCTCGGCTGCCATGCAGGCGATTCAATTACCCTTTATTCAAAAACCGATGACGGTTATGTAAATACTATCGAGCTTGTCTTAACAGGAATTTTCCAGGACGCAAGTGTATTCGGAATGTACACTTCCTACATCAACTATGATTCCCTTATGAAAGTCCTTAATAAAGGACGTGTTATTGACCGCATCAGTGTTTACTACCTCAACGGAACTCCTTCTAAACGAGAACTTGCACGTCTTCAGAAAAAACTTGAACAGAAGCTTAATATGTTCCCATTAGGAATGTTGAAAGAACAGTTCTACGATGAATTTGGAAAAAAGACAAAACCTGTTTATGCACTTATTCCTCTTGAATCAAATGTAGCAAATCTTAAAATGCTTGTTCAGGCGCTTAAGCTTATTGTTGCAGCCATCGTCATTCTTCTTGCCGTAATTATTTCTGTAGGAATTTCAAGTACATACAGGGTTATCGTCATTAAACGAAGCCTTGAAAGCGGAACAATGCGTGCCCTCGGTATGAAGCCGGTTGGAGTTATGCGTATGTTCCTTTCTGAAGCTTTTGTACTTCTTGTTTCGGGTTGTCTGACAGGTTTTGTATTTTCTGCAATTATTGTAAAAATTGCATCAATGTTTAATCTTTCTTTTGTGTCGGGCTTTGATCTTTTCCTTACCGGAGGAGCTCTTGCGCCTTCAATGAACGCTGTTAAAATATTGGCATATATTGCCGTAATTATAGTAACTACTTTATTATCTGTGTTGTTTACATTAAGAAAGCTAGTTCGGGTAAGTCCTGTAGGGGCTATTACTGCAACAACTTAAAAAACGCCCTTTTTTGGAGGCAATTATTATGAAAATTACATTAAAAAATATCCTTGCAGTTTCTATTATGGGAATTGCTTCATTAAGTCCATTGTGTGCACAGGTTACTGCATCACAGGCAAAGGAACTTCTTGCTAAAGCTGATGCAAACACAAGCTTTGCTGGTACTGATTACAAGGCAGATTATGTTGTCGTAACAGACAAACCTGGATCTGGAAAATCTGCTACTAATGCAACTATGTACCGCCGTGACTCAAATTCAATGTTTACAATCCTTATTACAGGTCCTGAAGCTGACAGAGGAAAAGGATATGTTCAGTTTGACAATTCAATCTGGTTCTTTGATCCAAGAGACAAGCAGTTTACATATACTTCTGCAAAGAGTAAATTTCAGAACTCGTGCATCAACAACAGTGATTTAGTTCCTTTTACTTTTTCTAAAGATTATTCAATTAAAAGCTATAAAGAAGTAAATCTCGGAAAATTCCCGTGTGTATTGTATGAATTGTCTGCAACCTCAAAAGGTGTTGATTATCCTACAATTAAACTCTGGGTAAGCAAAGAGGACGGCCTTATCCGTAAAAAGGAAGATTACAGCCTTTCAGGTCAGCTTCTCCGTACTACAGCAATTCCTAGCTATCAGAAGGTTAGCGGCCGTTCAATACCTGGAGGTATGCTTGTTGTAGACAATCTCCGCGGTACTAAAATTGACGGAAAAATGCAGTACGAAAAAACACAGATTTCAATTTCAAATGTTACTTTTCAAAAACAGCCTAATACAGTATACTCTAAGCAGTTTTTACAGGATAAGAGTAACTGATTTATTATGACAAGTTTGATCAAACCCTGTTTATTGGCAGGGTGTTTATTTTTAATTTCAGGAAATGTTTTTGCACAAAGTGCAGAAGACATTTCTGAGCTGGAACAGGTTCAGGTTGAATCAGAAAATGCATCTGATGATAACGCTGAATCTGTTGTTGTTTTAAATGAAAGTGTTGAATCGGAAGATGATTTACTGGCAGATGATATTGATGACATGTTCAATTATTCTTCAGATACAGAAGCCATTATTACAGATCCTCCAGCTCAGGAAAATGATTTGAGTTCAAAAAAGGGAATTGTCTTAACCGGAAATCTTGCCTCACGTCTTGGCGGATACATTTATTTTTATCCTTTTGATTTAGCTCCTGGCGCAACTTTTGAAAGCACGGTTTCTTTTGCCTCACGCCCTAATGATTATTTCAGTATTCACGGTTCGCTGCTTGTAAGTTTTCCACAGATGCAGATAGGACTTTATGAGCTTTATATCAATTACAATCTCTGGAACTATGCATACATCATGGCCGGAAAAAAAGATGTACACTGGGGAAATGCAAGAATCTTTGATACAAATGTTCTTGATGACAAAAACAATAACCCTGATGAACATGACCCTGAAAAACTTCTTTATGAAAATGAAACAGATATTGATAAATCAAGATTCACAGTTCAGCTTTCTGTCCCTATCAACAAGGTAAATTTCGTCGGACTTGTAGATTATAAAAATTATAAAAGTACAACTCTTGAAAATTTTAAAAACGATACAGTCAGTGCTGCGCGAGACTTGTCATATGCCGTAATGGTTGAAACAAACTTGAGTAATATTTCTTTTGATGTTTTCTGGAAGATGTGGGCAGAAAATGATCCTGGCTATTATGACCCTTGTGTCGGTATTAATGCAAACTTTCAGGTAGGTGATTTTCATTTTTACGGACAGTATTATACTCACGTAAATACTCAGATTGACGGACTTTCTTTTCCTCGAATGAAGGCTACAGGAAGCGTATGGTGGGCTACCCGTGAAAAATATAATCTTGGTTTTATTCTTGAATACCAGATGATTTATGATTATTACGGATATGGAAAAGAAGGACTTCCTGATTCGTCAGAATATTTTAAGAACTACATTGCGTTTGAAGGCGTGTGGGGAAGAATCAACGACTCACCGTTTACACTTGCTCTAAAATATTTTCATGACTTTTACGAAGGTTACGGCACAATCGTTCCTGGTGTAAAATGGCATGACATTCTTCCGAATGCAGACATTGATTTTGCTATTCCGATTTATTACGGAACACAGCAAAAATACGGTGTTGCGATTCAGTTGAAGCTTGATGTTAATTTCTAAGCCTACGCTTCGAGAATAATTCCGTCTTTGATTTTAATGACATGATCTGACATCTCTACGATTTTTGAATCGTGAGTTGAGAAGATGAAGGTTGTCTTTAATTCGTGATTTAATTTTTTCATCAGGGCAAGAATCTGGTCGCCATTTTTTGAGTCGAGGTTTGCTGTAGGTTCGTCGGCAAAAATAATCGGTGCCTTTGTTGCAAGTGCTCTGGCAATTGCTACACGCTGGCGCTGACCGCCTGAAAGTTCTGAAGGCTTGTGATTTTTCCAGTTTGTAAGTCCTACAGTTTCAATCAAAAAGTTTATCCATTCAGTTTTCTGGGTTTGAGTCATTGCTCTTTTAGAAGGAAGTTCCCCGAGCTTAAGTGGAAGTTCCACATTTTCGTAAACATTTAATACCTGGATAAGATTGAAGTTCTGAAAAATAAAGCCGAGATTCTGGCGGCGAAGTGAAGTAATGTGGTTATCAAGCTTTAATGGAAGAGCCTTAAGTGAAGGTAAATCGTAGCCTTTGTAAACATCAACTCCGTTCAATGTAATTGAGCCTGATGCAGGTAAATCAATAAGACCCATCAGGTTAAGCAGAGTAGATTTACCGCTTCCGGAAGGACCTGAAAGAGCTGCAAATTCCCCCTGTTCAATTTTAAAATTTGCCTTGTTAACGGCATGAACGACAGTTTTACCCATCTGATAATCTTTACATAAGTCGCGAACTTCAATAATTGCCATATTTTTACTATATCATTCCTAAAATTTTGTGTCTATACACTAGATTTTATTTGTGATATTATTAAAATCTCTATTTTCAAATATAGAATAAGCTAAAACGGCTCACGCCAGGGTCGTAACATAGGAGTAAAAAATGGCAAACGAAAAAGACGTACACGCATGTACACTCGACAAAATCATTTCCCTTTGTAAGAGAAGAGGATTTGTTTATCAGGCTTCAGAAATCTATGGTGGACAGGCAGGTGCCTGGGACTACGGTCCTTTGGGAGTAGAATTCAAGAGAAATATTCAGAATGAATGGTGGCATTACATGACACAGCTTCATGACGATGTAGTAGGTCTTGATTCTGCAATTTTCCAGCACCACACAACATGGAAGGCTTCTGGTCACGCTGATCACTTCTCAGATCCAATGATTGACTGTCTTGAATGTCAGGCTCGTCACCGTGCAGATAAAATGATTGAAGACTTTGTAGCTGCAAACCCTGATAAAGATCCAGGAAAACCTGTTGATACAATGTCTCATGAAGAAATGGAAACTTTCATTAAAACAAACATCAACTGTCCTGTTTGTGGTTCAAAAGAAAAGAAATATACAGCAGTCCGCGAATTCAACCTTATGTTCAAAACATACCAGGGACCAATCGCTGACGAATCACATCTTATTTACCTTCGTCCTGAGACATGTCAGGGTATCTTCACAGACTTTAAGAACATCGTTCAGTCTAACCGTATGAAAGTACCTTTCGGTGTTGCACAGGTTGGTAAATCTTTCCGTAATGAAATCATTTTCAAGAACTTCATTTTCCGTACTGCAGAATTTGAACAGATGGAAATGGAATATTTCTGTAAACCTGGAACAGAAGACGAAGTATTTGACCGCTGGAGAAAAGACCGCTGGGCATTCTACTTGAAGTACGGTATTCCAGAAAAACAGCTTAAATGGCATCACCACGACAAGCTCGCTCACTACGCAAAAGACGCATACGACATTACATACAACTTCCCAATCGGATTTGAAGAAATCGAAGGTATTCACTCAAGAACAGACTTCGACCTTTCTCAGCACCAGACATATTCAAAGAAAGATATGTCTTATATCGATCAGGAAGATGGAAACAAAAAGTATGTTCCATACGTTGTAGAAACATCTGCTGGTCTTAACCGTAACTTCCTTATGTTCCTTTGTGAAGCATACGAAGAACAGAACGTAGCAAAAGAAGGCGAAGCAGAAGACTACAGAACAGTTCTTCACCTTGATCCACGTCTTGCTCCTATTACAGTTGCAGTACTTCCATTGATGAAGAAAGACGGACTTGCTGAAAAAGCTAAAGAAATCCAGCACCTTCTTAAAGAAGACTTCGTAACAGATTTCGATGTTTCAGGAACTGTAGGTAAACGCTACCGCCGTCAGGATGAAGTTGGTACTCCATTCTGTGTAACAGTAGACTACGACACAATCCAGGAAACAAAAGAAGACGGTTCAAAGAACGATCTGTTCAATACTGTAACAGTTCGCTTCCGTGATTCAATGGAACAGGAACGCGTTTCTCTTGATGACCTTGTATTCTTTATTCAGAAAGCAATTAAAAACTACAAACCAGTTGTAAAAGCATAATTGCAGTAACGAAGAAAAAAATGGAATACATTGGACTTGGTAAGTCTAATCTTCTAGTTAGCCGCGTTGGATTTGGTGCAATGTCACTCAGTGAAATTGATACAGATGAAAACGCAGCTATCCTGATTCACAAGGCTTACGATGCAGGAATAAATTTTTTCGATATTTCTCATTCAAAAGTTGAAAGTGAAAAACGTCTCGGCGCATGTCTTTCTGGCATTCGTCAGCATGTTATCCTTTCAACTGAAACAAATGCTTCGACAAAAAAAGAAATCTTTCAGGACCTTGATGAAAGTTTACTTGCACTTCAGAGTGATTATGTCGATTTGTTTCAGTATGAATTTAATGATGAAAATTATTTTAATTTAAATGAACTTGAAAAAACTTTTTCGTTGTTAAAAGACCGCGGTAAGATTCGCCATGTCGGATTTGTAACTGAATCTGTCGATATTGCAAAGAAGGCTCTGGAATCAGATTTGTTTGAAACAATACAGATTCCTTTTAATCTTTTGACAGGTGAAGATACTCTTGAAATATTGAAGTTGTGCCGCCAGAAAGATGTTGGTTTTATTGCAATGAAGCCGCTCTACGGTGGGCTTGTTCAGAATATTCCGCTGGCACAAGGATTTTTCAATCAGTACGAAGATGTAATTCCGTTGTGGGGAGTAAGGAATATTGATGAATTAAATCAGATTCTTTATTTTAATGAACACCCGCCGGTTGTTGACGATAAGTTCAATGAAGAAGTTGAAAAAATAAGAATGTTCTTCAACTGATATTATTTCATAAAAACAAAAAAGCTTTCGATTGATGAAGTTAGTTTCACACTCGAAAGCTTTTTTTTTTCATTTAGTAAATCGACTTATTTTATTAAGTCGATTTATGATGATTTCTTTTCAAGGAATTTAACGGCGTCGCGGGCTTCGTCTTTGTTCATAACGCGGACGATTTTGTTAATTCCTTCATCTGTCTCAACTGTACGTGGTTCGCCGTCAGCTGCTGTTTCGCCGAGAATCTGAACAATCGGATTTTTGGGATTGTCCGGATTAACATCACAAACCTGTCCGATTTTTCCGTTTGCAAGGTAGACATAAGCACCAATCGGGTAGATTGAAAGAGAGCTGAGAAGTGCTTTGATTACGTTTCCGTTGTATTTTGAATTCTGGTTTCTAAGCATTTCAACCATCGCATCGTAAGTTGTGCGGGCTTCGCGGAAGTTACGAGGAGACGACATTGCTTCGTATGCGCAGACTACAGAAATGATTTTTGCATAGTCAGAAATTTTATCTGCAACAAGGTTCTGCGGATAACCGGAACCGTCTTCGTGTTCATGATGTTCGAGAATTGCTCTCTGCAATGGAACGTCAAAATTAGCCTGAGCCATTATCTGATATCCGAGAAGCGGATGAGTTGCAATTTTTGCACGTTCAGCGTGAGAGAATTTTTTCTCAGACAGATAAAGATATGAAGGAAGTTTAAGCATTCCGATTTCGTGAAGGATGCAGCTTACTCCAAGTTCCTGGAGCTGAGTAAAGTTCAGGTGAAGCTTTAAGCCGATTACGATTGCAAAAATTGTTGAGCGCATTGCATGGCTTACAAGGTAGTTCTTTGTACGTGTTTCTACAGATGGAGTAATACGGAGAACATATCTTCTGTTTTCTTTAACGAATACACAAAGTTCCTTTACAGTTTCGAAAAGTTCATCTTTATTAAAATCGCCATGTGTTGCAAAGCGGGTATAGACTGAGTGAATGTAGCTCATGTATTCATTGTAAACGTTCATAACGCCGTTAAGACGTGATTTTTCGTTGCTTGAATTTTGCGCTTTTGCGAGAGCTTCCTTGATGGAAGTATTCATTTTTGGAGCTTCTGTTTCTTTTTTCTCGAGAGTAACAAATTCATCATCGTCGACATTTTCATTTTCTGAGTGAGAATGGAAAATTGGAGCAGGGACCTTTGTAACATCTAAAGTAAGTTCAGTAATTCCCCATACGGCAAGACTTTTTAAAAGTTCACTTGTAACTTTCTGACCGTTTCCGAGGAGAAGGAATGATTTGTCTACCAGTAATTCGCCTTTAAAGACCCGATCTGGTTTAATTGAATCAATTTTAATTGTTTCCATTTTTGAAAAGAAGACTCCACTTCTACTCTTTAATTATCGGCATTATTTTATAAAGAAAATAGAAAAAAGTGCATATATTTGGCTTTTTTTTCAGTTTATTTTTACTTAAATTTAGTCAAATTTACTAAAGTTTTCCACATTTATTTCGATAATATAATTAGAACGGATCATTACCGCGGACATATAGACATCCAGATGCCTGCGTTTACCGTATTAGAAATTAAGTTGGAAAACTGTGTGAGGTTTTTCAACTTTTTTTTTGTCTTTTTAAGCTTTTTATTTCGTTCTTTTAATTGTTTTAAGTCGTTTTAAGGAAATTCTCGATTTTTTTTAAGGGAATTTTCGAAAGCTGAGAAAATCATAGGTATTTCTGGTACTGTCTGATTGCCTTGATGAGTTCCTTGTAGATGATTCTGCTTGAGCTTACTGCATTGAGAACCGGGATGTCATACTTTTTCTGATTTTGTGTAATTTCTTCAAGCTGTGTTTTTGTCGGAAAAACTAAAGAGGCAACTTCTTTTGCCTGTGAGTTAAGAATCTGGCTGTCAATTTTTTCAAGTGAGCTCATCTCTTCTGAAGCCTTCTGCGCTGCAATTGTCGGAGGCAGTTCAAGTATTTTATTGCACAGATTCAATCCTTTTTTTGAAAGGGCGTAAAGGTCTTCGAGCATTGCTTTTAATTCTGCAAGTGCTTTTGAAAATTCCTCCTGATTAAAGCCAGAACAGTTTTTTTCTGCATCAGAAATTGCAGCTTCTTTTTTTACTTTTACGTCAGAAAGTAAAAGCAGCTCGTTAACCGATACTGTTTTCATTCCAGGAATTTTCAGGCTTTTGTCAGAAAGAGAGAAGGTTTCTGTCTGGGGATTTTTTGCAAGCTGGCTTTCAAACCACCAGGCGAATAATTTCATTTTGCTGTCTGTAATAATTGTTTCATTTTTGTAATTTACAGATTTTTCGTTTGCCGCACTGAAAAGAATTGAACAGAGATTGTTTTCTGCGCTTTTGAGCTTTGAACTTGTACTGTGACTTTTTTCTTCGAAGGTACTTCCTTTTATGTGAGTAACATTTTCTGGATAACCTAAATCAAGTCCCGCCATATATATTTTCTTTGCGCCGATAAATTTAGCAAAATCCCATGCAGATGTTGAAACCGAACCGCCGGCAGTAATTTTACCGAAGCTGTGTTCAGGTAAAAGTTTGTTTTCAAAATATTTTCCAAGCGGAAAAAGACTTTCGCATAAAACAGTTTTTCTTGAATCAAAACGCATTACCGAAGGATAAACGCTAGATTCAGTTATGAGAACTGATGAAGGTGATTTAAGTCCTATTATGTGGCAGGCCGCATAATACTGAGGGTCAATCAATAAAATAAAGTCAGGTTCAATCTTGTAACGAAGAAGTGCACGTAATGCAGTATCAACACAGATGATGACTGCCTTGTTTTTTAATTCCTTGAGATGTGGAAGAATTGTTTCGAGAGTCGGGCCTGCAGCGCATACTATTGCTGGAATTTCTTCTTTGAGCATATCTTTATAAAGATTGATTCCGCTGAGGCTTGAAAAATACTGAAGGTTTTTTGCGCTGTTTTTTAACCAAAGGCCAGAAAACTTCTTGAGGGTATTTTCGTTGATGTTCTGTTTCTGTTTGTTTCTTTCAAGTAAGGTAAAAAAGTTTTTAAACCATTGTTCCTGGTGCTTTGTCTGGGAATTTTGTGTTACGATTTTTGTGCTTTCAATTGCCTTGAGGTTTTCGAGAAGAGCAATAATCTGTTCTGGAGAAGTGTCGGTAATGATTACGCATTTTTCGTGATCAAACACTGGTGTCCAGTCAAGGCAGCACCAGGATGCAAATAAAAATCCGGGATCTGGTTCTATTAAAAAAATAAGATTATCTTTGTTAACCTTGCAGAATTCTACAGGCGCATAGCCAAGTCCAAAGCCCGCAAAAATCCACGCTGTTTCGCCGTCAGTTTTTTCTGAGAAAAGTTTTGAGACTTCTTTAATCGGACTATATCCGGAATGGATAAAGACACCGTTTTCTTTTGCAGTAAGGCTTTCATCGCGCGCTTTTGAAAATTCCCAGAAATTAAAAACTTTATTCAAGACGTCAACAGAATCTGGAACTTGTACATTCTGCTCGGCCTGTTTAATGAGATCGAGTGCACTGTCAATCATTGGCTGTAAAAGAGCGTACAGCTGCGGAAAGCGGAGTTTTAATTTACCTGTATTTGATTGAAAATTATTACTCCAGGTACAAGTCAACGTTCATGTTCTCCGTAATCGGTGTTCCCGCAGCAGGTTCCTGGCTTGTAACCCATCCATTACCGTGAATATTAACGTTTATATCTGTGCGGTCGAGAAGTTTTAAAAGTTCGCGTTTAGATTTGCCGGTAAAGTCAGGCAGAGAATTTCCGATCTTGATCTGAGAAGTTCCCTGAATTGAAATCTTACCGCTGTGAGCTACACTTGCAGCGCTGCCGCGGTTCATGCCGAGATGGTCAATGATTGTGTCGGCAGAGTCTTTAATTACAGGTGCTACGATGCGGCTTGCATACTGAATTCCCTGGGCTTTCTGAATTACGATGTAAAGAATAATTTCAGGGTCTTCTGCCGGAAAGAAGGCAAGACAGTCAGAAAGGAAGTCGGTATCAGAATAACCGCCGTTTTTTGTATCTGCCATCTGAGCAGTACCGGTTTTGACACCGATTGTAATGTCGCCTAGGTTTGCACGCCATCCGATACCTTTTTCAGCACCAGTCTGCATACAGCTTAAAATGTACTTTGCAGTTTCAGGTTTGATATTCTGCTGCTTATAGACAGGTTCGTGCTGGTAAAGAATGTTTCCTTCTTTGTCGGTAATTTTTGAAAGCAGTGTAAGCTGAACGCCTTTGCCTTCGTTTGCAATGTAGGTAGCAGCTTCCATCATCTGTACGGCAGAAACACCGACTTCCTGACCGATTGAGATTGTCATTTTAGAACGGGCAGACCAGTATTTGTCTTTTGTGTCTTTAAGTGAACCCGGTGTTTCTCCAGGTACTTCAATTGATGTTCTGTGTCCGAAACCGAAGCCCCGCAGTTTTGCAAGGAACAGTTCAGTATCCATTCTGTCAGTAATCTGGTCAGTAACATCATTACACGAAACTTCAAGCGCTCCGCGTGCTGTTAAATATCCGTGATTTGAAAGACAGGTAATTTTAACTTTCTCCCCTGATGGAAGATTTTTTTCGAATAATCTGTCGCAGTAGAAAAGTTCATCCTGTCTGAAAAGTCCCTGATCGTAAGCGGCGGCAATACTGAAAATCTTGAATACAGAACCAGGCTCAAATTGAGTCATAGCCGGACGGTCAATTGTCTGTTCATAAGTGCCGGAAGTGTAATTGTTAAGGTCGATCGAAGGAAGACTTATGTAAGAAAGAATTTCACCTGACTTTGCAGAAGCCGCAAGAATCATGATGTTTGCAGCTTCTGTATCTTCAAGTGCCTGTTTTGCGATTTTTTCAAGCTTGTACTGTAAGTTTGCATCGATTGTAAGGAAGATGTCTTTTCCCTGATCTTGTTTTTCTCCGGCTGGTGCTGGCGGCGGAGAAAGGTATCGCTGCATTGAATATTCAATGCCGGCAAGACCTGTTCCGTCATCGCCCATATATCCGATCAGCTGGGATGCAAGTTCGTTTTCTGGATAGATGCGTCCCGGAATTTTATCAAAGCGTGCAAAGTTATATTTTTTTTCCTTGCAGATTTGATGAAGTTCCTCGTATGTAACCTGATCGAGTTTTTTGCGGATATAAATAAAGCGTTTTGTTTTTGGATTTTCTTTTGCTTCAGTTAAGAGCGTTACAATTTCTTCAGGGTCGGCAAGTATGGCAGGGGAGATGTCTTTTGCAAAAGTTTCGATATCAGAAATTTTTTCTGGTGTTACACCGAAATGATAGAAATTTGTCTGAACTGCGAGAGGTTTTCCGTTCCGGTCGACAATAGCTCCGCGTTCAATCAGCGGTCTTGTATAAGAAACTACCTGTGTGCCTTTGAAGGCTAGTGAAGCGTAAGATGCAAAGGTTACGATTATAGAAATGCCAGCAACAACTGCCAGAAAAATGAGTCTTCCCTTAGAAAAAAAGCCGTTTACCTGCATATAACTTTCCCCAAAACGTTAGAAACAGGAATAAATCCATAATTTCGTGAATCATAACTTTCTGTGTAATTGTCACCGATTGCAAGAATATAGCCTGATGGAACTTTCGGACAGTTTTTCATCTTAAAATACTGTTCACTTGTAAGCGGGATCTTTTTATCAAGATTCACCATTAAACTATACTCTGAATCGGTTAAATAATCTAGTGCAGCGTTTTCTACGGCAACGCAGCGCTTTACGACAAGCCTGTTATTATAGAAATAAACTATTAAATCATCTTCTTTTGGAGTTGCCCACTGAACAATAAGGCTTGCCCCGAAGGGATTCTGGATTCCATAAGCCGCTTTGCAGACAAAAATGTGTTCTTTGTCTCCAAGTGTCGGCTCCATACTGATTCCCTCTACTGTCAGTCTTTCAATGATGAATATCTTCAAAACAGCGGCAATGACAAGCCCGATAATAACGCACCATATTACTGACATAGATTTCTTTTTCATTATTTTATTCTAATATGTGAAATAGTTTCTGTCGATAGAGTATATATGGAAATAATCAGTTACGTGGGTGGCCGTCCTGATAACCGGCAGAGAAGTATTAACTTAAACTTCTCTACAATTACAAAGAAACTCAAAAAGCATGGCGCAAGAAAAAGAGCGATGGCAGCAAAAGTTGCCGTAAAAAAGCCTTTTTTGCCTTCTTTATCATTAGATTTTACAAAAATCAGCTTAAAATTAAAGAAATTATCATTTTTTGCTTCAAAAACCTGGTGGATTCTTCCTTTTGCGGCATTTTTATGCTGTATTCCTGTAGGAATTTACAAATTTGCTGTAAAAATTGAAAGCCGCGCAAATCCTCTTGTTCTTGAAACAGAAGGAAGTGCAGAAATTGACATTCTTAACAGAGAAATGGCACGTTTTGCCATGACTTCTGGTTCAGATGTTGAAGATGACGGTTCAATTAAAGGTGCACTTATTTCGTATAACTTTAAGGAACCTGTAACATTTACTAATTATACAGTTGTTAAAGGGGACACAATCAGCGGAATTACTAAAAAGTTCAATCTTAACAATATTTCAACAATTATCGCCGTAAACAAGATTGATAACGTACGCGCTTTGAATACAGGAAAGAAACTTCGTATTCCTTCAGTTGACGGTCTTATTCATAAGGTATGTGCCGGCGAATCTGTTCAGTCAATTGGAAAAAAATATTCTATCGATGTTATTGATATTCTTGATGTAAATGACCTTGATACAGAAACTTTGAGTGTTGGTCAGGATCTTTTCATTCCTGGTGCAAAGCTTGATAAGAATGTTCTTCGCCAGGCAATGGGAGACACTTTCATCAATCCTCTTAAAACAGGTTCATATCGTCTGACTTCAAGATGCGGCTGGAGAGCTGATCCGTTTACAGGAGTTAAGCAGTATCATCCTGGTATTGATATGGCTATTACTCAGGGAACTTCGATTTACGCAGCTTTGAGCGGAAAAGTAGTTGCATGCGGCTGGTCAAACATTTACGGAAATTATGCAATCATCGATCACGGAAATGGTTACCAGAGCCTTTACGGACATATGCAGAAAAAACTCTGCAAATTGAATCAGGAAGTTTCAACAGGAACAAAAATCGGTCTTGTTGGTTCAACCGGCTATTCAACAGGTCCACATCTTCACTTTACAGTGTATAAAAACGGAAAAGTTGTTGATCCGTTAACTTTGATAAAATAATCAAAAATAAAACTTTGCAGAAAATGTGCTTTTAAAATAGCACATTTTTTGTGTTTAAAGGTATAATTATAAAAGAGGAATTTATGATGGAAGAAATGGTTTCTGAAATGACACCAAAATCAATCTGCTCAGGATGCGGCAGATCTATTGAAAAGAAATTTGTTTACTGTCCATGGTGCGGGGCTTCTAAGCTTGCAAATACTTCTACTGTATCTGAAGAGGAGAGAATGGATTTTATTTTCAACCGTCTTGAAGAAATGCAGATTAATAACCGTTTTGAAAGAATTGAAAAAATGGGTGATAAATTAAACCAGCTTGAAAAAGAACTTGATGCGCTGGTTTTGTGTTCGGAGATGCATAAATGAAAAAAATAATTTCTGCATTATTCCTGGCAATGCTGATTTTACCGGCTTCTGGTTTTGCAGGAATAATTTTTGACAACTTAAACTTAAATCCTGACAACAAGATGCTTTATTCGGTAACCCAGAAGGTTCCTGGAATAAAGCCTTATTCAGTTCTGTTTTCATATATACTTCATGATGAAGCCTCTGTTGGAAGCAGCAATATTCCCGACATTCTTACCTGTTACCCGGAACATATCAGTTCCCTTAACAACGGAAAATACATGCAGGTCCGTAACCGTTACGGAACAGCCCTTTACGACTTCGATAAAGAAAAACTTACATGGGTTGCACGTTCTGCAATCATTCCTGAAAAATCATTTTCGTTAAGCCCGATCATTACAAGCCCTGACGGATTGTGGTGTGTATTCATGCGTAAGACAGGTTCTTCAACCGGCGAACTTGTAATCCAGGAAGTTTTATCAAAAAAATATGTAATTCTTGACCGCGAAGCTTCTTACAGCTACACAAGCCTTCCTGTAAAATGGAGTCCTGACAGCAAAAATTTTTTATACCAGAAGGGTAATTCAATTTATTTCTGTAATCCAGAAAAAATGTTCAAGGGAATCCAGCTTGAAGAAAAATACCGCAGAATCGGAACCGGAAAAATTTCAAATGTTCAGTGGTGTACAAATAAAACTCTGGCATATGTAGACCAGGATATTATTTACCTTATTGATGAACGTGAACTTTCTTCTCTCGGAATTTATTCTTCATTCTACAATCTTGGAAAAGTAATCGGACGCCTTCCTGAAAAGTTCAATCCGGATTCAATGGAATTTAAAATCAATTCTGCAGTTACACAGATGGTAATGGTTAAGAATAATAATTTTGTTTCTTATTACAATCTTAACGTTTCAAATTCAACAGATTATGTAAAGCTTTTAAACTATAAATCCTACAACGATATGTTTGACGGATCATACAAGTTTGAAATTCTCTGGCCTGAATTTTCAAAACCGGTAATCTGGACAGATTTTATTGCAGACAGCGGAAAAGTTTCAAGCTCTGTTTATCTGTTTAATGATAAAAATGAAATTGTAAAAGTTCTGAGCATTGAAGATTCAACTTCAAATGCTGCAATTTCTTCTGACGGTAAATACATTGCTTTCTCTTCTGGAGAATCTGCATTTATCTACAGCGTAAATCCATGGTCTCGTGTTGCAGAAATTAAAGGTGAGAAAATCAGTTCCCTTTGCTGGAAAGATTCCTCGAACCTTTGTATCGGCGGAGATCAGACTGTAAGAATTTACAGCGTTCCTCTTGAAAAAACTTCTTATCTTTTCCTTTCTCAGTGTAAGAATGCAACCTGGGATAAGACTTCAAAAAATATTATTGCACAGACAGAAACTGGTTCTGATTACTTTGCTTACGATGAAATTAAAAATGTCTGGAATAAAACATATTCAGCAAATCCTGAAAAGGTTCATGTGCAGAATGAAGATTACAGAATCTATAAGGCAAAGGCAAAAAATGTCAGATACGAAAATGGAATTTATGTAAGACATCTTACAGATAAAGTTAATACATTTGCTCTTTACCGTGAGGCAGCTCAGAAAAGTTCTGCTAAGAAAAAAATTGCTTTGGTGTTTGACCTTCTCGACAGTGCAGACGGCGTAAACTCAATAATTGCAGTCTGCGAAAAATATGATATTAAACCGACTTTCTTTGTTAACGGTGAGTTTATTCGCCGTTATCCAAGGGAATTGAAAAAACTTTCTGCAAGCGGCGCAGAAGTAGGTTCAATGTTCTACAGCTGCACAGATCTTACTGTAAAGAATTTTGAAATCAACGAAGAATATGTGCGCCGCGGACTTGCCAGAACTGAAGATGAATACTTTGCCGTAACAGGTAAAGAACTTGCACTTTTGTGGCACGCACCATTTTATAAAAGCAATAAGATGATTCGTGATGCAGGAAGTGAAGCCGGTTACAGTTATGTTGACTTTCCTATTGAGGATGGATCAATTGATTCTAAAGCCGGAAAAACCCTCGAAAGTCAGATTATTCCAATTACTGTAGGTATTAAATCTGACAGCGAAAAAAATGAGTTTTATACAAAGCTTGAACTTTTGATTAATTCTCTGATGGACGGGGATTACGAAATTGTTCCTGTCAGCGGTTTGTAAGGAACAAATCGCAGAGACTGATATAAGTCATTGCTTCTACAACCGGTACGATTCTCGGGCAAAGACAGATATCGTGCCGGCCTTTTATTTTTAAAGTAGTGTTCTCAAATTTGATGTCTTTCGGATTGTTAGGAACATCAGGATTTATTTTTGCTTCGATTGTATTCTGTTCTGTATAAATGCTTGGAACTGCTTTAACTGCAAGCCTGAAAACAATTGTGTTTCCGTTTGACATTCCGCCTAAAACACCGCCGGCATTGTTAGTATCAAACACTACCTTGCCGTTTTCAATTTTCATATCGTCATTGTTTTCAGCGCCTGTCATGTCAACAACATCAAAACCTTTACCGAATTCAATTCCCTTGATTGCACCGATTGAAAGCATAGCGTGCGCTAAAACGGCATCGAGTTTGTCAAATACAGGTTCGCCAATACCTGCAGGTACACCTTCTACCTGACATTCAATAATACCGCCGACGCTGTTTCCGCTTTCACGGTATTCCTGAACCTTTGCGTTCATAAGTTCTGCTGTTTTATTGTCAGGCGCACGCATTGAGTTTTCTTCAATCTGAGAAAGGTCAATCGACTGGCACTGAACGCCAGCTGCGCGGAGAGTGTATGCTGTAGCCTTAAAATCAGGAAGGAGCGACTGGAGAACCTGGCGGGCAACATCGCCTGCAGCAACTCTTGCACATGTTTCGCGGCCAGAAGAGCGTCCGCCGCCGCGATAATCTCTAAAGCCGTATTTTTCAAGGAATGTAAAGTCTGCGTGTCCCGGTCTCATTTTTACGGCAAGTTCGTTGTAATCAGAAGAGTGCTGGTTTTCGTTTCTGATGATGATTGAAATAGGAGTGCCGGTAGAGTAGCCGTTGAAGATGCCAGAAAGGATTTCTGCTTTGTCAGATTCTTTTCTTGCAGTAACAGCAGAGTTTACTTTGCCGTCCGTTGTTACCCCCGGTCTTCTTCTGTCTAAGGCGCTCTGAATCTGACCTTCATCGATTTTAATTCCTGCAGGAACTCCGTCAAGCACAACGCCGAGTGCTGTTCCGTGACTTTCACCAAAAGTTGTTACTGTAAATTTTGATCCGAATGAACTTCCTGCCATCTGTTTTTTCCTTAAAATGAGATTTCTATAAATAATAATGATATTTATGCAAAAAATAAAGGGCAGTGGGATTTACATAAAAGATATTTGCAGTTGAAGACGGTCAACTGGAGAGTCTTTAACTTAAAGTAATAGTTTAATATCTACTATAGAACATTAGTATATATTGAAAAAAAGTGTCCAAAATAGTATATTTTAAAAAGTCTATAATTTTAGACGGCTTAAATTTTTTTAAGGGGAATATTATGAATAAATTAAGAGGAACATTTACAGCACTTATCACTCCAATGTTTTCAGATGGATCAGTTGATTACGAAGGATTCAGAAAAAATGTCAAATTTCAGCTTGAAAGTGGAGTTACAGGATTAGTTCCTCTCGGAACAACAGCTGAAACCCCAACTCTCGAAGAAGATGCAGGTTCTGAAGAAGATACACTTATTCAGATCGTAATGGAAGAAGTAAAGGCATTCAGAGAAGCAACAGGAAAAGAAATTCCTATCATCCTTGGTGCCGGCTCAAATAACACAAAAGATGCAGTTGAATACGTTGAACGTGCAAAGAAAGTAGGCGCTGACTACGCTCTCGTTGTAACACCATATTACAACAAGCCTTCAAAAGAAGGTATCTTCCGTCACTTTGAAGCAGTTTCAAAAGTTGGACTTCCTATCATCGTATACAACATCAAAGGAAGAACTGGTGTAAACATTCCTACAGACGTACTTGTAAGAATTGCACAGCTTCCTAACATTGCAGGTGTAAAAGAAGCAAGTGGTGAAATTTCACAGATGATGGATGTTATCGCAGCAATCAAGAATAAGAAGCCGGACTTTGCAGTATTGAGCGGAGATGACGGACTTACACTTCCATTGCTTGCAGCAGGTGGAGACGGAGTTATTTCTGTTCTTTCAAACCTCTGTCCGGCACGCATGGTAGAACTTGTTGATGCTGGTCTTAAAGGTGACTTTGCTAAGTGCCGTGAATACCACTATGGTCTTGCACCAATGTTCAAGGCAGAGTTCTGTGACGGAAACCCAGCTTCAATCAAGTATGCAATGAACTACAAGGGACTTCCTGCTGGAACTGTAAGACTTCCACTTGTTGAAGTTACAGACAATGCTAAAAAGACAATTGAAAAAGCAATGGATGACTGCAACATCTAATGATGGTTTTCCATTGTCAGTAAAGTCATCTTTATAAAACGGAGAAAGCTTTGATAGATTTACATTGTCATTTGGACGGAGCAATAACACCTGATATCGCTAAAAAACTTGGCGCATTGCAGAATATTGAACTTCCTGCAAAAGATGATGATGAACTTTTGAAAAAGCTTTCTGTTCCGGAGGATTGTGAAAGTCTTAACGATTTTCTTCAGTGCTTCGGACTGCCTCTGCGACTTCTTCAGACTAAAGAAGGAATTGCAGAAGCTGTCAGACTTGTTCAAGAAAACGCAAAGAGCGAAGGAATCATTTATCTTGAAATCAGATTTGCTCCACAGCTTCATCAGATTAACGGATTGACTCAGAAAGAGGTAATTGAAGCCGCTCTTGAAGGACTTAAACAGTCTGACTTACATACAAACTTGATTTTGTGTTTAATGCGCTCTGATCACAATCAGGATGAAAATCTTGAAACAGTAGAGCTTGCAAAAAAATATCTTGTAAAGGACGAAGGCGTTGTTGCAGTTGATCTTGCCGGTGCTGAAGCTCTTTTTAAGACAGCGGATTTTAAAAAGGAATTTGAACTTGCCAGAAGTTATGGCATTCCTTTTACAATTCATGCAGGCGAAGCAGACGGTGCAGAAAGCGTAAAGACTGCAATCGAGTTTGGTGCAAAACGAATCGGACACGGTGTTCGTATTTACGAAGATCCAGAGCTTGTGGAATATATCGCAAAGAACGAAATTCCTTTAGAGGTGTGTCCGAATAGCAACAGACAGACAAAGGCTGTCAGTGACATGACAAAATATCCTTTGAAAGATTTTATTTCAAAAGGAATCAAGGTCACAATCAACACTGATGATCCTGCAATCTGCCGCACAAATCTGAAGAAAGAATTTTCTTACATTGAAAAAATGTACGGAATTACTTCAGATCAGAAAAAGCAATTATTGTTGAATGCCGCAAAAGCGGCATTCTGCAGTGACGAATATAAGATTGAATTAATTTCAAAGATTAATTTGGGAGACTAGCTATGGCTGGAAAAATTAAAGTCGGAGTATTAGGCGCTACAGGAATGGTAGGTCAGCGCTACATTAAATTACTCGAAGATCATCCTTGGTTTGAAGTAACATTTGTTGCTGCTTCTCCACGTTCAGCTGGACAGCCTTACAAAGATGCTGTTAAGAACCGCTGGCTTATTGGTGCTGAAATTCCAGCAGGAGTTCAGGACTTGATCGTAGAAGATGCAAACATTGCTGAAAAAGCAATCGGTAAATGTCAGTTTGTATTCTCTGCACTTGAACTTCCTAAAAAAGAAGATATTAAAAATCTTGAAGCTGCTTATGCTGCAGAAGGAATTCCAGTTGTATCAAACGCTTCTGCTAACCGCTGGACAGAAGATGTTCCTATGTTAGTTCCAGAAATCAACTACTCACACCTTGATGTAATTGCTGATCAGAAAAAACATCACGGATGGGATAAAGGCTTTATCGCTGTAAAACCTAACTGTTCACTTCAGACATACATGATGCCTATCCACGCATTGATTATGGCTGGATACGAAATCAAGAGAATGGTAGTAACAACACTCCAGGCTACTTCTGGTGCAGGTTACCCTGGTGTTCCTTCATTTGATATGATCGACAATATCGTTCCATTCATCGGCGGAGAAGAAGAAAAGACAGAAAAAGAATGTCTCAAGATTTTGGGAAAAGTTGTAGACGGAAAAATCGAAAACGCTGCAGGTCCAATCGTATCTTCAACATGTACACGAGTTCCAGTTATCGACGGACACACAGCCTGTGTATCTCTCGAATTTGGTGACAAGAAACCTTCACTTGAAGAAATCGAAAAGATCTGGACATCTTATACATCAGTTCCACAGGAACTTAAGCTTCCTTCAGCTCCAGAACATCCAATCGTTGTTCGTCATGAAGAAAATCGCCCGCAGCCACGCCGTGACCGCGAAACAGAAAAGGGTATGGCATGTGTAATCGGACGCCTGCGCCCATGTAACGTATTTGATGTTAAGTTCGTTGCATTGAGCCACAACACAAAACGTGGTGCTGCTCTCGGTGGTATCTTGAACGCTGAACTTCTTAAAGCTAAAGGTTTCTTTGACAACCTCTAGGCGATAGATAAATCAAAATGGGTCGTCCTTACGGGCGGCCTTTTTTGTAAGTGACGATTTTTGATATTTGCGTTATATTTTTTGTGAGGAAAGAAAATGACACCATATACACATAAAGTTAATTATTACGAAACAGACAAGATGGCGATTACTCACCATTCAAATTACATCCGCTACATGGAAGAAGCCAGAATCGACTTTCTTGAAAAAATCGGATTTCCATTTGAAAGAATTGAAGCAGAAGGAATTATTTCTCCAGTAATTAAAATCGAATATAGCTTTAGAAAAACAACAACTTTTGCTGATGTAATTTCAATTGAGGTGAAAGTTGAAAAAATTACTCCTGTAAAATTAACTTTCAGTTATACCTTAACCTGCAAAGGCGAAGTATGCGGACTCGGAAAATCAGAACACTGCTTCTTAAACGCATCCGGAACTCCAATCATTGTTGAAAAAGAAAAACCTGAACTCTTTAAAGCACTTAAAGAAACAATGGCAGAAAACGCCTGATAATAAAATTGTTAAGTAAAACTTTTGTCTGTATATTAATCTCAAAAAGTTTTATGAAAAAATAATTTTAGCATGTGCAATTGCACTTCTGATATTTATCTTGACGCTAACGGCAATCTTATAATTCAGGAAAAATAATTCATTTCTTTACGTTTCTATACTCTGTGTAGGAGTTAAGGAATACATTCTCTTAAATGTTTTACAGAAATAATCTGTATTACTGATTCCCAACTTTGGCAATATCCAAAAGAGAAAGCTTTTAGGGTAATTCGAATGTATAAACTGCATCATCATTTGTAACCGTGCAAGTGAGGAAGAATTCACATTTTGAGTTTCTGGGTAACAAATAACATTTGAAGTTATGAGTGCCCATATCTTTTGTAATTGAACAGATATTTGTAGTTCATTTATTTCACCTCTGCTAAACTGTATAAGCTTTTGCATTTCAGACAAAATTTCTTTTTCGGTATGCCAATGCCAGTCAATACAGCAAAAATGAGATATTATTTAGTGAAAAATAAACAAAATTGCTATATCATACTATTTAACCGTAAGGAGAAGATAAATGTATGCACAGGATGAATTTAGTTTATGTGATGAAAAAGAATGTATTTATATCATTGAGAGTTGAGGAAAAATGATGAAGAATTATAAAAAGACAAAATTGGCGTGTTATTTGGGATTTATTACGCAGGCAGTTGCTGCGAATTTTGCACCTTTACTATTTCTGAAATTTCATACAGATTACAATATTTCACTTGGAAACATTGCTATGATATCAACATCCTTTTTCTTTACACAGCTTTTGGTAGATTTGTTTTGTGCCAAGTACGTGGACAAAATTGGATATAGAGTATGCATTGTTGCTTCTGAAGTATGTTCGGCTGCAGGCCTTGTAGGTTTGGCATTTTTACCGGAAATAATTCCATCTCCGTTTATTGGTATTATTATAAGTGTCATTTTGTATGCGATTGGAAGTGGGTTAATCGAGGTTTTAGGAAGTCCTATTGTGGAAGCATGTCCGTTTGAGAACAAGGAGGCTACTATGAGCCTTCTGCATTCCTTTTACTGTTGGGGAGCAGTTGGAACTATACTTGTTTCGACCGTTTTCTTTCTGCTATTTGGAATTGGCAGCTGGAAATGGCTTGCTGTTATTTTTGCATTAATTCCTGCTATCAATATTATTAATTTTGCAACTTGTCCGATTGAATCATTAGTAGAGGAAGGACAGGGAATGGGAATCAGAAAATTATTTTCAAATCCCATGTTCCTGATTGCCATTGTGATGATGGTCTCTTCTAAGGCATTTCCAACAGGAGGAACTGCAATGTTTGCACTTTTAGCAATGGCAGGTGATCTTGGAGGAAGCATAGGTCCAGCCATTGTAGGAAGGGTTGCGGACATGTTTGGAGGTAGTATTCATGTGGGCATGCGCATTGGACTCCTGTTTCCGATTACGTTGTGTTTTATGCTATTTTTATTCAATATAATGAACCATAATGCGAATAAGCAGAAAGGAAAAACCAATGAAATTACTTGTGATAGATATACAAAAAGGAATAACAGATAGTAGACTTTTTAATTTTGAAGCGTTTATTGATGATACTATAAGAATTATAAAAGCAGCTAGAGATAATCAAATAGAGGTTATCTATTTTCAACATGATGATGGACCAGGAACGGGGTTTTCAATCGGTGATGAAGACTTCGAAATTGCAGAACAAGTGATTCCCAAGGCAGGGGAAAAGATATTTATAAAAAATATCAATAGTTGTTTTGGAAATAAAGATTTTACGGATTATGTTAAAAATGATAATACATTAATGATAGTGGGACTACAGACAAATTTCTGTATAGATGCAACTGTAAAATCTGCTTTTGAGAGAGGATATAAAGTAATTGTTCCACAAGGGGCAAATTCAACATTTGATAACGACTATATGACTGGAGAAGAAACATATAAATATTACAATGATATGATGTGGCCAAAGAGATTTGCTACATGTGTATCTGTTGATGAAGCAATTAAATTGATGGAAAGTTCAATCGGAATTTGATAGATACAAATTTTTCTTGTAGGAAGAAGCACTCATGAAGAAGTATTGCTGAAGAATACATTCAAAAACTGACAGACTATATAGAAATTTTAAAGAAAGGTTTTGGGGAGTGATTAATATGTTTTGGAATGCAAAAAACGGTTGTGTAAAAATTGATGATACGGATATGAATTATGTCTCATTTGGACATGGGAGTAAGGCTTTTATTGTACTCCCCGGATTATCAGATGGGTTGCTTACGGTAAAAGGAAAAGCATTATTTCTTGCAAAGCCATATGTAAAATTTTTTGATAATTATACAGTATATATGTTCAGCCGAAAGAACAAAATGCCCGAAGGATATTCGATACGAGATATGGCATCAGATCAGGCAAAAGCATTGAAAGAACTGGGAATAGCGAGAGCAAGTGTTATGGGAGTTTCTCAAGGAGGAATGATAGCGCAGTTTTTGGCAATCGACCATCCGGAACTGGTAGACAAACTTATTATAGCCGTATCGGCACCAAAAGTGAATGAAACGATACATCGTGCTGTGGGTGCATGGATAGAAATGGCTGAGAAGGGTGATCATAAAAGCCTTATGATAGATACGGCTGAAAAAAGTTACTCTGAAAAATATCTTAAGAAGTACAGGAGATTTTATCCTGTTATCGGAATGATAGGAAAGCCTCGTAATTATGATAGATTTTTCTTAAATGCAAAAGCTATACTTAAGTTTAATGCCTATGACGAATTGAATAAAATAGTATGTCCCACATATATCATTGGTGGAGATGATGATAAGACGGTAGGGGTTAATGCTTCCTATGAACTGAAAGAGAAAATAGAACATAGCGATATATATATTTATAAGGGATTAGGACATGCAGCTTACGACGAAGCAAAGGACTTTTATAATAGGGTGTATAATTTTTTGACTTAAGTTCACTTGTATTAAGCTGTGTAGGTGAAATAAGTTATCCTCTTGATTAGGCAGTTTGGAGCCACAAATCGGAATTTGTGAGGTGATATAATGAATAAAATTAAGCTGACTGCACTTCCTTGTATATGTGCAGATGTTTTTTACGGTACTGAAATAATCAGACCGGGAGGAGAAGCATTGAATTTTGCTGCTCATGCCTCGCACTTTAAGGATATAGATGTTACGCTTCTTGGTGTTGTCGGAAAAGATAAATATGCAGAAGCGATAATGGATTCAATATCAAAACTTGATATTGATAAAAACCATATACGCATTGATGAAAGGTATCAGACTGCAAATAATATGACTTACCTTACAGAATCGGGCGATAGGTATTATAAAGATGATTCATGGAACGGAAAAATTCTCGATAACATCGTACTGAATGATAATGAAATCAAAATCTTATCAAGGTCCGATGTAGTCTTTGTCCATTTCTGGGCTTCGTGTTTTTCGCAAGTAGTTGAACTGAAGGAAACTCTTGGCTTTAAGCTTGCGGTAGATTTTGATGTATATAGAGATTTTGCAGATATGGAACGATTTGCTCCGCATGTTGATTTCTTTATGATAAGCGGCTCGGAAGAACTCCTGCCGAAGTTCAAAGAATTATCGAATAAATACCGTTGCCTGTTCAACGTGTCACTTGCAGAACGTGGAAGCGTTACATACTTTAATGGACAGGAATTCAAAGTGCAAGCTGTGAAAGTTGAACGCATAATTGACACGACCGGTTGTGGTGACAGCTATCACGCCGGATTTGTCTGCTCATATATGCTCGAAAATAATATTGAAAAGGCTATGAATGTTGGTTCCGAAATTGCAGCAGAAACTTTAAAACATTACGGTGGATTCTGAATAATCAGAAACACAACTTTCAGTTTGTAGGGATAAATGAATATAGATTATTAGTGGCATCGGTGCAACATCCGGTGCCTTTGTTGTGTAAGGAGTCGAGAAATCGGCTCTTTTCTTTTGCCATGAAATCAGGAATACCCAGGCTCAGCTTAAGGATGTGGAGAAGCTTCTTAAGCTGAATCCTGGCAATACAGAGCTTTTGGCGCAGAAGCATAGACTACTTGGGAATGCAGTTAAGGAAACCAATTTTTTGTAGAAAAAATAACAAATAGTGTTATAATCAACATATGTCGGAAACAGAGGTGATAATATGCCAAGACCAAAAAGGTGTAGAAGAGTCTGTAGTGAACCGGAATATTCCTGTTTTGAACCGGAAGGAGTTTCAAATCCGGAAAGTGTGGTTCTTTCTGTGGATGAATATGAAGTGATAAGATTGGTGGATTTTGAAAAACAAAATCATGAACAATGTGCGGCAGTTATGGATATTTCACGCACGACAGTCACAGAAATATATGAGAGAGCAAGATATAAAATTTCGGACTGTATTGTGAATGGGAAACAATTAGTGATATCCGGCGGAAATTATAGAATCTGTAGCGGAAAACATAGAGCTTGTTGTGAAAGACCATGCCGGAGATAAGCTGAAGTGGAGGCGATGTTACAAGGATGAAGGTTGTAATTGTAGGTGGAGTTGCAGGTGGTGCAACAGCAGCAACCAGACTTAGAAGATTAGATGAACATGCACAGATAACCGTTTTTGAACGCTCCGGATACATTTCATATGCAAATTGCGGACTGCCTTATTATATTGGCGGTGTAATTGAGGATAAGGAGGAACTGACACTTCAAACACCGGAAAGCATAGGAAACAGATTTCGCATAGATATGAAGGTTCATCATGAAGTGACAGACATCAATGCTGAAAAGAAAACGGTTACCGTTCATAATCTGGATACCGGAAAAGTATATGAGGAATCTTATGATAAATTGATTTTGTCCCCGGGAGCAAGACCGGTAATGCCGAATCTTCCTGGAATAGAAAATGAGAAGATTTTTACGTTACGAACAGTAGAAGATACATTGAAAATACGAAGCTTTGTAGAAGAGAAGAAACCAAAAACGGCAGTTATGGTCGGTGGTGGATTTATCGGACTTGAGGTTGCGGAAAATTTATGTGACCTTGGTGTTAAGGTGACAATAGTACAACGACCGAAACAGCTTATGAACACCCTAGACTATGATATGGCAACTCTTGTACATAACAAGCTACGCAGTAAAGGAATAAGTCTAAAGCTTGGTGGTGATGTAATTGGATTTGAGGAGAAGGAAGATTTACAGGTTCTTCTAAAAGATGATGAACCTATCCCTGCGGATATGGTTCTGATGGCAATCGGTGTCAGCCCGGAAACTACACTTGCAAAAAAGATTGGTCTTGAGCTTGGTATTAAGGGAGCGATTGTTGTAAATGATAAAATGGAAACATCCGTGCCGGATATTTATGCGGTAGGAGATGCAGTACAAGTAAAGCATACAGTTACGCAAAATAATGCGGTTATTTCTTTAGCAGGTCCTGCAAACAAGCAAGGCAGGATCGTGGCAGATAATATTTGCGGATTAGACAGTCATTATAAAGGAAGCATGGGTTCTTCTGTTATCAAGCTGTTTGATATGACGGTTGCCAGTACAGGACTCACTGAAAAAGCTGCAAAGGATGCAGGAATTCAATATGAACGAGTGGTGCTGTCTCCTGCTTCCCATGCAAGCTATTATCCCGGTGCAAAAGTCATGACCATGAAGGTTGTGTATGAAAAGAGTACTTTAAAAATCCTTGGAGCACAGATTGTGGGTTACGATGGTGTCGATAAGCGATTGGATGTAATTGCAACAGCAATTAGTGCCGGTATGAAAGCAACAGAGCTTAAGGATTTGGATTTGGCATATGCTCCGCCTTATTCCTCTGCAAAAGACCCGGTAAATATGGCTGGATTTATGATTGAGAATATTGAAAGCGGAATTGTAAAACAGTTCCACTATGATGAATTGGACAAGCTACCAAGAGATGGAAGTGTGACACTTCTTGATACAAGAACGCAAGGTGAATATGCAAGAGGTCATGTGGACGGATTTATCAATATTCCTGTAGATGATTTAAGAGAAAACATTGATAAGCTTGATAAGTCAAAACCAGTGTATGTGATGTGCCAAAGCGGATTAAGAAGCTACATATCCTGTAGAATTTTATCTGGGGAAGGATTTGATTGTTACAATTTCTCAGGAGGATATCGTTTCTATGAGAATGTCATGAGGGAAACAAATTTGATAGAAAAATCATATCCGTGTGGAATGGATAAATAAAAAAGGAGGTATTTTCTATGAAGTACATTTGTCAGATTTGTGGCTATGTCTACGA
>JAEDED010000033.1 GCA_016293495.1 Treponema sp. | reverse complement strand
TTTTGAAAATCAAGGGCGTGAACGAACAAAAGTACAAGCAGTTCGGAGATATTTTTATCAGTGTGATAGAAAAAGCGCTTTTAACTGTTGAGAACTCAGAAGCATTAGATGTTTCTGAAAAATCTTCTGAACCTAAAACAAAGTCTTCAACTGATTCAACGAATCAATTGGAAATATTCTGAAAATAAGGGATAAATCTTTAGAATAACTTGTGGTGCTGGGATGTCAACCCGAACAACAACAACAACAACCGCTATAACTGTGGTGGCAGTTACAACAACAACGACAACAACTGCAAGGTGGACAACAGAAACAACACAGATTCAAAGCAGGTGCGTATGAATCTGGCCAACAACCGCAACAACAATCTTGGTTTCCGTATTGTCCGCTCCCTTTCTTACAGCTCAGTAATAAACGTGATTTGTCAATTTTGCAGAACCGGTTTATTCTTGTAGGTTTTTACTTCGATAAAAATCTACAAAAAATATTTTTGGCTGTGTTGTGCTAGTAGCGGTAAATATACGCGAACGCTTAACACAGTTTTTTTATGAAACGCATCGGAAATTTATTTAACCATATTACTGATTTTAACAATTTAAGGAATGCATATTTAAAGGCTCTAAAAGGAAAAAGATTTTTACCGTCTGCCATTATTTTTGACTGCAAGGCAGATGAAAATTTACATTCTATAAAAAAGAGACTTGAGTCAAATACATATAAAATCGGAAATTATTATCAGTTTAAAATATATGACCCAAAAGAACGTCTTATAACTGCGGCTTCTTTTGAGGACAGAATTGTACATCATGCAATAATGAATGTGCTTGAGCCTGTATTTGAAAAACAGTTTATTTTTCATATTTATGCATGCAGAAAAAGATAATGAATGTTTGAGAATTTTATATGACATAATTGATTCGTTCAAATCGGGTCTTACGATAGGTAATTTAACAAGTCAGTTTTTTGCAAATTATTATTTGTCGCCATTGTATCATTATGTGCTGGAGCAGTTAAAGCCTGCCGGATATGTTCGTTATATGGACGATATTATTGTTTTTTTAGATTCGGTTGCTGAGCTTAACTGTGAGGTTGAGAAAATGAAAAGGTTTATTAAGTCGTTTGGGTTAGAGTTTAAGGCTCCTGTAATAAATCGCTGTAAAAATGGAGTTCCGTTTTTGGGGCATTTAGTTTTCGATAAGACGATAAAGTTATTGGAAAAAAATAGAAAACTTCGCGCAAAACGAGTGAAGTTAAAAATTGACGCCGCCCACTAAATATGTTATATTACAAATAAAGGAAATGCCCGATTCCGTCGGTCGTCTCCACTTTAAGCTACGAAGCCGTCAAAGAGTGTGGATAAACTATTGGCGGCTTATTTTTTTACTCTTTTCTATCGTGTAGGTAGGTGAGTACTGCCATAACTGCAAGAACAACTGTTGCAATGCAAGAAACAAATGCAAAGATTTGTCCTATAATAGTCATAAGCAAGCCTCCCATTGTCAAATTTCAGCAAACGCTGATCGAGTTCGGGAGACGCCGCCTGGAATCAGGCATTTCCAATAATTAAATTATACCTCATTTTATGAATAGTGTAAATGCGTAGAGTGATTACGTTATAAAATAGATTTTTTCTAATTTTCTTGTTAACTAGATTGACTAACCAGACTAACCTCACTATCTTATATCTGGAGGTCCAATATGTGTCAAATGAACGTCTTAGAAGCAAAAACCAACTTCTCCAAAATAATCGCCATGCTCGAAAACCACGAAGAAGACGAAGTTATAATCGCCCGAAGTGGTAAACCTGTAGTCAAGGTAACGCTGATTCCTCCAGTTGATGTATCAAAGCGCATCGGTATAGCAAAAGGCAAATTTAGTGTCCCAGACAATATTGACGAAATGAATGACGAAATTGCTGCAATGTTTGGAGTGTAGTGTATGGATATTCTGCTTGATACTCATATTGCATTGTGGCTTCTTACTGATGATCCAAGATTAAGTGATGTTGCCCGTAATTTGATTCAAAATCCTGATAATGAAATATTCTACAGTGTTATTTCAATGTGGGAAGTTTCGATTAAGCACACTGCAGCTAAAAATATTCCGATTTCTGGTAAAGAATTTTTACTGTATTGTGAAGCTGCTGGTTTTAGAAAACTTGAACTTGATACAAACCATGTTTTCAATCTTGAAACTTTAACACAAAAAGAAAATGCAGAAGAACACAAAGATCCATTTGACCGTATGCTTTTAGCTCAGGCAAAAGCGGAAGGAATGGTATTGTTAACCCATGACAGTAAGTTTTCTACCTGGAATGAAAACTGTTTTCTATTGGTGTAGTTAGAAAGATTTGCTAATTAGAGTTTGATGTAGTAAAGTATTACTAGTAAATAAAAAAGTTGTTAAATTTATACTAATTGGAGAAGTAAAAGAATGAAAAAACAATTTTTAACAACATTAGCAGCTGGTGTACTTGTCTACGGTTTAGGCTTACCAGCTGTGGTAGTTCAGGTATCAAAATGATAGAGATACCTGGAAAAGATTTTAAAATGAGTGCAACGGAGATCACTCAAAAGCAGTATGAAGAAGTCATGGGAGAAAACCCAAGCTGGTTTCAGATAAGCAATGAAGGCTTAATAAATGAAGAAAAAAAACAATTAAAAAATACATCAAATAATCCTGTAGAAACGGTCAACTGGTATGATGCAATATATTTCTGTAACAAGCTTAGTGAAAGATTCGGTTTTATACCTGTATATTCAGTAAACGGAACAACAGATGTTACTAAATGGAATTACACACCACATGAGGATAATTCAATTTATGGTGTAACTTGGAATAAAACAGCAAATGGATTCCGCCTGCCTACAGTCGAAGAATGGCAGTATGCAGCCAAAGGCGGACAGAATTATACATATTCAGGAAGTGATAATCTTGATGAAGTTGGCTGGTATTTAAAGAACAGTGGGGATAAAACCCATTCTGTGGCACAGAAGAAAGCCAACGGGTATGGACTCTACGACATGAGCGGTAATGTCTGGGAGTGGTGTTGGGATGTCGACCCGGACTTCAGAAGCCTCCGCTATAACTGTGGCGGCGGCTACCGCTACGACTACTACAACGGCGACTACAAGGTTTCCTACAGGGACAACTACGACGCTTGCCTCCAGCGCGACTACATAGGGTTCCGTATAGTTTGTTCCGCTTCTAACTAGCAGGAATGAGCGTAGTCCACAGCATTACGGCACATGCAGGCGGTAAGCCGAAATGTGCCGTAATGTACTCAAATCTCCATCACATCATAAAAATTACAGCAAAGTGCCTTTGCCAGTGCGTTAATGGAGTCGCCGCTTGCTTTATTTATATCCTTGAGCCGGATCTCGTATTGTTGCAGCGTGCGGAGATTTATACCCGAAAGCTCTGAAAGTTCTTTTTGAGTAAGACCTGCTGCTTTTCGAAGAAGCTGCAGCTTCGTCGGTTTTGTGCAGAAATTTTTTGCAATAATACTGTCTGCAGCTTCGATAAATTTTTCTTCAGGTGCTTCGTGGAGCGGATTGTACAGACTGAGGATTGTATCGATTGAAAGGAATTTTTGTATTGAAGCAAATGTCATGTTTGAATGCCACTGGTAGTAAGACAAAATCCAGCCAGCCCAGTATTCTTTTGTTCGCTCAAAATTGGGATACTGAAAAACAGTTTTTTTAATTCCCACCTTGTCAAAAATTGTCTGCGTCAATTCCAGTCCTGATAAGCCTGCAATATATTTAGGATTTCCATTTTCAATATGCTCTGCAACCTTTGAAATTAAAAAAAACTCATAAAAGTCTTTTGCAGGAATTTCAAATTTATTAACAGCGCAGTCAAATGCCGAACCGAGATTTTCCATTACATTGGTCAAAAAGAATTTATCGTAACCGTGCATCATTTTTCGATACCTTGCCTAAAATAAAGTCTGTCATAAATAAATCTTCTTCTGTTATAGAATAGTTATCAATGAGCTTATGAAAATCCTCTTTAGCTTTGTTCATTCGTTGAATTTTTTTTGAAAGGAATTCACTTTTGGGAGCAATCTCAAATCCAGTGAATGTAATTGCTTCAAATGCTTTCTTACTTTTTAGAACAAACTGGTCTCCAAGAGCCCCAAGCATCATAGCTTTCGAAAGCTGGCTGTAAGAAATCTGATTTGAAAGGAACATTTTCGCAAACGCAAAATATGAGTCATCAGCACGATAACCTAAAATTGCATCATATTTCTGTAGGTTAATCGAATATTCCTCTTTGAGAAAAAAAACAGCCTGGCGCATAATTGGGGTTGCCAGGTCAAAAGTGCGGTTTGAAACAAGAATCGAAAGCCAGTGCAAGGTATTAAACTGATCCTCGTGAAGATTTAAAATGTTCAGGTTTTTCGATTCCAACTGATAACGGTTTGCAAAGCCGTCAGAGTTTTCTGTGCAAGCCCATTCTTTTGCAAGGCCCAGATGTTCTGTACAATAAAATCCTTGACCGTAGTCATTTGTGGTTTTGCCGTATGCAAAAAGAGGTGTTTCGATGATTTGCTGGGAGCCATGAAAAAGCGTGAGATTGCTCATGGTAGTATTATACTTCTAAAGAAGTAGTTTTGACAAGGAGCACTTCACTGATTTAACCGATAGAAGAAACTGAATCTAAAATTATACCCGAAATGATATAAAGTTATATTTTATTCTATACTTATATCACTTCGGGTATAATTTATATTTATTTTCTTGATTTTATACCCAATCTGATATAAAATATTTTCATGAATACAATTTCCAAGTTTTTAAAAGATGAACGGAAGAAAGCAGGACTTACTCAGGAAGAATTTGCAATGCGTTCAGGTTTAGGGCTGCGTTTTGTTCGGGATTTGGAGCAGGGAAAAGAAACCTGCCGGATGGACAAAATTAATCAGGCGCTGAATATGTTCGGATATGAGCTTGTGCCTGGAAGAATCAAAAATGAGTCTGATGTTACTGGAGATGAACAATGAGTGATTCAGTTTATAGAAAAGGCAGGGTTTTTGTTCAGAATGTGTTTGCAGGTATTTTAAGTGAAACTGATTCTGGTTATAGCTTTGTTTATGACAAAGACTATTTGAATGGTGAAAATCCTCTTGCAGTAAGTCTGACTTTGCCTGTTCAAAGTGCAGAGTTTACATCAAAGACATTGTTTCCATTTTTTGACGGGCTAATTCCTGAAGGCTGGCTTTTGACTGTTGTTTCCAAAAACTGGAAAATCGATAGAAAGGACAGGTTTGGGCTTTTACTTGCTTCATGCAAAGATTCTGTTGGTGACGTAAGTCTTACAGAAATGGAGTCGTAATGGAAAAGAAAAATTGTCTTTGCTGCAATAAATTACTTGAAAATGCAACAGAAATTGAACTTTTGGCACAATGGCACAAAAAATGCATTAAGAAATTTTTTGGAACAAATATAATGCCTCAACTGCATCTTGATGAAGCAGCCCTTGAACAACTTGTAACAGATACTGTTGCAAAAGGCTTTACCGTTGCAGGAGTTCAGAAAAAACTTTCTCTTCATCTTTCAGACGATTCTGATAACCGGCTGACATTAGTTGGATATCCTACCGGATATATCTTAAAGCCTCAATCGAAGGATTTTGAACAGCTTCCAGAAGTTGAACATCTTGTAATGACTATGGCAGATGAAGCAGGAATAAAAACCGTTCCTCATGCTTTGATTAAAACTGACGAAAAATTGGCATATATTACAAAAAGAATTGACCGCGTTTCTGGTTCAACAGAACTTCTTGCAATGGAAGATTTCTGTCAGTTAAGCGGGCGCTTGACTGAAGAAAAATATAAGTCTTCTTATGAACAGTGCGCAAAGTTGATTAAATTTTCTTTTCGCTCAGGCCTTGATATGGCCGAACTTTTTTACCGGCTGATTTTTTGTTTTGTAACCGGAAACTCCGATATGCATCTTAAAAATTTTTCTCTGATAGAAAATGCCCCAGGAAGTCGTAGTTTTGAACTTTCAAGGGCTTATGATCTGCTTGCAGTTAATGTTGTTATGCCGGAAGACAAAGAAGAATTTGCACTCACTTTGAACAGTAAAAAAGCAAACATAAAAAGAAAGGATTTCCTTATTTTTGCTGATTACTGCAAAATTCCTCAGCCAGCTGCTGAAAAGATGCTTAAAAAAATTTGTGGAATGAAAGAAAAATTTCTGGCACTTGCAGGTGAGTCTAATTTAAATGCTGATTTGAAGAGTCGCTTTATAAAATTGATTGAAGAAAGAATAGAAAGACTTGAAAACCAGGGTTAAATCTTACAATTATGACCAAACTGCTGGCTTTTGATCGTCAGATTTACACTTAGTTATTCAAAATTCCCCTAAAATACCAAAAAAACTTTCGCTATCTCAAAAATTCTATGCTATAATTTTTCTATTATGGCAGTAAAGTCTTCAAAAACAAGCAATATCGAAAAACTCACAGGAACAGCAATTCCTCTGGGCGCTTTATATACAAAAAAATCTCTCGCAATCGGTGAGTACACATCGCTCAAAGCTTTTGCAGATTTCTGCAAAAAAGCAGGCCTTAAAATCATTCAGCTGCTTCCTGTAAACGACACTGGAACCCAGAGTTCACCATACTCAGGGCTTTCTGCATTTGCCCTTCATCCGATTTATGCCGACATCGCTTCGCTTCCTGAATACGAAAGTGCATGCAAAGCCGACAAGAAGCTTAAAAAAACTTACGACGCATTCGTAAAAGATTTTCCTTATACAGAACGATTCAACTATCAGCAGATTTTGAATCGCAAAACAGAATTGCTTCGTGCAATTTATGACACGACAGACATTGCAAAAAACGGTTCGCCTGATTTTGAACTTTCTGCGTGGATTGATGAAAATCCGTGGATCGTGGAATATTCCGTTTTCAAAAATTTAAAATGGCAGTACATGCAGGCATCATGGAAAAGCTGGAAAAAAGCTGATCAGCTTCCGTCTCAGAAGGAAATTGAAAAGCGCTGGAATGATTCCAAGTTAAAAAAAGAACATCTTTTCTACGCGTGGACTCAGTGGCGGCTCAGTCAGCAGTTTAAAGAGTCCTGCGATTATGTTCGTGATCAGGGAATTATCTTAAAAGGCGACATGCCGATTATGATGAACGAAGATTCCTGCGACGCCTGGAGTCATCCTGAATTTTTTAATCACAATCTTCGTGCAGGTTCTCCTGTTGATGGCGAAAATCCTTGCGGACAGAACTGGGGATTCCCGACTTACAATTGGAAGAATTTAAAAAAGGCAAAATATTCTTGGTGGAAAAACCGACTCATTTCTGCAAGCCAGTATTACGGGGCATACCGTTTAGATCACATTCTCGGCTTTTTCAGAATCTGGGCAATTCCCGAAAACGATACAACTGCAATTCTCGGACACGCAGAACCTTACACAGGAATTTCACGCGAAGAACTGAACGAGCTTGGTTTTGCAGATGACCGCCTTCGTTGGTTGAGTCAGCCTCATGTTAAAACTTCTGACATTGATTACTTTACCTGGAATCAAAAAAAGTCTCACGAAGTTCTTTCTTTGTGCTGCGATCAGCTTGGTACAGAAGAGCTCTGGCTTTTTAAAAAGGAAATTACGGGCGACAAAGATATTTATGCTCTCGACCTTTCGGGCGTTTGCGAACAGAAAGAAACTTGCGATGCAATCCGTCAGAAGCTTGCGGAATACTGGAACAACCGCACATTAATCGAAATTGAAGATGACGTTTTCATTCCTGTGTGGACTTTCAATAAAAGTTTTGCATGGACAACTTTGTCAGAAGAAGAAAAAGAAAAGCTTGAAACTTTGTTCCTTGAAAAAGATAAAGAACAGAATAAACAGTGGAGTGAACAGGCAACTGACATTCTCAAAAACCTTACAGGCGCTGTTCAGATGCAGGCCTGCGGTGAAGATCTTGGTGTCTGCCTTGAATGCGTTCCAGAAGTAATGAAGGAACAGAATATTCTCGGTCTCAATGTTCTTCGCTGGACTCGTCACTGGGCAGAACCTTCTCAGCCTTATGTTGATTTTGAAGACTACAGAGAACTTTCTGTTACAACAACTTCTGTTCACGACTCGTCCACAATCCGACAGTGGTGGGAAGAAGACGCTGACGCTTCAAAACTCTTTGCCAGAACTTTTGTCAAATATTTTGAAGGCTATGATCCTGACGCACCAAACGCAGAAAATAAAATTAAAAACTTTACACCAGAAATTGCAGAAAGCATTTTGACTGCAACTGCAGAAACAAACAGCCTCTGGTGCATTCATCCATTGCAGGACTTTTTGTACATGGATGTAAATTACTGGCTGCCGGAATCAAAAAATGAACGCATCAACGTTCCTGGTGAAGTAACAGAATTTAACTGGACATACAGAATGCCATGTTTAATAGAAGACCTGGCAAAAAATAAAGTATTGATTGATAAAATTAAACAGATTGCTAAAAAGCATGAAGGGAGAAAATAATGAAGATCTCTTACAACGAATTCCACATCAGTAAAGAAGTTCGTGACCGCTGCGGATTCAGTGCATCACTTTATTCTTCAACAGGAAATGTAATCATTGCCGACATGAAAGCAGTGCGTGTATTTACTGAAAAACTTAACCAGCATTTTGACAAGCTCGGAATGCCAGAAAAAAGAGTGTCTGCAGGTTCCATTAATGCAATGGGACTGATTGATGAGATTCTTCACTACTGCTGTATGCTTTACCGAAAGACAAAACTTTCGACAGCATTTTCTGATGCACTCAAAGACCTTGATAATAAATACGGACAGGACAAGGTTGATGAACTTTTAATTCAGTTCAATACAGAATTCCCGCCGACAGAAGTTTACCGCGGAAAAATCACAGCCAAGAAATATTTAAGCGGAACTGCAATTGATACAGGAACAGGAAAACTTCGTTCAAACCGTGAATCAACATTTGAAGAAATGGTATTGCTTCACCTTGAAAACGAAAACCCGGCATTCCTTCCGTTCAGCATTATGTTCAACGACCAGAAGCTCGGAAAGAATCCTCTTTACCATGAAGCATGGGCAGATGTTCAGAAATATTTTGCAAAGCTTCCTGTGTTCGGACCATTCAATCACGACCTTATCAACTTCCTTCGTGAGCCTGTTGTTTACGCTCCGACTTCACTTAAAGGTCAGCTTGAATACATTCAGAAAAACTGGATGCAGATTTTAGGCGACTGGCTTAAACGTATTCTTTCTGGAATGGATACATTGAGCGAAGAAGAAAAAGCTGCATGGCAGGGAATCAACGGCGGTGACGTTGACGTTCCTGTAATGAGTTTTGAAAATCTTATGAACGAATATGAACGCTTTAGTGCCGACAGTGAATGGATGCCTAAAGTTGTATTGATGGCAAAGACAGTTCTTGTATGGCTTGATCAGCTTACAAAAAAATACGGCCGTCCTATAAATCGTCTTGATGAAATTCCTGACGAAGAACTTGATACTCTCCGCGATGAAGGTTTTACAGGCCTCTGGCTTATCGGACTTTGGGAACGTTCGAATGCATCAAAACGCATTAAACAGATCTGCGGAAATCCTGAAGCTGCAGCAAGTGCTTACAGTTTGATGGACTACAATATTGCTTCTAACCTTGGCGGCTGGGAAGCTCTTGAAAATCTTCGTGCAAGATTGTGGCACCGCGGAATTCGTCTTGCTTCTGATATGGTTCCAAACCACACAGGTATGGACGGACGTTGGGTTGTAGAAAAACCGGATCTGTTTGTTCAGCGCCGTGACAATCCGTTCCCGCAGTACACATACAATGGCGAAAATCTTTCTCATGATCCTCGTGTTGGTGTTTATCTTGAAGATCACTATTACTCAAAAAATGACTGCGCCGTTGTATTTAAGCGCGTAGATAATTATACAGGCGATACCCGTTACATTTATCATGGTAACGACGGTACAGGTATGCCTTGGAACGACACTGCACAGATTGACTTCCTGAATCCTCAGGCTCGTGAAGAAGTAATTCAGGAAATTCTTCACGTTGCAAGAAACTTCCCGATCATTCGTTTCGATGCCGCAATGGTTCTTGCTAAAAAGCATATCCGCCGTCTCTGGTATCCGGAACCAGGACATGGAGGAGACATTGCAACACGCAGCGAAACAGGTCTTTCAACACAGCAGTTCAATGACGCAATTCCGAATGAATTCTGGCGCGAAGTTGTAGACCGTGTTGCTAAAGAAGTTCCTGATACACTTTTGCTTGCAGAAGCCTTCTGGATGATGGAAGGTTACTTTGTCCGCACACTCGGTATGCACCGTGTTTACAATTCTGCTTTCATGAACATGCTCAAGAAAGAGGAAAATCAGAAGTATCGCGACACTGTAAAAAATACAATCAAGTTTGATCCTCAGATTCTCAAACGTTACGTTAACTTTATGAACAACCCTGACGAAGAAACAGCAGTTGCTCAGTTTGGAAAAGGTGACAAGTACTTTGGTGTTTGTACATTGATGATTACAATGCCGGGTCTTCCTATGTTCGGTCACGGACAGATTGAAGGCTTTGAAGAAAAGTACGGAATGGAATATACAAAAGCCTACAAGAATGAAACTCCTGACGTCGATCTGTATAACCGTCACTGTCATGATATTTTCCCATTGATGAAAAAACGTTACCTCTTCAGTCAGAGCGAAGACTTTTTGTTCTACGACGTTTGGGATAACGGTCATGTAAATGAAAACGTATTTGCATATTCAAACCGTGCAGGTAATGAAAGAGCAGTTGTTTTCTATAACAACAAATACGAAAAAGCATCAGGCTGGATAAAGCAGTCTTGTGAATATGCAGTAAAAACTGGTGAAGGAATTTCAATGCAGACAAGAAGCATTGCTGAAGGTCTTGGATTGAATGACGATCCTGAAAATTATCTCATCTTCAGGGAACAGAGATCAGACCTCTGGTTCATTCGTAAATCAAGCGACATCTGTCACAACGGTATGTATCTCAGCCTCTACGGATTTGAATCTCAGGTAATGATGGACATCCTTCAGGTTCGCGATACACCGGACAAGAAATACAGTACCTTGTGCGAAGTTCTTAACGGCCGTGGCTGTTATAACATCGACGAAGAATGGGACGAAATCTGTTACAAGGAATTGTACAAGGCTCTTGAAAATTTCACAGACGAAAAATTCTTTGTAGGTCTTGAAAAGCTTTCAGAAAAAACAACAGATGCTCAGATTTCAAAATTCACTTCAAGTTTAAAGAAAAAAGGTGAAGCCTTCTATAAAGTTGCAAATGAATTTGCAGAAGCAGAACTTGTTAAAAAGGCAGAGGCAGAACTTGCAGTTCAGAATGCAGTTGTTGCAAAAGCTGGTAAAGCAAAGACAGCAAAACCAAAGGCTGTAAAAATCAAGCTTGATCTTCCTTCAAAGCAGTTTGCTAAATTTGAAAAAGATTTCAAGAAACTTTTCAAACTCTATGTGGCTAATCTTAAAGCCCAGAGCAAGAAGAAAACAAAATCTGACTTTATGACAGATATCGCAAAGGCTTCAAAGGCCGGCAAAGCGTCGGACTTTATCAGCGCCGGACTTGAATATAACGTAGTAACAAAAGACTCGCTGCTTATAAGTGCAATTCCTCTTGCACTTGCAGATGTTTCATTTGCATCAAAATGGTCGATTGCAAGAAAGCTCGTCCAGTTTATGCGCCAGAACGGAAACAAAAAAGCAGACAGCCTCCGCTGGAACTTAGACAGAATGTGCCGTCTTGCTGTTCTTGCTTCAAAAGATTATTCATCAAAAGGAAAGAAGGCAACAACAAAAGAAATTGCTCATTACCTTATGAACAGTCCTGTTTCAAACATTCTTGTCGGAGCAAACAGCTTTAACAATACAATGTGGTTTAACAAAGAAGCCTGCGACAGCGCACTTTATCTTTTTGTAACTTCAGCATTGATTGTAAACGGAGATTCAAAAGCTAAAGATGTATTTGCTGTTTACAAGGAACTCGTTGCAGCTCAGGAACTTTCAGAATATAAATGTTCTCAGTTTGCAGAACAGTTTGAACCAAAGGTAAAAGCAAAAGCGCCTGCAAAGAAAGCAGCAGCTGTTAAAAAGACAGCTGCGGTAAAGAAACCGACAACGGCTAAGAAAGAGACTTCAGCTAAGAAGACTACTACGGCTAAGAAAGCAACAGCCGTTAAGAAGACAACTGCGGCAAAAAAGACCACAGCGGTAAAGAAACCGACAGTGGCAAAGGAAACAACAGCTGTTAAGAAAACTGCCGTAAAAAAGACAGTGAAGAAAACTAAAAAATAAAATTTAAAACAAAAACACCTGCCGTAAAAAAGCAGGTGTTTTTTTACCAGAATGGTTTCTAAACTTAAAAAGTTTTCTAAGCCAGTGATTTCAAAATCTTCACTAATTCCTCAGCCGACGAAATTGCACCTTTTCCGATTTCGATAATTTTTTTAATGTTCGAAATCTCTTCAGGAACTTCAATTGCTTCGCCGATTGTTTGCTTAATGTAATCTGCAGAATATGCCGGATGGAATCTTTCAAGCAGAACGATTGCGCCTCCGTCTTCATCGATTAAACTCTGGTTCTGTTTTGCAGCCGCATAAGCCTTTGCCGCTCTGTAATCAATAAAGCGTTTGTATTTTACAAACATTTCTTTTGCAGCTTCATCAGTCTGATCTTCAGAAACATTTGTTACGTGAATAAAGCTTTTCATCAATGGAGCATAATGAGAGAAAAAGTCTTCAAGTCGTTCAAGATTTGAAGGGTCAGAAACATCAGCAGTTCCGCGGTTTTTAAAAGGAATTACTGAGTCTATGATTACAGGATTTCCGACAGCATCAGTTGTAAGTTCATTAGTTGTAGGAACAATAAAGCCCGATAGCGGAAGTGAAAGTCTCCAGCTGTAAAGACCTGCAACAATGTTTGCGTAGTTTTCAGGATCAAGAGCGTAATAAATGTCACTTGAAACTTTGTTCTTTAATCTTGAGAAAGCATAGGTATAAAAGAAAGTCTGCGGAATAAGTCGTCCTATATTTGCTGTTGTAGAAACTGTAAGACCGAGTTCTTTTACAAGTTCCTTGTTGTCAAAAATTTCCTTAATCAAAGCATAGGCTTCTTTTTTTCCGCCTTCGATTTCAACAGGGTAGATGTTACCGCCGTTCCATACAAAGTCTTCTTCTGAAAGTCCTGCAACTTTTCCTTTCGGATAAACAAGAACAGACTTGATGTGTTTCTTGCCTTTAAGTGCTTTCGAAAGAATTGCTCCGTGTTCGCCAGTTGTAAAATCAAGAAGAATGCAGTTCTGATTTTCGAGAGTGAGAATTGTCTCGAGCATTGATATTAAATAGAAAACGCCGAAGTCTCTCGATGAATGTGTAGGTCCGTGAAAAAGTTCCAGTGCAAAAAGTTTTTCGTCAAGCTGTTTTAAAACAGGTTCAAAAGGAAATGCTTTTGTCGCAATTGTTTCACAAATGATAGGTGAGTATTCGTTGTTAATGAGTGCCGAAGTTAAAGTTCCGGCGATTGATGTAAAGCTTGTGTTTTCGTTTGTATACAGAATCCATCTGCGAAGGTCTGCAGTTCCGTCACAGACATAAAGTCCGCCGTCCTGCGGCATACAGTTCTGTATCGCATTTTTTAATGAAGAATCTACTGATTTGTCTCTCGTACTTGTTAATTTCATGGTTCAAATTATATCAAACTGTGTAAAAATGTAAAAGTCACGCAAAAAATCTTACGCTCATCAAATTTTCTCTCAAAGGGAATTTTCAATTTCCCCGATATCCTTGAAAAATTCCTACGCATCTTTTATTCTATATAGTAATATGAAATTCTTATCCGAAACTGCTCCAGAAGCAGAAGAGATCTGCAGTCGTTTTGTAAAATACGCAAAAATCTATTCTCAAAGTTCATCAGAAAATGCTGATAAAGGAATCATTCCTTCAACACCACAGCAGACTGAATTTGCAAAAATCCTTGCTTCAGAATTAAAGGAACTTGGTTTTAACGATGTAGATATTTCGGAATATTCATATGTTTACGCAAACGTTCCCGCCACAAAAGGCTTAGAAAATGCCAAGCCATTCTGTCTTCTTGCCCACATGGATACAGTCGAAGAAGTAACAGGCTTAAACGTAAACCCGCAGGTTGTCAAAAACTATGACGGGCGCGTAATTCAGCTTAAGAACAATATTGTCCTTGATCCTGCAAAAAATCAGGCGCTCAAACAGGCAGCTGACGAAAAAGATACAATCATCACAACTGACGGCACAACACTTTTAGGCGGAGACGACAAGGCTGGAATCACAATCATCGTCAGCGCATTAAAATACCTTATGGCGCACCCTGAAATTCCTCACGGCCTCATCGAAGTAATGTTCTCTCCAGACGAAGAAACAGGCCACGGAATGGACAAAGTTCCACTTGAAAAACTCAAAAGCAAATTTGCCTACACAGTAGACGGCGGCCACATCGGCGAACTCGAAAGCGAATGCTTCAACGCTTACCGCTCAGATCTCGTGTTTACCGGAGTTTCAAGCCACACAAACGCAGCGCGCGCCAACGGAATGGTTAACGCAATCTCAATGGCAAGCGCCTTCATCAACAGTCTCCCGCGTCACGAATCGCCTGAAACAACTGACGGCCGCCAGGGATTTTACTGCCCGTTAAGATTTTCAGGTTCAATGGAAGAAGCATCGGTTTCTCTTTTCTTAAGGGATTTCGATAAAGATAATATGGAACGCCGAAAGGCAATAGTAGAACAGCTTGCAAATGCGGCTGCTGCTTCCTTTGGCGGAAAGGTGAAAATTGAGCACATCCAGCAGTACCTTAACATGCGTGAAGGTCTTGAAAAAGTTCCTTACGTAAAGAGCGTTCTTATTGATGCGTTCAGGGAATGTGGAGTCGAACCGGTAATGACTCCGATTCGCGGCGGCACCGACGGTTCCCGTCTTACAGAAATGGGAATTCCTACACCAAACATTTTTACCGGTGCCCACAATTATCACTCGGCTTCAGAATGGGTTTCGCTCACCCAGATGGTAAAAGCAACCGATATTGTTATAAACTTAAGTACATTAATTTCAAAATTATAGATCAGGGGAAAATATTATGCACGAATATGTAATCGAAGGCGGATTTCCTATTAAAGGTACAATCACAACTTGCGGAAATAAAAACTCTGCGCTGCCTTGTATTGCTGCAACTCTTTTGACAGACGATACTGTTACATTAAAAAACATTCCAGCCATCGAAGACTGTGGCGTAATGTTCAAGATTCTCGAATCACTGGGAGCTGATGTAAAAAGATTAGATGAACACACATGGCAGGTTTGCTGTGCCAATGTTAAGACAGCAGAAATTCCTGCAGACATGTCAAAGAAAATTCGTGCATCAATTCTTTTTGCCGGACCTCTTATTGCCCGCATGGGTAAGGCAATCATGATGCCTCCAGGTGGAGACGTAATCGGCCGCCGTCGTCTTGATACACACTTTCTTGCATTGACAGAACTTGGCGCAAGAGTTGATATCGACGGAAAATTCATCTTTACCGCAAACAAACTGGTGGGCGATGATCTGTTCCTCGACGAAACATCAGTTACAGCTACAGAAAATGCCCTTATGGCTGCCGTTCTCGCCGAAGGAAAAACTACAATTACAAATGCTGCTTCAGAACCACATGTTCAGGACCTCTGTAACATGCTCAATGCCATGGGTGCAAAAATCACCGGCATCGGAAGCAACATTCTTTACATTGAAGGCGTAACAAAACTCCACGGCTGCGAATTCGAAATCGGCCCTGATTACATGGAAATCGGTTCCTACATCGGTCTTGCAGCCGCAACAAAAGGTTCAATCCGCATCGAAAAAATCAAACCAGAAGATATGCGCCCCCTCCGCATTGCATTCAGCAAACTCGGTATCCGCTGGACAATCGACGGCGATGCTCTCGAAGTAGCTCAGGGCCAGGAATTAAAGGTAAATACAGACCTTGGCGGTCAGATTCCAAAGATCGACGACATGCCATGGCCAGGATTCCCACCAGATTTGACAAGTATCATGACAGTTGTTGCAACACAGGTTGATGGCAACGTTCTGATTTTCGAAAAAATGTTCGAATCGCGCATGTTCTTCGTAGACAAGCTCATCAGTATGGGTGCAAGAATCACACTCTGCGACCCGCATCGCGCATTAGTTTCAGGCCCAAGCGACCTCCACGGTGATCACTTAGTTTCACCAGACGTACGCGCCGGAATGGCAATGGTAATCGCAGCCTTAGCCGCACACGGAGAAAGCCGCATCAGCAATGTCTACCAGATTGAACGTGGCTACGAAAACTTAGTAGAACGCCTCCAGTCCCTCGGCGCTCACATTAAGAGAGTAGAAGTATAAAGGAATTTTCGAGTAATAAAATTTCCTATTAACACCATATAAACCGCTGTCAGAGTTGAAACCTCGTTTCATCTACTGGCAGCCAAATTCCCCACAAACCCCCAATATTTCATTGACAATACTAGCCTTGGAAAGGTATATTTTAATATTATGACAGCAAACGAACTTAGAACAAAATATATCGAATTTTTTAAGTCAAAGGGTCATGCAGAAATCTCTGGACAGTCATTGATTCCAGAAAACGACCCATCAGTATTGTTTACAACAGCCGGAATGCATCCGCTTGTTCCTTATCTGCTCGGCGAAAAACACCCGGCCGGAACTCGTCTCACAGACTACCAGAAATGTGTACGTACAGGTGATATCGACGAAGTTGGTGACCCATCTCACTTAACATGTTTCGAAATGCTGGGAAACTGGTCACTCGGCGACTACTTCAAAAAAGAATCAATCGCATTCTCATACGAATTCCTTACATCTAAAGACTGGCTCGGACTTGATCCAAAAAAGATCTCCGTAACAGTTTTCGCAGGTGACGAAAACGCACCACGCGATGAAGATGCAGCCAATTACTGGAAGTCAGTAGGAATGCCAGAAGACAAAATCGCATATCTTCCAGCAAGCGACAACTGGTGGGCAGCAGGTCCTACAGGTCCTTGTGGTCCTGATACAGAAATCTTCTACTGGGTAGGCGAAGGTCTTCCTCCTGCTGGTTCTAATAAAGGAACTGACCCTTCAAACTGGATGGAAATCTGGAACAACGTATTCATGCAGTTTAACCGTGTTGACGAAAAGACATTGGTTCCACTTCCAAAACAGAACGTAGATACAGGTATGGGACTTGAAAGAACAAACTGTATCCTTCAGGGAAAAACATCTGTATATCTTACAGAAGTATTCCAGCCAATCATTGCAAAAATCGGTGAACTTGCCGGCGGTTACGTATATGGAACAGACGAAGAAAAAGACAAATCTGTCCGCATTATCGCAGACCATTCCCGTTCATCAGTATTCATCCTTGGTGACCAGAAAGGCGTTACACCAGACCGCGTCGGAGCAGGATATGTTCTCCGTCGTCTGATCCGCCGCGCTGTCCGTCACGGAATGAAGCTCGGTATCGACCGCGACTTTATGGCAGAAATTGCAGCAGTTGTAGTAGAAAACTTCAAAGGTCCATACCCAGAATTAGCTCAGAACGCAGAAAAAGTTTATAAAGAACTTACAGCAGAAGAAGCAAAATTCCGCACAACCCTCAAAAAAGGCGAAGCAGAATTCCAGAAAATGCTTCCTAACCTGATGAAAAATCCTAAAAAGATCATTTCCGGAAAAGTTGCTTACAACCTTTACGAAACATACGGCTATCCTCTTGAACTTACTCAGGAACTTGGTGCAGAAAACGGCTTTACAGTAGACGTTGAAGGCTTCAAAGAAGCAGAAAAGAAACATCAGGAAGCTTCAAAAACAGCAGAAGCAGGAAAAGCAAAAGGCGGTATCGCAGAACAGTCTGATGTTGCAACAAAATATCACACAGCAACACACCTTTTACAGCAGGCTTTGATTAACGTTCTCGGTGACCAGGTTGCCCAGAAAGGTTCAAATATCAACGCAGAACGCATGCGCTTCGACTTTACTTTCGAACGTCCAATGACACCGGAAGAAATCAAGCAGGTTGAAGCAATCGTTAACGAAAAAATCAAAGAAGACCTCCCTGTTACAATGGAAATTATGCCTTTGGCAGACGCTCAGGCAGCCGGAGCTCGTGCTTTGTTCACTAACAAATATGGTGAAGACGTAAAAGTTTACACAGTTGGACGCGATGTTAAGACAGACTGGTTCAGCAAAGAAGTTTGCGGTGGCCCACACGTTCAGCATACAGCCCAGATTGGTGACTTTAAGATTGAAAAGGAACAGTCTTCTTCAGCTGGTGTACGCCGTATTCGTGCTACAATCAGCGGCGGACTTCCATTGGATCCGCAGTAAAGTTGCAAATAATTAAAAAAGTGTAACTAAAATACAAAAAGATGATTTATAATAATTAGGAAGGTACGATAAATGAAAAAATTACTTTGTGCTACTTTATTATCAGCTGCTGCAGTATTTTCAATGGCAGCGCAGTCAAATAATCTTCAGCCATTAGCTGTTGTAAAACTCAATGGAAATGAGACTGTTACCTTAAAAGAAGTTAAAGATGCTGTTGAAGTATATCAGGCTCAGGCTGGAGGAAAGAAGTTCACTGTTGAACAGAGAAAAGCTATCCTTGAATCAGTTATTAGCCAGAAGCTTTTTGTTCAGGCAGCAAAAAAAGAAGGTCTTTCAGTTACTGACAGTCAGATTGACCAGTTATATATTGCCAACATGTCACAGATTGTAGGCCGCATGGTTACAGAAAAGGAACTTGCAGACATCATCAGACAGGAAACAGGAAAATCAGTTGACGAATTCCTTAAGTCGCAGGTAAGAATGAATGTAGCTCAGTACAAAAATTCCCTTAAAAGCAACGTACTTGCACAGCAGTATGTTATGAAGAAAAAAGGCGCAGAAATTCAGGCAATTTCAGCTGACGATAAAGAAATCCGTGATTTCTACGAAATGAATAAAGCAAAACTTATCTGGGCTGATACAGTCAGAGTCGTATTTGTTTCTGCCTTAAAAGGAAACGATGCCGCTGGCGCTCAGAAAAAAATTGAAGGCTACAGAAAAGATTTCATTTCTGGAAAAATCAAAGTTGCAGATTTAATCAGCCAGGGACAGAATCCAGACAAAACAGGATTTATGGCTGCCGAAACATATGTAGCAAAAACTCAGGAATATGCAGCTGCAATGGGAATGTCATACGAAAATCTTTTGAACATTTTCAAGCAGAAATTAAATACTCCTTCAGAAATTACAGACAGCGGTATTGCTACAGGTTTCTACATTGTTCTTGAAAAAATTGACGGAAAAATGCTCGGACTTTCAGATCCATATCAGCCGGGAACAAACGTAACAGTTTACGAATACATCAAACAGTTTGTAACAGCTCAGAAACAGCAGACTGGTATGTTGAAGGCAATTGAAGAAATCAGAAAAGAACTGAATACACCGGCAAACGTAGATTACAAAAAGAAAGGTGCAGATCTTGATGCTCTTCTTAACTGGTAATTAGGAGCTTTCTGTGTCACGCCGTAAAAGTAGAATTATAGCATTCCAGGCACTCTACTCATGGGATGTAAGCGGAGAATCTCTTGATAATCTGCTTCAGTTTGCATGGGTAGATTCCATAGATAATCTTGAAGAAGGTGACTTAACTTTCTCAAGACTTATTATTGCAGGAACAATCGAAAATATCGAAAAGATTGATGAACTTATTAAAGGTCATCTTTCTGAAAACTGGACATTTGACAGACTTAATAAAGTTACTCTTGCAATTTTAAGAATGAGCATTTATTCACTTGTATTCCAGAAAGATATTGCAGCCTCAATCGTAATCGATGAAGCTATTTCACTTTCAAAAGACTTTGGTCCAGAGGAATCATTCAAGTTTACTAATGCAATGCTGGATAAAATCAGCAAAGAAAATAATTAAATTCTAGAATTTTATTTAAAGGAATTTCATTTGAAAAGCAGTCTTAGACATTATGGTTTGTGTAAAATCTTAGTATTGATTGTTGCAGCCGTAATCACGTCGGGCTGCTTTTTTTCTTGTTCAAAAAAAGTTTCAGTTTCATCATTAACTTCAACCCTCGATGAAATTGACCGCTATATAAATCAGGGGCAGGTGGAATCTGCGTTAAAACTCCTTGATAAAACTGACAACAAATCGCTTTCATCAAATTTCAGGCTTGGAATCTGCCGCCGTTATTTACGTCTTGGCGAAACTAAAAAAGCTGAAGGCGTTGTAAAGTCAGCAATTAAAAACGATCCCGAAAACCTTCAGCTTACAGCAGTTTATACATCAATTCTTTTAAAAAAAGATGATTTAAAAGAAGCCATGAAAACCGGCAAAAAACTTTCCGGAACCGAATATGGTTCTCTATATGCCGAAGCTCTTCTTAAATCTAAAGTTAAATCCGGCTTTGCTAAAGTTACATATGATGATTTCTGCAGCGAAGATTATTCTGGAATTTATCTTGATGCATATGCCGGTTCAAAAGACAACCGATGGCTTCGCAATAATGCCATCGTAAGTCTTACGTCAGGTAAAATTAATCAGGCATTTGTAATCAGCCCGCGTGAATATCAGAGTGCGCAGGATGCATATTTCTGGGCGCTTGTAAAATATGACGACAGAAAATTTGTTGATGCTGCAGAAGATTTTAAAGCCGCACTTGATCTTGCAGAAAGAGAAATGACTGATGACTTTGATCTTAAAAAGAATCTGAAGAAAAAACAGAATCTCAGTCTTAAAGCCAGAGCTCTTCTTGCTGACTGTTACGTTAATCTTGCAGAAGAAAAACTTGCAGAAAAAGAGAGAAGTGCCATTCTTGAATATCTGACAGCTCGCGACGATGAAGAAAATTCGGCAGAAATTTCAGACAGTGAATATTCGATTCCTGGAGTTGATATTCTCAGTGTTATTTATCATAACAGCGCTGTATGGGCGCAAAGTCGTGATGACGCAAAAGGTGCTTATAAGCTTCTTTTGTTTGAAGTTTCAAAATGGCCTGACTATGTTCCTGGCCTCATCACATATGGAAACTATGCATACAATTCAAGCCTTCTGAGCCTTGATGATCCTATGACTCAGGAACTTCGTAAATTGGGAATCCGTTCGATGGATATGAAAGCTTATGACGACATTCCGAAAATTCCCGTTGAAGATGCAATTGCCAGAATGGATGACAGCCTGAATCGTTTTAAAAATTATCAGCTGTATGTTGCAAAACTTGATCTTGAAGACAAAACTCAGAATATTACAGACAAGGCATATCTTGCAAAAATCTACACAACTCTCGAAAAAAATACACTCGGAACAAATCTGTATCCGCCAGAAATAGTTCGTTATGCAGTTCACGGATTCCTTTCTCTTGACCGAAAAGAAGAGGCCGAGGAACTTTTCAACAGATATATTTCGACCCGTTACAAGTTTAATCCAGAAGAACCTTTCTACGATGAATTCTTCCATCATATTCATGAGCTTCAGAACTGGGAAATTGAAAACGCTGCATGGTTTGTTACTGAAGCAAAAAGGGCGAGCCTTGCCAAACAGCTTTATGATTTTATAGTTTTCGTGGAATATGTTAAGGACTCAAAAACTGTTCGCGAAGTTTCACCTCGTGCATCTGCCTCTGCAAAAATGAATCTTGCAATGATTTATTCCAGCACAGGAAATAAAAACGAAGCGCTTTCTCTCTACGGAAAAGCTGCAAGTGATTCGCAGGATTTAAGATCAAAATCAGAAGCGCTGTACCGCATCGGTGTTTTATATAATGATATGGATAAAGTTGAAGATGCAATTAAATCGCTTAAGTACGCAATCTATCTTAATCCTTCTCATTCGAAAGCGCGTCTGCTTCTTTCTAAAATAAGAAATTAATTTTCGATATTAATTTCTAAAAGCAAATAAAAAAGCCCGACAGAATTAAAGCATTCCGTGTTAAAGGAATCTAAAGTTCTGCCGGGCTTTCTGTTTATGAATAACTGTAAATTATTTTTCGATTACTGCGATGATGTCAGAATTCTTAACGATAAGATATTCTTCACCGTCCATCTTAATCTGTGTTCCTGCATATTTGTCGTACATAATTGTTTCGCCAACTTTTACAGTAACAGGATCTTTTTCTGTTCCAGGTCCTACAGCTTCTACTGTAGCTGTCTGTGTTTTTTCCTGTGCAGCTTCTGGAATGATGATTCCTGATGCTGTCTTAGCTTCTGCTTTTGCTGGTTTTACGAGAACTCTGTCTGCTAAAGGTTTGATTTTCATTTATGAACTCCTATAAAAATAGTAATTTAATACTTTGTACCTACAATATATTAATTTTAGTGGAATTCCGTCAATAAAAAACCGTATTAAAAAAAATAAAAAAATTTGAAAAATTTTCAAAAATTTATAAAAAAGTTGT
>JAEDED010000032.1 GCA_016293495.1 Treponema sp. | reverse complement strand
CCTGCAGGACTTCCCGTATCGGATGGCTGTTGTAGCGTGATTTTGTGTGTGTTGCGTCCACGATTATGCTTTTTGATTCTATTATGCCTTTATCCATTGCAATCTGGACCGTCTTTTCTATCAACATATCCAGAAGTTCCGTATCTTTCAATCGTAGTTTTCTGAACTTTGACAGTGTGCTTGCATTTATCACTTCATCTTCGGGATTTAGTCCAAGAAAATATTTGTAGGAAAGGTCATAAAGAGCTCGTTCCACAAGGTCAACATCTGACATAGGATGCAGACATTTGAGGAAAAGGAATTTGAAAAGATATTCAGGATCTTCGGCTGTTCGTCCGTTGTCTGGACAATATTTATCTTTCAGTTCATCCCTTATGAAACTGAAATCTATCAGCTCATTTATTTTTCTGAACAGATGATCCTGTGGAATCAATTTGTCATATAAATCTGTGTATTGACTGAAATTTAATTCTTGCTGTGACTTGAGCATAAAAAAACACCACCTGAATAAATTTTACTCTATTTAGGTGGTGTTTGTAAATTCAATCCTTAGCGGACTTTTTCAGTGGCCTCTTCAAAAAGCAGTATACCTTTTTTTTCGCTGGATGAAACACATTGCACTTAAAACATTTCTAATTTTAATTTAATAATTTCCTTGAAATTAAAATATATCAACACCACAGATTTTTTTTTTAATCATTCATTTATCTTAACATTTCAATCTCTTTCTTATATCCTGCCTGATCGTTTGGAGTTTCGAGAATGAACGGCAGATCTTTTAGTGCGGAATGTACCGTTACGCGCTTTAAAGCTTCAAAACCGATGTGACCTTCTCCGATTTTTTCGTGGCGGTCTTTGTGTGCGCCGAGGTCGTTCATGCTGTCGTTAAGGTGAATTGCTTTAAGGCGGTCAAGGCCGATGATTTTATCAAACTGAGTTACAACGCCGTCAAGGTCATTAACGATATCATAGCCGCCGTCCCAAATGTGGCATGTATCAAGGCAGACACCGAGGCGTCCCTTTAACGAAGAACCGAATTTTTCTTCTGCTTTATCAATGATTGCGCGTACCTCTTCAAAAGTGCGGCCGATTTCTGAACCTTTTCCGGCCATTGTTTCAATCAAAAGAGTTGTAGATGGCGCTTTACCGATTTTTTTTTCTGCTTCCTTAATGGCATTACTAATCATTGAAGAAGTCAAATCGATTCCAGTTTCTGCGCCCTGACCTGTGTGGCTTCCGGGATGAAAGTTATAAAGGGAACCCGGAGTGTATTCAAGGCGGAGAAAATCGTCAATCATCATCTCCAACGCATACTGTCTTAAGCCTTCGTCAGCTGAACACGGATTCATTGTGTAAGGAGCATGAGCTACAGGTGGAGCAAAATTATGTTCTTTTCTGAGTGCGTTAAGTTTTTCTGCATCAGAAGGATCAATGTCTTTTGCTTTTCCGCCGCGGGGATTTCTTGTAAAAAAGGCAAATGTATCAGCCCCTACTTCCAACGCTTCGATTCCAAGACCTTCAAGGCCGTTTGATGTTGATTCGTGATATCCGATGTGTAACATAATTTAATTCTCTTAAATAAAATATTTGTTCTTAAATTAAAGACGGCCTTCTGCCCTGTCTTTTTCGATAAGCTCTTTAAGTGCGCCGACGGCAACCTTGATTGCAAGCTCTGTATCGTGAACCTGCTTGTTTTCAAGCCCCTTCTTTGCCCGTTCCTGATTTGCAACAACTAAGAAGCAGCTTCCGACTCTTACACGAAGGAACTGACCTGCAATAAAGAGTGCAGCACTTTCCATTTCTGAAGCAAGACATCCCATTCTTAGCCATGCCTGCCACTTGTTTTCAAGTTCATAGCTTACAGGCATTATTTCAGGTTCATGCTGACCAAAGAAAGAATCTTTACACTGGCAGACACCGACATGATGACGGATTTTCAAATCTTCTGCAGCTTTCATCATTGCATTTACACAGTGAATGTTTGCAACTGCCGGATATTCGATCGGAGCAAACTCGCGCGAAGTTCCTTCCATGCGGACAGCACCTGTTGCGATAACAATGTCGCCGCCTAATACATCTTCCTGCATTCCGCCGCAGGTTCCTACACGCAAAAATGTGTGGGCACCGCATTTTGCAAGTTCATCGATTGCAATTGAAGCCGAAGGTCCACCGATACCTGTTGAAGTAACGCTTACCTTTACGCCGTTTAAAGTTCCTGTATATGTAACATATTCTCTGACATCGGCAATAAGTTTTGCATCGTCAAAATATTCTGCAATCTTTGCACAGCGTTTCGGGTCGCCGGGCATGATAACGTATTTTCCGATATCGCTAGGGCCTACGCCAGTGTGATACTGTTTGCCAGAGCCTTCTGTATAATCAACCATATTCTTCTCCTTAAAAATTCCTTTATAAATTTAAAAAAGGAATCTGCATAAAACTGCACTTTTTATTATACCACATCAAATGCGAAAATGAAGTGCACCTTTTTTTTCTTATTTATGCGCTGTGTGAGTCAATCTCCACTCAATCGTCTTTTTCAAATACTCAACGTATTCGTCGTCCTTACACATTGTCTTTCCAGCTTCATTCGAAAGCTTTGCAACAGGGCGGCCGTTACATTCACTAACTTTCATTACGATGTTAAGCGCTTCTACATCTGTGTCGTTTGCGATGTAGGTTCCGATACCGAATGCAACTTTGATTCTGTCTTTGAAGTAGCTGTAGAGTTTTGAAGCGCGTTCAAAATCAAGTGAGTCGCTGAATAAAAGCATTTTTGATTTTGGATTTACGCGTTCATCGTGATATTTGCTGTAGTACTTTTCGTAGTGCCTGATCCATTCCTCACCCCATTCGTACGGATCGCCGGAATCGTGGCGCACGCCGCCGAAAAGACAAGTGAATGTGTATCCCATGTCGCGGTGAGTTGTTGCCTCGCCGATTGTGTCTGTAAGGTAAGTTCCGTTTAATACTCCGTATTCTTTTGTCCAGGCTTCCATTGCAAATTTGTTTGAATATGCAGGATTGTACATCGGATTTCCCTGACCTACACACATTACAAATTCGTGCGCCATAGTGCCAGCTGGTTTTACGTTATATTTTTTTGCAAGGTAAACGTTTGAAGTTCCGACGCAGAATGAATCTTTGTAGCTTCCGTTGTTTTCGCACAAAAGCTTAACGGCAAGATCCTGCGCTTCTGCACTCAATCTGCGGCGAAGTCCGAATTCACTGAAGGCTCCGATGCTGTATGTTCCGTCTTTGAGCCAGTTAACTTTTTCGTTGAGTTTTCTTTTATACTGTTCAAAAAGTTCTGTGTAATCGAACTGCATTCTGAAGTAAACTTCGTTGATGATTGCAAGAATAGGAATTTCATACATTGAAGTATTGAGCCAGGTTCCCGATGCTTCAAGGCTGAAACCTTTAGGGCCGTCAGAAGTGATTTCAAAATCTTCGTAGCGAGGCTTCCAGATTCGAAGATGTTCAATGTAATCTTCGTGGAGCCATTCAATTTTGCGGAGGTAATCAAGTTCCTCTTCTGTAAAACGGATATTGCAGTAGCTTTTAATCTGCTCCTTGATTTCTTCTACCATCTCCGGTGTGAACTTTACGCTTTCGTTACGGCATTTGAATGTCCACAGTGTTTTATACGACGGGAACTGATGGTAAATTGCCTGTCCCATTGAAAATTTATAAAGGTCTGTTTCTAAAAGACTTGTGATTACTGGATTAAGTTTCATTTTATCGACTCCTGTTTCAAGGAATTATTTTAGAAAATCAAGATTAACGGCATCAGCCATTGCTTTATATGCTGCTTCACTTGGATGAAGATGATCGCCTGAGTCAAAACCTTCGGCAAATCTTTCATTTTTTTCATTATCGCGAACTGCTTTGTCAAAGTCTACTACTCCGTCCAAAGTTTCTGTACGGCGGATATAGTCGTTGAATTTTACGCGAAGTTCATCTCTAAAATCTGCATAAGTTCTCCAGCCGTAAATCGGAAGAAGTGTTCCGCCGTAAACTTTAAGGCCGAGTGTCCGTGCGTGCTTTACATAAAGGTTTTCAAAGCCTTCTGTCATTTCGTCTGCTGTCGGTAAATCGCTCCAAGGTCTGAACTGATTTACTTCTTCACCAACAGGATGAATGATGTCGTTAATTCCATGCTGGATCAAAACTGCAGTTGCACCGCTTACGTTTGCTTCAATAGGAAACCTTGTTTCGCCTTTTAAGCCGTATGCCTGATATGTAATGCAGTCATACTGGCGGAGGATTCTTGTTCCACAGACTGCACGGCGAATGATAGAAACGTTATCAATGCCTTCTTTTTCAAGACGAAGCGTAAGGTAATCAGGCCAGCTCTGTGCTGTTATAGAATCGCCGTAACAGATGAAGGCGTGGTTTTTCTCTTCGGTAAGAACATCGATTGTATTTAAGAAATAAAACCACGGTGTTGATTTTGAAAGGTCTTTGTCAAATTCCTTTGCCTCAGAAAAATCGCCGTACGCAAACTGAGCCTTGCTTAAAGGACCTGTTACGTGAGTTCCTGATGACATCTGTGTAAAGCCTTCAAAATACATGCTGACATTTAAAACGGCTCCTCGGTTAACCGAAAATTCCACTTCATCACTTACAACTTCTTTACCTGCAGGGATTTCGATTTCTGTTTTACCGTTTGATGTAATTGGAACGTTTTTGTATTCTAAAGTCCTTGTGTCCGCGACAAATGCTTTTGTAATTTTTACAGTTTCTGTTCCGGTAAGGTTTGAAAAGTGAAAGCGGAGTTTACTTCCGTTGAAGCACATTTTTACCGGATATCGTAAAGTAAGATTTTTTGAATAAGTTGAAATGTCCCGGTCAGAAATTGAAGTAGAGTTGCCCCAGGCTGCAACCCATTTTGTGTATTTAGAATCAATCATTTTTCTTTCCATAGATTTTTTCAAGGTCACTTCTGATAATCAACATAACCTTTACAAGTGAAGGCTCAAACTGAGTTCCACTGTTTTCTTTAAGGATATCGTAAGCTTCATCAATAGTAAATGCCTTCTTGTAAAAATACGATAAAGTCATCTCTCTTGCATAGATTAAAAATTCCCCTTAAAAACAAAAAAAGCCCGTCTGAGAATCCCCAGACGGGCAATAGTTTTCATTATTTCAATGACTCAACTTTACAAAAGCTTAGTTCAATGCAGCAAGAGTTTTTTCGATTCTTGCGATTGATTTTTCTTTTCCAAGAACAAGGATTGAACCGATTAATGGAGGTGAAACGCGGCTTCCTGTTACTGCCATACGGATCGGCATCATAAAGTCACCGAGTTTGATTCCGAGAACTTCTGCTTTTTCTTTAGCAAGGTTTTCTGCAGCTTCGTGGTCAAGGTCAAATACTTTTGCTACGAAATCTTTTGCAGCTTCGAGTACTTCTTTTGTCTTGGCAAGGTCAATCTTCTTTGGAATGATCTGTTCAGCTGGTGGAACTTGAGGTTCTGTAAACATAAAGTGTACCATTTCTGCAGCTTCTGTAAGGAACTTAAGGCGTTCCTGGATCAATGGCATAAGACCGAGAAGTGTTTTTTCAACATCTTCTGTAGACATGTTCATTGATTTATCAACACAGTAAGGGCGACCGTCTTCTCCCATTGCAACGCCTGAGAATTCTGGTCCTACATTTGGTTTTGGCTGTGGATTTTCCGGATTGATTTCAAGAGTTGCATCCCCAGTGCCAGTAATGAATGGAAGTGTCCATTTATAAAGTTCTTCAGCGCTCATCTGGCGGATATAGTTACCGTTGTAGTATTCAAGCTTTTTGTAGTCAAATACAGCTGGAGCCTTGTTAAGGTGTTCAAGCTTAAAGTTTTTAGCAAGTTCTTCCATTGTATAAAATTCCTGACCTTCAACGTATGAACAACCGAGCATTGCAACGTAGTTTACGATTGCCTTTGGAAGATATCCGCGTGCACGGAATTCATTGAGGGATGTTGAACCGTGGCGTTTAGAAAGTTTTTTTCCGTCTGCTCCGTTTACCATTGGAAGATGGCAGAATTCTGGATGTTCCCAGCCGAATGATTTGTACATCTGAACGTGCAGAGGTGTAGAAGGAATCCATTCCTGAGCGCGCATTACGTGGCTAATTTTCATCATGTGGTCGTCAACGATGTTTGCAAGGTGGTATGTTGGGAATCCGTCTGACTTAAGCAATACTGGGTCTGGAGAAATATCTTCGTTTTTCCATTCGATATCGCCCAAGATGTGGTCATTAAATTTTGTTGTTCCTTCCATTGGAACTTTGAGACGGATTACGTATGGCTTTCCGGCATCGAGATTTGCCTTTACCTCTTCTGGAGTAAGGTGGCGGCAGTTACGGTCGTAACCTGGAGCCATTTTATTTTCTGTCTGAATTTTTCTGATGCGGTCGAGGCGTTCTGAGTCACAGAAACAGTAGTAAGCTTCGCCGTTGTCTAAAAGTTTCTGAGCATATTCTTTGTAAAGTTCAAAGCGTTCTGACTGAACATAAGGACCATATTCTCCACCCTTTGAACCGCCTTCGTCCCAGTCAATTCCAAGCCATGCCATTGTGTCATAAAGGTTCTGAACATATTTTTCGTCATAGCGTGTGCGGTCTGTGTCTTCGAGACGGAGAATGAATTTTCCGCCCTTTGAACGAGCATAAAGATAATTAAAAAGTGCAGTTCTAACACCACCGATGTGCTGCATTCCTGTAGGAGATGGTGCGTAGCGAACTCTAACTTCGTCTGACATGTATATACCTCTTTAAATTATATTCGTTTAAGTTTTTCTATTATATTAAAAGCGCTCGTGAATTTCAATTCCGACGACACCCCTCTTTATGGAGCGCTACGAATTTGTTGACTGTATTACGCTTGAGTTTCACAGTCTTGAGTTAACTGGTCGCCTTTTTTAATTCCAAAAGCACGCTTTAAAAGAATTGGAACAAGCATTGAAGAAACAATAATCAGAAGAATTACAGCAGAAAAATATTCCGGAGTAATGAGATTATTGTTAAGTCCCTTTGTTGCAACGATAAGGGCAACTTCACCGCGAACCATCATTCCAAGTCCGATCTGGTAGCTTTCTCGCCAGTTAAAACCGAGGGCCTTAGAAATTCCACCGCACCCAATAATTTTAGAAATACATCCGATGATTACGAACGCAATTGCAAACCACAAAAGGTCTAAAGTCAAACCTGAAAGATTTGTTTTTAAACCGATGCTTGCAAAGAAAACCGGACTGAAAAGCATGTACGCATTAATATCAATTTTTGATTCCATGTAAGATGCATCGTGAAGATTGCACAAAACGATTCCTGCAATGTATGCACCGGTGATGTCTGCAATACCGAAGAATTTTTCTGCACAATAAGCAAATATCAAAGCAACGCCGAGAGCGTAAATAGGAATTCTGTGGGAACGAGGATGGCGTTTGTCATACCATTTGAAAAGCTTGTAAACAATAAATCCTACGACAAGAGCACAGGCAAAGAATGCAAGTGTCTTGAGGATAATTTCGATGTAACCACCATTTCCTGAACTTACACCAAGTACGATTGTGAGTACGATAATTCCGATTACATCATCAATAATTGCAGAACTGATAATTGTCTGACCGACATCAGTTTTGATTTTTCCAAATTCCTTTAATACTGCTACAGAAATACTTACAGAGGTTGCAGTAAGAATTGTTCCTACAAACATACATTTGAAAAACTCCGGTGTACCGAATCCGTTAAAACCAAAAAAGCAGAAGGCCATGACTGTTCCCATAATCAAAGGAACAAAAACGCCCATACAGGCAATGATTGTAGATTTAATACCAGACTTGATCAGTGACTTGAGGTTTGTACTTAAACCGGCAGAGAACATAATAAGGATTACGCCGATTTCTGCCATGATAGAAATAAATCGGTTAGCTTCGGCACAAATAACATCAGGTTCTGTTCCGCCAAAGTTTTTAAACCACGGAATGAATCTGAGCAAAAGTCCTGCAACGATCATTCCTGCAACTTCAGGGATTCCGATTTTTCTTGCAAGAACGCCAAAATATTTTGCAAAAATTACGATTACACCGACAGAAATAAGAATGTGTAATACGATTTCTGCATCTAAGTTTTCCATTTTTCAAATCCTTTTTTTCAAACTTTTTTCATCAATAATATATTTCAAACCTTGAAGGCTATTTAATAATTCCTTCTTCTTTAAGCCAAGGCAAAAGCCATTTATCGTTCCACTGTGTTTCCTTAACAAATTTGCCGTTACCCATTCCAAAGCCGTGATCACCTTTTTCGTTAAGAATGAAAATATGAGGAACACCTGCTTTTGAAAGAGCTTCATCAAGTCTTACTGAGTTCTGATATTTTACAGTACGGTCATCTTTGTTGCACAAAAGGAATACAGGACACATTTTTGAAGTAATCTGTTTTTCCATTGAGAACTTATCTTTAATTGCCTGACTTGGTTCCTTGCTTCCTGTAAGACTTTTTCTTGACCAGGCATGGTAAATATCATCCTGCATTGATACAACAGGATAAATTGGAATTACAAAATCAGGTTTGAGACTTACATTTGTTTTAATACCTAGTTTTGTAAGTTCGTTTACGTTATCGCCAAAAGCACCTGCCATTACAACAAGATGTCCGCCGGCAGAAAAACCGATTGCCCCTACTTTCTTTGTATTGATTTTCCATTTACTTGCATTTTCGCGAACAATCTGAATTGAGCGCTGCATGTCTTCAAGCATTGCAGGATGATTAAAACCGTCACCAGAAACACGGTATCTTAAAACGAATGCGTTAATTCCATTTTTCTGGAACCACTGTGCAACCTTGTGGCCTTCATGTCCCATTCCAAGGTGATGATAACTTCCGCCCGGCGCAACAATTACTGCAGCGCCTGTATTGTTTGCTTCGTCTGCAAAATATGGCTGAAGATAGCTGATTGCTGCCCCTTTGATTTTTACATCTTTCCAGATTTTAATTTTCTGCGAAGCGCCGGAACCGGCAAAAACAAAAGAAGATGCAATTACAAAAACTGAAAGTAAAACAAAAATTTTCTTAATGGAATTTCTCATTTCTATTCTCCCATATATTTTCAATTAAATATTTTCTAAAACAATTTTTTTCTAAAGGAATTCACGAAGAACTGAAATTGGCTTTGCAATTTTCCAGCAAAGTTTTTTCATTTCGTCATTGGGTTCAATACGGTCAGGAACCATCACAGGTTTAAATCCTGCAGCATGACAGCTCCTTATTCCGTTGAAGCTGTCTTCAACTGCGACACACAATGAAGGAGCAAGACCAAGTTCCGAAGCTGCTTTAAGGTAAATGTCAGGTGCAGGCTTTGAATTTTTGATTTCGTCTCCGAAGGTTTTTACTTCAAAATAATCAAGGATTTTGACAGCCTTTAACTGGCGCTCTGCAATTTCGCGGCAGGTGCTTGTACAAAGTGCGAGACGGTAATTTTTTGATTTAAGGTATTCAAGAGTTTCAACAACTTGTGGCATTAAAGGAATGCCGGTTGTGTTTTCTGTTTCGATGAAGTATTTTCCGAAGTCTGCAAAAAACTTAGGCTGGTCAAAATCTTTTCCATAACGGGCGATAAGCTGGTTTTTCATCATTTCTGTATTGCAGCCGCGGTTTTCGACAATTGCCTCTTCAATATCAGGAAGGTTCATTTCGACCGCAAGGCGACGCCAGATTCTGTCACAGACAGTTTCAGAATCAAGCAAAACCCCGTCCATATCGAATACTACCGCTTTTACATCTTCACCCATAATAGAAAATAATACAAAAAAACGCAGATTACCGCAATATATGTTATAAAACGGAAAATCTGCGTTTTCAAATATTTATTGTCTGTAATCGAAGAATTTCTGCTAGAAAACGATATCTATCACTTCTTTTACGTCGCTTACCGGCATGAACTTGATTCCGGCCTTTACGTGATCCGGAATTTCATCAAGGTCTCGGACATTTGCCTTTGGAATGATGATTGTCTTGATTCGGTTACGGCGAGCTGCAACAGTTTTTTCGCGAAGACCGCCAATCGGAAGCACCTGTCCTGTTAACGAAAGCTCACCGGTCATGGCAAGATTCTTTTTGATTGTCTTTCCAGTAAGAAGTGACATAAAGGTTGTTGCCATTGTAATTCCGGCACTTGGTCCGTCTTTTGGAGTTGCCCCTTCAGGTATATGAAGGTGAATTACATTCTGTTCAAACCATTCAGGCTTTTTAATGTTATTTGCCTCGCAGTAGCTTTTTACCCAGTTAAAAGCAATCTGAGCAGATTCCTTCATTACATCGCCCATCTGCCCTGTAAGCTGAAGTTCATTTTTTCCCGGGAAGGAAATTGATTCCAGCAGAAGTGTATCTCCACCCATGCTGGTCCATGCAAGACCAATGGCTGTTCCCGGTTTTGAAGCACGCTTTATTTCTGATTCATCAAATACAGGTTTTCCTAAATATTCATTTAAATCAGAAGCATCAACTGTAAAGGTCTGTGCTTTGTCGGTTTTTTCATCAGCCATAAGCTTTGTAACGATTTTTCGGTTGATTTTATCAAGGTTCTTTTCAAAATTGCGCACACCTGCCTCTCTTGCATATTCTTCTGCAATGCGGGAAAGTGCTGCTTTTGTAAATTTTACCTGATTTTTTTTGAGACCATTTTTTTCAAGGTTTTTAGGAATCAGGTACTTTTTTGCAATTTCCATTTTTTCCTGATCAATGTATCCCGAAAGCTGGATTACTTCAGCGCGGTCAAGCAAAGGACCAGGAATTGAATCGAGAGTATTTGCAGTCAGGATAAAGAACACGTTTGAAATATCAAATGGCAGATCAAGATAATTGTCTCTAAAGTTAATGTTCTGTTCAGGATCGAGTACTTCAAGCAATGCTGATGCAGGGTCGCCCTGATGGCTTTGTCCCATTTTGTCAATTTCATCAATGAGGAAAACCGGAGAACGGGATTTTGTAATCTTTAAGCCCTGAATAATTTTTCCAGGCATTGCACCGATATAAGTTCTTCTATGACCTTTGATTTCTGCTTCATCACGCATTCCACCTACAGAAAAGCGGTAGAAAGGCTTATTCATTGCTTTAGCAATTGACTTACCGATACTTGTCTTTCCTACTCCAGGAGGTCCCACTAAAAGAATGATAGAACCTTTATTATCCTTCTTAAGCTTTCTGACAGAAAGATATTCCATGATGCGTTTTTTAACGTCATCAAGTCCGTAATGGTCATCTTCAAGAACCTTCGATGCATTCGAAAGATTGTAATCTTCAACAGCATTATCCTGCCATGGAAGATTGCATACAAGTTCAAGGAAATTTCGAGTTCCGATATATTCTGCAGAGTTTGGATCAATAAGATTGAATTTCTGAAGCTCTGAATCAACAGCTTCTTTTATCTCGCCTGTAAAGTTAAGCTTTTCAATTTTTTCTTTGAACTTCTGATAGTCGTTTAAATTTCCGTTTGAGTCAGTTCCAAGCTCTTCCTGAATTGATTTAAGTTCTTCACGAAGGAAATATTCCCTCTGATTCTTTTCAATCTTTTCGTTCAGCTCGTGCTGGATTTTTTTCTGAATGCGTAAAAGTTCCTGCTCTCTTTTGATGAATACAAGAACCTGTTCGAGACGGCGGCGAACGTTTACTGTTTCAAGAATACGCTGCTGGTCTTCTTTTTCTACGTTAAGAATTGATGCGATAAAGTCTGCGATTTTTCCAGGGTGATCGATATTCACCATGTTGAGGCGCATTTCTTCTGAAAACATCGGGTTGTTGTCAGAGATTTCTTTCATTTCACTTACGATTGCGCGTGTAAGTGCTTTTACTTCAAATGTGGAATCTTCTTCGTCATCAAGGTATTCGACAGTGGCAAATATTGGATTTGTCTTATTCAATGCCTTTCTGATTTTGAATCTTTTAATAGTAGAAATGAAAATATTAATTCCACCGTCAGGCATATTGATTTTCTTGATGATTCTTGCGGCAGTTCCTACTTCGTACAAATCAGCGATTGTAGAATTGTCAGAATCCTTTTTAGCCATGATAATTCCAAGAAAACCGTCACCTTCATAAGCAGCTTCGACAACCTTTACGTCTTCGGCAGAAGAAACCATCAAAGGTGTAAAAACGCCTGGAAAAATAGGACGTCCCTGGATTGCAATAATATTTAATTTGTTAGGTAAAATCTGTTCAACAGGAAGAATTGAGTTAGAATCTATTTTGCGCTCTTTTCCATCTGCATCAGTAACGATAATTTCGATGTCTGGTTTTTGATTGTTTTTATTCATATCTTTATAATATATGAAGTTATCAATCAAAATTCAAGAAAAATAAAATTGTAAAACAGACAAAAAAAACGGAATACGGTGAGCGTACTCCGTTTTTTTGTCTTTATTTCTTTATCTTACTTCAACAAACCGTCTTTCTTGTCGAAAAGTTTTTTTGTTTCTTTTGCTGCAACACCGCTCAATACTAGCAAAGAAATACAGTTAGGGATTGCCATCAAACCGTTTGTGATGTCGGCAATCTGGAATACTGCATTAACTGTAAAGTAAGGTCCGATAAATACAGCAACAATGTAAATCCAGCGGAAAACTTTAACTAAAGTCATGTTTCCGTTTGACAAATATTCAAGACATTTTTCAGAATAGTAGTCCCATCCGAGAATTGTTGTAAATGCAAAGAATACAAGACAAAGCATAAGGAGGAACTGAACAGAACGTCCGTCACCACCAAGAACTCTTGTAAATGCTGCTGATGTAATTTCTACACCTTTCAAATCACCTACACCTGAAGCCTCTGGACCTGTATAGAATGCGATAACAATTGCAAGACCAGTCATTGTACAAACGATGATTGTATCAATGAATGTACCGAGCATTGAAACAACACCCTGTTCAACTGGTTCTTCAACCTTTGCTGCAGAAGCTGCAATAGGTGCAGAACCGAGACCTGCTTCGTTAGAGAAGATACCGCGAGCAATACCTTTCTGCATTGAATCAGTAATCTGTTTGAATACCCATCCTGCTGCACCACCGGCAATTGCAGAAAATCCGAATGCGTTCTTGAAAATTACAGCAAATGCACCAGGAATGCTTGTTGCATTCATAATCAAAACAGAAAGTCCAAGGAATACGTATACAACAGCCATTGTTGGAACAACTTTTTCTGCAACTCTAGAAATACGTCTGAGACCACCGATTACAACAAGTGCAACACCAAGTGTAACGATTAAACCGGAAATTACTGTAGCCCATGAATATCCTTTACCGAACAATTCAAAAGCATAGTTTGTTTTATAAGCTGCAAAAGCATCATTAACAGCAGAAGTAATACCGTTGATCTGAGTCATAGTACCGATACCGAGAAGTCCAGCAAGTACACCAAATACTGCAAAAAGAACAGCAAGCCACTTCCATGAGAAGCCTGTTACTTCTTTCATACCTTTTTCGATTGTATAGAATGGTCCGCCGAGAACGTGTCCGTCTTCACAATGTTCACGGTATTTAACAGCGAGCATACATTCTGCATATTTAGTTGCAGTACCAACAAGAGCAGCAAACCACATCCAGAACAAAGCACCAGGTCCACCGGCAGCGATAGCTGTAGCTACACCGACAATGTTACCAGTACCGATTGTTGCAGAAAGTGCTGTACACAAAGCCTGGAAAGGAGAAAGTTCACCTTTTTCGCCTTCATTTTTTTTGAAAAGAGACTTGATTCCATAACCAAGTTTACAGAACTGTACACCGCGCAAACGGATTGTAAGAACAATACCTGTTAAAAGAATAAGGATGATTGTAGGAATTCCCCATACAAAACCATCAATTACATCAAGAACAGCTTCAAGTTTAGCCTGAAAAGCTGCAAATCCTGTTTTTCCAACAGTTTCAGCTGCTTCTTCTGCAAATGCTTGAGAAGCACCGCCAACAGCCATAAATACTGCAAGCAGCAAGCTCGAAATACGTTTTTTCATATTCTGAGTCCTTTAAAAAAAATAAGAGCCACACTTTTTACATGCAGCTCTCTGAAAAGTAATACGAACACTTTTTACTCTGTCCGCTTTGCCTGAGATATCGGCTCTAATAACCTTAACCCTTCGGCGCTCCACACTATTATGGAGACTCTCCAGAGAGTCTTTTATCTAACCACGTTAAACAAAAGACTTTAGAATTTTACCATAAAAGTGCATTTTGTACAATTAATTTATTCTCAATTCTGAAAAAATAACGTTATTCTTTATCTTCCCCGGTTATTCTTTATCTTCCCCGGTTATTCTTTATCTTCCCCGCGGATTTTCTTCAAAAGTTCATCTGTAACTACAAGAAGAGCATCAGAACTTTCTACAGCCTTCGAAATTTCCTTGCTTACAAGTTTGTTTGACTGTTTCATTTCTGCAAAGCTGAGGTTTATTTTCTGATTTGAATTTGAAACGTTCTGTAAGTTTGCAGAAATTGTCTGTACAAGTGAAGCTTCACTTTCAAGCTTGTTCGACATATTCTGGAAGTTATCCTGTACTCTTTCTGTATTTGCAACAATCTGGTCAAACGAAGCCTTTGCAGTTTCTGAATAAGAAACCATATCCTTTACCATTGCGTTAATATCTGCAATAGCACGGCTTACATCCTGCTGCTGGGCACGACTCTTTTCTGCAAGGGCACGAATTTCCTTTGCAACAACTGCAAAGCCTTTACCCTGTTCACCGGCATGACTTGCTTCAATCGAGGCATTCATTGCAAGAAGGTTTGTTTTTGAAGTAATGCTTGCAATAAGATTGTTTGCAGAAGTGAGTCTGTTTGTACATTCACTCATTTCGCCGATCTTTGCAGTAATATTTGAAATATGTTCATTACCAGTACGTGAACTGTCAGCAAGATCATTTGTACTGTCAATTGAATCTTTACGAAGAATATTCATTGCTTCAAGATCATTCATCAAATCATTTGTATTTTCTGTTGAAGTAGAAATCTGGTTAATCTGGTGTTCAATAAGGTTTCCGAACTGTTCAAGGTAATCCACGTTTTCAGTAATGGTAGCATTTACCTGGTCCATTAAATCAACCTGAACACTTGCCTTCTCTTTTGTTGTATCAAGATGTTCAGTTGTCCGATTCATCAAATTATAGAGAATTACAGTAAAGATAACTATGATGATAAGACATACAATATCAAGTATTAAACCAAAAAGGAAAACATCTCCCGAAAAGTTATCACTAAACTGAGCAGGAACGAAAAGAACAAGATTCCATCCGATTACCTTGATCGGATTGATTACATATTCACCTTTTTTTGTAAAGCTGATCATTTGATCAGTCAAAGCCTTGTCATTATCAAGCCCCGGAAGGAATTCTGTGATTGAATGTTTTTCTGCAAGAATCTTCTGGTCTTTTGCACCTGTTACTTCAAGGGAATTATTGTAAAGATACATATTGATTCCAGCTGGAAGATTCTTGTACATATCATTTACGAATTCTGTAATCGGAATACCGGTTCCGACAATACCGATTGCATTATCCTTTGTATCTCTGACAACAACATTAAGCCAGAGCATTGTTTTTCCAAGTTCTTTGTTATAGTTAATATTGAAGTTGTAAACTTCAGTTTCCTTCATTGTCATATTCCACCAGTAATCATCTGGATTAGAAGGATCTAAGGTATAGGAATAATTAAGGTCAGAATAGAATTTCAAATCCTTTGCATTAATCCAGAAAGATGTACGGCCAAGGAATGATTCCTGATAAGCTGCAATTTCCTTTTTTGCCTGTTCAAAAAGATCATCGTCTTTAGGATCAAGGAAGTAATCAACAACTACAGGAGATTTGGCCATCTGAAGGGCAAGAATAATCTGACTGTTCAAATTAGCCTGAAATTCGAGATTTTTCTGATTGGCAATCCGTTCAAGTTCAGCAACAATACGTGTTCGGTTGGCAGACCGGCTGTAGATTCCAGTCATGATTGCTGACAATACAAGCACAACAGCCATCACGGTAATGCTGTAAAGCTTGATTTTACTCCTGATTGTTCTCTGTTTCATAAAAATTCCCTTTTTCCAGGCAAAAAAACCCGGTTTCTCTCAAATTCTGGAAACTGTAAAAGATTCCTATTCTATTATCGACATAAAGTTCAAAAATCTTTATTGACAGTTATTTTCTATAATTATATCATTATTTTATGAAAAATAAGAAACATTTGTCCTCAATATTACTCCCAGTACTGTTCCTTGTGTACCTTATCTTCTGTTTTGCGCCTTTACGCACAGAATTACAGCTTACTCCACAGTGGACTTTAGATATAACTCAGGGTGTAGAAACTTCAGAATTACCACTTGATGTACTTCCCTTTAAGTTAGGACAGAATGCAGGTTATTTTTCTCATGACGGAAAACTCACCTATATCAGCAACTTCGGTTATAAAGCAACAATCTCACGGGACTACCTTATTCCTTACGAAAAAAATTCCCACAGCTTTGACGTTTTTGACACAAACGGAAACGTAATATCAAAAATTGCGGCAAGCGGCTTTCCGTATGCTGCAGGAGACAGGATTTTTGTAATGCTTCCGGGCGGATTTGGCTTTGAATATTTTGATCTTCAGGGAAAAATCCTTAACCGCCATCTTCATACAAGCCCGATTACCGCTTTTACTTCAAACAAAAAGCTTACCGTTGTCGGCTTTGCAAACGGCGTACTTTGCACTTTTGACGAAAATATGAATCCTTTGTACGAACTTACACCGGGCGGAAGTGATACAGAAGTTATTTTAGGCGCCAGTACAAGCTCAAAAGGAAATTACTTTGCCTGCGTATCAGGTCAGCATAACCAGCGTTTCGTTCTTTACAAAAATGAAGAAAACCACGCAAAAATCGTATATCACACATATCTGCCTTCAAGCATCGTTCATCAGACACTTGTTTACTTCAGCGAAGATGAATCTGCAGTTTACTACAACGATGCAACCGGTCTGGGCATTTATGACATAAAAAAATCAAAGCTTTCTCACATTGACATTCCGGGAATCATTCTCAACATTCAGGAATCTCCTGTAGGTGAAAGCTTATTCGTTCTTTCAAAGGAAAAAATCGGAACTCACAATATTTATACAATTACCGTTCTTGAATCAAGGCTTCATAAAACAAGCAGTTTTTCATTTGATGCAGAATCTGCCTTCATTCTGACAGACGGAAATTCCCTTTTTGTAGGAAAAGATACAAAAATCTCAAAGCTTACTATTTCAAAAGAATAGTTTTTACATAAGAAGGACATAACCATGAAATTACAGAAAAAACAGAAAAAATTATTCGCCCTTCTCGGTGCCGGCGCAATGCTCATAATTCCGGCAATCGCTTTTGAATGGCCTCAGGCAAATGTTTTACAGGATAAATTCTATTCCTTCTTCGGCCAGAAACGCTCTGACACACTTTCGACATCGCTTATTTTTTCTGAATCAGAAGAAGCAGTGTGCGCTGATAAAGGTGAAATTTCAATAATCATCACTGAACACGATGACGGCTTTAACTGGTTTGAATCATCACTTGGTACCTGCGCAGTCGTAGCTCATGAAGATTCCCTTTTAACAGTATACGGAAACCTCGACACAGATAATTTTAACACAGACCTTTATGAACATCCTTCCGTAACTACAGGAACAAAGCTTGCCTCAACCGGAAACTCAGCATGGCAGGAAACAGATTCCTACCTCGAATTCCAGATTATCGATACTCAAAACCAGAATTATATCAACCCGTTAATCCTCATGCCTCGTCTCGGCCAGAAACATGCCCTTACCGTGACAAATGTTTCACTTAAAAACAAATTCGGCAAGGTTTACGATCTCGAAACACAGAAAAACATCCCCTCAGGCGTATATAAAATCTACAAATCGCGCCAGGACAATGCTGTTCCTTACAAAACAACTCTTCTCGTTAACGGAACAGAATCAGAACGCATTTCGTACAACACAATCAAGCAGAAGGATTCTGAACTTGCAATCGAAGGCCACAATCTTTATTCAGCCGGCGAACTTTATCCTGACGACGACATCATGCTTCTCGGGGAACTTTATCTCCCTCACGGAAAAGATACAATTTCAATTATTGTTACAGACTTCTCAGGCAAGGAATACTCACGAGTATTTACCCTTAATGTTTTATAATTCTTTCAAGGTAGTATAGAGCAATGAATAAACTTGAACCAAACATGATTCTTTCTGCTTCAGGCTGGCGCAAAGTCTTTGCAGTTTCTGGTGACGAAAAAGACACAACTTGTGATATCGGAATCGACAATACCTGCATCAGCGTTCTTTCTGCACTTGTATTTGCAGACTATGTAAAAAAACGCACTTCAAAAAAAACACCGACTATCGTAGTGGGAATGGATACCCGCCCTACAGGTCCTCAGATTACAAACGCAATGGTCCGCCTTCTTCTTAAAGAAAAAGTTGTAGTCCGCTACCTTGGCGTTACTGCGGCTCCAGAAATCATGGCGTTTTCAAAACTTTTTGACGGATTCATTTACGTTTCGGCAAGCCACAACCCTGTCGGTCACAACGGAATTAAATTCGGGCTCAATGACGGCGGCGTTCTTAACGCTCAGGAAAATGCCCTTCTCGTTGATGCCTTCAAAGAAAAGTGCGCAGACGAAAATGTTCTTAAAAACGTAAGCCGCCTTATTTCTGTCAGAAACGAAACAGAACTTGACTGGGTCTACACAGAATCAATGTCTTCAAAAAAAGAAGCGCTTGATATGTACAGAAATTTCTCAAGGAACGTAATTTCTTCAATTTCAAACGTTCCTCTTCAGGACAGCTTCTTTGACCTTCTTAAAGAACAGATTAGAAAAAATCCAATCGGAATCGTATGCGACTTTAACGGAAGCGCAAGAACTCTTTCGATTGACAGCGCTTTCTTCAAAGAAAACAATATAAATTTTTATCCGTTCAACGATGTTCCCGGTAAAATCGTACACGAAATCATTCCTGAACCTGAAAATCTTGTGCCTTGTGCACAAAAAATGGAAGAACTCCAGAAGTCAGGAACTAAAGATGCACTTTTAGGCTATATGCCTGACTGCGACGGCGACAGAGGAAATATCGTTTACTGGGATTCAAAATCACAGAGCGCACAGATTCTCAAAGCGCAGGAAGTATTCTCACTTTCTGTTCTTGCAGAACTTGCATTCTCTCACTGGCTTAACAGTTCCGAAGAAAATTACAAACCTGCAGTAGCTGTAAACTGCCCTACATCAATGCGTATCGACGAAATTGCCGCTGTCTTCGGCGCAAAAGTTTTCCGTGGCGAAGTCGGAGAAGCAAACGTCGTTAACACAGCACGCCTTGCCCGCAAACAGGGATACACAGTAAGAATCTTAGGTGAAGGTTCCAACGGAGGAACAATTACTTACCCTTCAAGTGTTCGTGATCCGATTAATACAATCTTTGCATTCGTAAAACTTCTTAATATTCGTGACAGCATTGATATGTCAGGCAATACAAAAAAAGGCCTTTATCACATCTGGTGCGATCTTTCAGGACAGAGTAACAAATATAAAGAAGACTTTACTTTGAGTGACGTAATCGAAACACTTCCTGTTTACACAACAACAGGTGTTTCAGAAAGCCGTGCAATTCTTAAAATCAGCACAATGGATCACTCAAAGCTTAAAGCCAACTTCCAGAAGGTTTTTGAAAATTCCTTTAAAAATGGTGCTGACGGCTTATTGCAAAAATATGGCATTTCGTCGTATAAATGTGTATTGACAAACGGCACGACAGAAAAAGTTGATGCAAAGGATTTTTCAGAAAGCGGCAAAGGCGGACTTAAGATTCAGCTATTTGAAGATTCAGAAAAACCTGCAGCCTTTATCTGGATGCGCGGCTCTGGAACAGAAAGCGTTTTCAGAATCATGTGTGACGTTAAAGGAAACAATCCCGAAAAGGAAAAAGAACTCCTTGCCTGGGAAACAAAAATGCTTTTAGAAGCAGATAAAATGTAAATGCTTTTAGAAGAGTAACTGAGTTTCAGTTCAACAAAGTAACAATCGCGCATAAGGCGCATTACATAAACACCTAAGGAGCCATTAAAATGGAAAAAGAAGAAATCTTAAAAAGAGCAAAAGCTTATATCGCTGCTGAAAAAGATGCACGTTTCAGCAAAGAAGTAGAAGAACTTATCGCTAAAGAAGACTGGACAGAACTCGAAGACCGTTTCTACCAGACTCTCGAATTCGGAACTGGCGGACTTCGCGGAATCATGGGCGGCGGAACAAACCGCATGAACACTCTCGAAATCAACCAGGCTACACAGGGACTTGCAAACTACGTAATCAAAGCATTCCCAGAAAAAGCAAAAGCCGGAACATTGAGCGCAGTTGTTGCATACGACAGCCGTCTTAACTCAGACGTATTCGCAGAAGCAACAGCCTTAATCTTCGCTGCAAACGGAATCAAAGCTTACCTCTTCTCAGGACTTCGTCCTACTCCAGAATTGTCATTCGCAATCCGTGAACTCAAAGCAGACACTGGTGTTGTAGTAACAGCTTCTCACAACCCACGTATGTACAACGGTTACAAAGCATACTGGAACGACGGTGCTCAGGTTATCGAACCACACGATGAAGGAATCATCAAAGAAGTAAACGCTGTAACAGAAGTAAAAACAATCTCTAAAGAAGACGCCCTCAAAAACGGAACTCTTAAGATTATCGATAAAGAAATCGACGAAAAATTCTGGGAAATGTGTAAGGCACAGCTTTTCCGTCCTGAATTGATTAAAGAAAAAGCAGGAGATGTAAAGGTTGTTTACACACCACTTCACGGAACAGGTGCTATGCATGTAGAAAAAGTTCTCGGAGATTTGGGACTTAAAGTAATCACAGTTCCAGAACAGCGTGAACCAGACGGTAACTTCCCTACTGTAGAAAAACCAAACCCAGAAGAAAAACCAGCTCTCACTCTCGCAGTAGAACTTGGTAAAAAAGAAAAAGCAGACTGTGTAATGGCAACTGACCCAGACTCAGACCGCTTCGGAACAGCATTCCCAGATGCAAACGGCGAATGGGTTCTCCTTTCAGGAAACCAGATGGGTGCTATGCTCATGGAATACGTACTTTTGAGCCGCAAAGAATTTGGAACAATGCCAGCTGATCCTGTTGTAGTTCGCTCTATCGTAACTTCACCATTCGGAGATGCAATCTGTAAAAAGTTCGGCGTTCGCATGATCGAATGTCTTACAGGCTTTAAGTGGATCGCAGCTGTTGAAGCAGAAATGGAAGCTAAAGGAACTGGCGACTACGTATTCGGTCTTGAAGAAAGCTACGGATACAAAGTAGAAAAAGAAGTAATGGACAAAGACGGTGTTTCAGCTGCTGCTCTCTGTGCAGAAATGACACTTTACTGGCGTTCACAAGGCAAGAGCCTTCTTGAACACCTTGATGATATGTACAAAGAATACGGATACTTTGAAGACCGTGCCATTTCTCAGAACTTCCCTGGTTCATCAGGAAAAGAAGTTATGGCAGGCATCATGACAAAGCTCCGCACAGAAGGACTCAAGACTCTCGGTGGAAAAACAGTTACATCTATCCGCGACGTACAGAACCAGATCGTATTCGACCCGGCAAATCCTTCTGACAAAAAACCATTAGATCTTCCAAAGAGCAACGTACTCCAGTTCTTCCTCGACGGCGGAACAATCGTAAGTGCACGCCCATCAGGAACAGAACCAAAAATCAAGTTCTACATCAACTCGACAATGGCTCTCGAAGGTGGCTGCGACAAGTGTCTTTCTTCAGCAAAAGCAAAAGCAGCAGAACTTTGTGACGCAATCACAAAAGAAATCAAATCAATTCTTGACGCAGCAAAATAATTAAATGCCGCAGAATAAACTGATAGAAGATTTCAGAAAGCTCCAGATTCTTTTAGACTCTGGAGCAACCTTTATCGCCTTCGATACCGAGACAACCGGTTTAAGTTCAACGACAGATCGGGTAATCGAAATCGGGGCCGTAAAGTTTGACAAAGACGGAATCAAAGAAAAATTCGAAACCCTCATCAATCCTCAAAAACCAATTCCACCAGAATGCACAGAAATTAACCACATCACAAACGAAATGGTTAAAGATGCTCCGCTTGCAGAAGAAGCGCTTAAAAATTTCTCAAGCTTTATTAAAGATGGAATTTTAATTGCCCACAACGTAAACTTCGACTTAAACTTTATCAACGAAGAACTTTCAAGAGCAAAACTCCCGGAGACAAAAAATAAAGCCCTGGACACACTAACCTTCGTGCGCTGGGCTTATCCTTTGCTTGGAAAATACAATTTACAGTTAATGGCCCGCCTTATGAACATCGACGTAACTGAAGCACACCGCGCCTACGATGACGCCAGAGTGTGCATGGAAGTTTTTCTTAAGACACTTGAAGATACTAAGTCGGTTCAGAAACGGGCGTAAGGGTATTGATCCAATTTTCTTAAAAAAATGGGCCTATCCTAGAAGTAATTAAACTGAAGTGCACCCCAATTATTGGACACTTTAACTAGGCTGATTAGTGACTGGTCATGCAAATCCAGTCCAGTGCGTAAACCTGCCTGATTCCATCATGGGAAATTTCATTAC
>JAEDED010000031.1 GCA_016293495.1 Treponema sp. | reverse complement strand
TTGCGCGAACTTCTTTATCATTAAAAAATCTGATAGAAATTTTGTTTTCCACTTCCCAATTCCTTAATCAGTAGTAGAGAGCTCTTCCATAATTTTCTTAAACTGCACTTCAAGGTCGTTGATGGAGGCCAGAATGTCTTTTGTGGCACGGTAGGTTTTCTTTTCTACCTGTTTTTTCTGATATTTGTTGAAAGAGAACACGTAGTCGTTGTCCACGATTTCCTGCTTTTCTACGAGGAATGACTTTTCGTATTTTGTGCGGTCTGCTTCCTGGGCAAGGTTGTTCCAGCGCTGAATGATGTCTGGAATGTCGTTTGCTTCGATTGGGTCACGCTTCTGGTCAAGGCTGTAACCGTCGTTTTCCATGTTGTACATCCAGACTTTATCTGTTCCGCCGGCGTTTGTTTTTGTAAAAATAAGGATGCCTGTCTGAACTCCAGAATATGGATAGAATACTCCACCAGGCATAAAGATTACGGCTTCCAGCTTCTGATTTTCTACAAGTTCCTTACGGAGTTTTGTGTAGGCTTTATCGTTTGTGTTGTTCATTACTCCAACTGGAACAATGCTTACACAGCGGCCACCTGTTTTAAGAAGGCGAAGGAAAAGGCTTAAGAACAGAAGTTCTGTTTTCTTTGTTCCGCCTGAAATCTGAATAAGAGATTTTGCAACTGTACTTGGATCAAGGCTTCCACTGAACGGTGGGTTTGCAAGAATAAGGGAATAAAGTTCCTTGTCTTCGTAGTCTTCACCAACAGAGTTATTGTATTTGATTGTAGGATTGTTTACTCCGTGGAGTGTCATGTTCATACAACCGATTCGAAGCATGTCTGGATCTGTGTCATAACCTGTGAACATCTGGTTATCAAAATGAGCGCGTTTTTCTGTATCTGAAAGTTCGCTCTGGTAATGGTCTTCGATATATTTTGCTGTTTCTGCAAGGAAGCCAGCTGAACCCATGGCCGGATCAATCATTGTATCTTTGAGAGTTGGTTTTGCAATTTCTACCATCATGTCGATAATGTGGCGAGGTGTACGGAACTGGCCGTTATCTCCAGATGTTGCCCATTTAGAAAGAAGATACTCATAGCAGTCACCCATAAGATCTGCCTTGTCAAAACCAAGGCCTGGGTCGTTGATGGCGTCTACCATTTTCTGCAGGATGTATGGAGAAGAAACTGCAAATTGTGCGTCCTTCATAAAATCTGCAAATGAAGTTACTTTATCTCCATGAAGAGTTTTGATGAATGGGAAAACATTGTCGCGAAGATTTGCGAACATCTTTTTTGATTCAAAGTGACTGAATACATTCCAGCGAAGGTCTGCATATGAAACTTCGATATTTAGGTCATCATTGATGTATGCACCTTCTTTGAAGATGAGGTCTTTATCAAAGTTTTCAATCTTGATGCCACGGGAAATCATGTCATTGATTTTGCGTTCTTTTTTTATCTGCTGGTCATCAAGCATTTTGATGAAAATAAGATATGTAATCTGCTGAATATCAATAAGAGGATTGGTCATCTGATTTGACCACATTGCATCCCAAAGGTTGTCCAGTTTATTTTTTACTTCGCCGGTAATCATAATTTTAACTCCATATATATAGTATAGCATAATATGTATAAAAAAGTCGTAGCTAGCTTTTCAACTACTACTTAACTACGACTTTTGGGGTGGATACTAAGAATTTTGCTATCCAGCTTAGCCGCATATTCTGCTTCTATTCCAATAGTTTTTAATGTAATGGAAGTTTCAGATACATTCAGGACTTCAACTAGTGCAGGCACTTTTTCTGGTGGTAAAAAGCACATAAGCGGCATTTCAAAATCATTAAGTTCCAGCTTTGAACCTTTTTGATTCTCCAAACCGAATTTGGTGCTCATTTAATTCCTGTAGTGCCTGGAGATAAATATTTTCTGTCATTCATTTTCTCCTCGTCATTTCAATTTTTGCACTTTCCGGATATGGAATTTTCATTCCGCCAGTAGATCTGTGTGCAAGGATGTAGGTCTCCACATCTCCTCTGGCAAATAAGACTCGTTTTGAAAGTCTGATGCGTGGAAGCTCCTGCTCACTGATTAAAGTGTCCAGTGTGCTTAATCCGACTGAAAGTATGGATGCAGTCTCCGCACGTGTTAAAAGTGTCTTCTGTGGAAACTCCACAAGAATCGATTTTGTAGTTTTCTAATATCCTCCCTAAATAATAATTGTGAAGTGCCATCAGAAAGAACCAGTCTGGCATACCAAATACTAGAAGGCATTTTAAATAAAAAATAAGGCTTAGCCGTAGAACCTCACTCTGTAACAAACTTTGGTTTAAAACCATAGTTTAAATTCGATGTGATTTCTACGCCAAGCCTTACTTGATTAGGATCGGTAGTAGCGCTAAATCCTTATACCATAAGGCTTTAGCAGTATAGCACTGGCAGGACTCGCCTTCCAGTCGCGAACATCGTGTTCGCTCCTTCCAGGCCGCCTTCGTTCACTAACTTCGACGTCCTGTCGAAGTTTTCTAAAAACGCTCCAAGTATTCGCGTTTTTAGAACCGTTCACTACGGTTCGAGTCCTGAGTTCTTTACTATCAGGCTTTAAAATAAAAAAACCTTTTCAGAAAACTGAAAAGGTTAATATAGCACTGGAAGGCCGCCTTCGTTCACTAACTTCGACGTCCTGTCGAAGTTTTCTAAAAACGCTCCAAGTATTCGCGTTTTTAGAACCGTTCACTACGGTTCGAGTCCTGAGTTCTTTACTATCAGGCTTTAAAATAAAAAAACCTTTTCAGAAAACTGAAAAGGTTAATATAGCGGGGGCAGGACTCGAACCTGCGGCCTCCGGGTTATGAGCCCGACGAGCTGCCAGCTGCTCTACCCCGCGTCGTGTTTGGACAATATACTCAATATCCCCAAAAAGGTCAACACATTGCGAGCAGAAAATTGCGAAATTTTCAAAACTTTTCTATTTCGTATAATACATACCAATTACTTATCAAAAAATTCACTAAAAATTCCTCTAAAAACTCTAGTGTAAAAAAAATACGATTTTTATAACTATTCGGAATTTACTTGCAATAATAATTTTTCCATCAAACTTTTGTAAAAAAAACAGTACGAAATTGATATCAACGATTTAAAAACCCGTGCTAAATTCAAACCATAGTTACTGATAAACACGTAACGAAATGCGCATTTCAAACGAGAGATTTATCAAGAAAAAAGAGGAAGGAAAAAAATGAAAAAAATCGGAACAAAAATCGTAACAGTATTGGCTGCATGTGCAGCACTTGTATTGGCTAGCTGCGCTCAGCCATCAACATCAGGATCTGTAGCTGAAGCTAGACCTGAAGCTGGAGCTGGTGGAAATGATGATAAAGTTGTATTAGGACTTTTATCAATGGATGGTTGGGGAAATTATGATATCTCTGACAAATCAGCAACTGGTTTCACAATGAAATCAAATGCCGCACAGAGTGAAAATGACTGTGGTGGTGCAGATATTACATTTGGTACTGCAAAGAAAGTAACATTTAAAGTTACAAACAATGCAACAGAAGAATGCTGGGTTCAGGTTATTATTAAGAAAGATGGAGCAGAAGGTTCTGGTAGCCGTATTACAAGTGCAAAACTTGATGGCGTAAATGTTACAGGTGATATTACATGGGGTGTAAACACAACAATCGCTGCTGGAGCTTCAAAGAATTTTGAACTCGTACTTACTGGTACAGACGCAGACAAATTTGTATTCTCATTGAACAGTAATGCAGATAGTCTTTCAAAAACATCTGGTGATGTAACAATTTCAGAAGCTTACATGTATAAATAATTTATAAGTAAAACAGTTTCCAACATTCCCCTAGGTGCAAACGCTTAACACACACACTGCCTACACCCTGGGGAATTACTTTTACTTGCCAGACTAATCAGTCTGGCTTATCATTTAATACCGAGAGGTTATATGAAATACACAAACACTATTAAAAAGATTTCTACAGTGATCGCAGCATCAGCAGCTGCTCTTTTGATTGCATCATGTGGAAAAGTTAAAGAAGAACAGTTCGGTATCGGTTCCCCAACATCATCAAGCTACACAGACGATGATCTTGTATGGGTAGAAAACTTCGATCAGAAAAAACTTGATACAGACAACTGGATGTATGAAGTTCATTATCCAGGCTGGGTTAACAATGAACTCCAGTCTTATGTAGTTTCAGACGACAATATTTACCTTAAAGACGGCAAGCTTATCATTCAGCCGCTTAAAATTGGTAATACATATACATCAGGTAGAATTAACACATTGGGTAAAAAAGAATTTACTTACGGAAGATTCGAAGCCCGTTTAAAGGTTCCAAGGGGAAAAGGATTCCTTCCTGCATTCTGGATGATGCCTGCAGACGAAAGCTTATACGGACAGTGGCCAAAGTGCGGTGAAATCGACATCATGGAAGTTCTTGGGGACAACGTTAACAAAGTATACGGTTCACTTCACTTTGGTGAACCACATACTCAGAAGCAGGGATCTGCTCAGGAGTTAAAAGGAAACTTCGCAGACGACTTTCACATCTTTGCAGTTGAATGGGAACCAGACGAAATGCGTTTCTATGTTGACGACAGATGTTATTACAAAACAAGCGAATGGTTTACAAAGAGAAGCGGCTTCGGTGAAGTTTCATACCCGGCACCTTATGATCAGCCATTCTATATGATTCTTAACGTAGCAGTCGGCGGTAACTGGCCAGGAAACCCAGATGAATACACAACATTCGATGAACAGGCTCAGATGGTTGTAGACTACGTAAAGGTTTACCAGAAAAAAGAATACAACTCAGATGTTAAAAAGCCTGAAGCTGCAGTTTCAAAAATGCAGGTTAAAGAAGGAAATATTGCTTCTAACCTTGGCAGTCGCTGGATGCTTCACCTTGAACCAGACGGAAAAGCAACTGCTGATCTTACAGATAATGGTTTGACTGTAAGAACAACAGAACAGGGTAATGCAGATTATTCAGTTCAGCTCGTTCAGTCTTACATTCAGATGGTACAGGGCGAAACTTATAAATATACATTTGATGCATGGGCAGATGAACCTCGCACAATCAAGACTGCAGTAACTCTTCCTAACAATAGCTGGAAGCGTTCTTTCGGTGATGTTCGTGTAGCTCTTGATACAAGAAAGAAAACTTATACATACACATTTACAAACGAAGAAGTTTCAGACGAAAATGCTCGTCTCGAATTCCAGCTTGGTGCTACAGATTCAACTGCTACTGTTTACATTCAGAACATTAAGCTTGAACACGTAAAGAACGTAGGTCCTGTTAACAAACATCCTGCTCTTCCAGACGGAAACTTGATTTACAATGGTCAGTTCCAGGAAGGCGAAAAGCGTATGGGTAACTGGACAGTTGAAGCAATGGACGGAGCAAAAGTTTATGCTACAAACGAAAAGAAAGTTCGTCAGCTCAAGGCCGAAGTTCCAGCAAACTGTGACAGTGCCGACAAAGTTAAAGTTATCCAGAAAGGAATTAAACTTACACCATTAAGCGAAAACACAGTTAAGCTCGAAGCTGCTTCTACAGTTCCTGGAAAAATCCAGATCAAGTGCGGTAATGCAGTAAACGAAATTGAACTTACATCTTCAATGGAAAAATATGAAATTAACTTCATCGCTCCAAAAGATAATAAAGAAGTTTCATTCGAAATGCTCCTCGGAATTCCAGGAAGCGTTGTAACTGTTGATAATGTTTCACTTAAAGAAAACATTCTTGTTCAGAACGGAAACTTTGACAAGAAAATGATTTCTTACGAAGTATATGCTCATTCAGATGCTGTTGAAGAACACGAAGTTGACGAAGGGCAGGCTGATAAGTTCTGTGCCGTAACAATCGACAAGACTGGTAATCAAGACTGGATGATTCAGCTTATGCAGCGCAACATTGATCTTGAAGAAGGAAAAACTTACAAGCTTACATTCAAGGCAAAGTGTGATATTAAACGTGATATCATGATGGCATTGCAGAGAGATGGTCTTCAGGATAATGACTGGACTCCATATTCAGGTCAGCCAACATTTGCAGTTTCAAATGAATGGAAAACTTACGAACATGAGTTCACAATGGCTCATACGTCAGATTCTAAGGTTATTCTTACATTCTCAATGGGTGCAGTAAATCAGACTCCAATCAACAGACGTCATACAGTATGTTTCGATGACATCTCATTGGTTGAAGTAAAATAGAAATTACTGAACAGTAAATTTTTCGGCCTGATGTTTGATGCGGTATTGCATCGGAGTCAGGCCGATGTTTTTTTTGAAAATCTTTGTAAAATAGCTGTGGGAATTAAACGAAAGACTTTCTGCAATTTCTGCATACGAAAGCTCTGTATAAGTAAGCATGCTGCAGGCTTCGTCAATGCGTACTTGTTCAATGTAAGAAACAAGGGTCTGTCCTGTTTCCTTTTTGAAAAGTGTACTCAAATATTTTTCGCTTAATCCCAGATATGTGGCAATGTCTGCAACTTTAATCTGTTCCTGATAATGGCTTGTGATGTAATCAATAGACTTTCGGATATAAAGTGACGAACCGGAATTCTTTTTCAAATCACGCATTGTTTTTGCAAAGGTCAAAACCATTTCGTGATGAAGTGCTTCTACGTCTTCTTTTTCCCAGAGCTTGTCCATTTTGCGGATAAAGACATCACTCATGGTGTAGGCTGTTTCTTTTGGTAAGCCGCCTTCGATGCAGAAACGGACAATCAGAGCTGTTGCAATGACAAAGTGGTATTTAATGTTTCGCATTTTGTCGTCAGAAAGAACGCCCTGTCCTTTAACTACCAGTTTTGGTTTGCTAGCTTCGAGTTCTTCGATGTTTCCCTGTTTTACGAGGTCGTAAAAGTGCATTTCATTTTTGTAGGAAAGATGAAATTCCCCTTTTACAAAAGCATCGTGTTTTGAGTTTGCGTAGTCCTCTTTTGAAGAGGTTGTTTTTGTTTTGTCAGCCATTATTGTAATTTTAGCACGGTTTTTTTGAATTTTGTAAATTGTTTTTATAAAAGTTTGTTCAAAATTGACCTAGATTATAATATTCAGTATTATTAAAAAACACGACAAAGTCTATAAAAATAGAACATAAATCCATAGGAGTAATAAATTGTTTAAGATCTTAGAAAAAAAACAGCTTTCTGAAAATGTTTTTTTCATGCGTGTTGAAGCACCTGAAATCGCACGTAACCGTAAAGCTGGCCAGTTTGTAATCATTCAGGTTGAAGCTGAATTTGGTGAAAGAATTCCTCTTACAATTGCAGATGCAAATGCAGAAGAAGGTTGGATTGCTCTTGCTTTCCAGCCAGTTGGTGCATCTACTTTCAAACTTTCTTTAATGAAAGAAGGTGATTATCTTCCTACAGTTTTAGGACCATTGGGTAATCCTTCTAAAATAGAAAAATATGACAAACCTGTAATGATCGTTGGTGGTGGTTTCGGTGTTGCTCCTTGTTACCCAATCGTTAAGGCTCACAAAGCTATCGGTAACAAAGTAATCATGGTTATCGCTGCCCGCACTAAAGATCTTATCATCATGGAAGACGAAATGCGCGCTGCTGCAGATGAACTTATCATCATGACAGATGACGGTTCAGCTGGACGTCAGGGTGTTTCAACAATTCCTGTAAAAGAAGCATGTGAATCACAGTGTCCTCCTGCAGAAGTAATCGCAATCGGACCTCCTATCATGATGAAGTTCTGTGCTGCAACAACAAAACCTTACGGTGTAAAAACAACTGTTTCTTTGAATACAATCATGATCGACGGAACAGGTATGTGTGGTGGCTGTCGTGCAACTATCGGCGGAAAAACAAAGTTCGTTTGTGTTGACGGTCCTGAGTTTGATGCTCACGAAGTTGACTGGGACAACATGATGATGCGTATGAAGTCTTTCAAAGACCGCGAACAGGAAGACAATCACAAGTGCCGTATGCAGGCAGAAGCTGACAAGCTTGCAAAATAAGAGGAATATTATGGCAATTAACGTAACAGAGGAATTAAATAAAATTAATGATCTTATCAAAGCAAACGGTAAACTTTCTCCAAAAGACCGCAACGCAATTCCACAGATGGAAATGCCAGCTCGTGATCCTAAAACTCGTGCACGCGAAATGTCAGAAGTTGCTCTCGGTTATTCTGCTGAACAGGCTGTTGTAGAAGCTAACCGCTGTTTGCAGTGTGCTAAACCTTTCTGTATGGAAGGCTGTCCTGTAAACATCAACATTCCAAAGTTCATCGGCGAAATCGCAAAAGGCGACTTTAAGGCTGCTGTTGATACAATCAAAGAAACATCACTTCTTCCTGCAATCTGTGGTCGTGTCTGTCCACAGGAAAAACAGTGTCAAGGAAAATGTACTGTAGGTAAAGTTTACAAATCTGCAGAAAAGGCTGTTTCAATCGGACGTCTCGAACGCTTCGTTGCTGACTGGGAAAGAGAAAACGGTAAAGTTACTCCTCCTTCAGTTGCAGCAAAAACAGGAAAGAAGGTTGCAATCATCGGTGCAGGTCCTGCAGGTCTTACAGTTGCAGCTGACTGTGCTCGTGCCGGACATGAAGTTACAGTATTCGAAGCTTTCCAGAAAGCCGGTGGTGTAATGATGTACGGTATCCCTGAATTCCGTTTGCCAAAAGCAATTGTTCAGGAAGAAATCAAGAACCTCGAAAAGATCGGCGTTAAGTTTGAATTGAACTTCCTTGTTGGTCGTACAAATACATTGGAACAGCTCCTTACAGAAAAAGGCTTTGATGCAGCATTCGTAGGAACTGGTGCTGGTCTTCCAAAATTCCTTAACATTCCTGGCGAAAACCTTATCGGTGTTTTCTCTGCAAACGAATATCTTACACGTGCAAACCTCATGAAAGGTTACGACAAAGATCACGCAGCAACTCCAATCTACGAAGCAAAACACGTAGTAGTTTGTGGTGCCGGAAACGTAGCAATGGACGCTGCCCGCATGGCATTCCGTCTTGGTGCAGAAACTGTAGATGTTGTTTACCGCCGTACACGTAACGAAATGCCTGCTCGTCTTGAAGAAATCGGACATGCAGAAGAAGAAGGCGTAAACTTCAGATTCCTCGAAAACCCTGTAGAAGTACTTGGTGATGAAAACGGAAAAGTAGTTGGAGTTAAATGTCTTTCATATGAACTCGGTGAACCAGACGCTTCAGGCCGCCGTTCACCAGTTGCAATCCCAGGTTCAGAACACGACGTTCCATGTGATGCAATGATCGTAGCCCTCGGAAACGGTTCAAACCCACTTCTCGTTTCTACAACTCCAGGTCTTAACGCAGACAGCAAAGGCCACATCACAGTTGACGAAAAACAGGCAACAAGCCACGCAAAAGTATGGGCAGGTGGAGACATCGTTCTCGGTGCCGCAACTGTAATCCTCGCAATGGGTGAAGGTCGCAAGGCAGCAGCTAGCATTAATGAATATTTGGCTAAATAACGATATGTAGGTAATACCTGCAAAAAAAACAGCCGGAGCTCCCAACTCCGGCTGTTTTTTTTCGGGACGGTTCCTTGCGTGAGCACTGTCCATTTTTTTGGTGTATGTATTAAATATTATTTTTTCTTATTCATTCTATCCTGGTAAGCCTTTTTTACAGCCTCAGCAAATAGCCTATCCTGCGAATTCAGTTTCTGGATTGAGAATACTGGCTGACCGTCGGCTTCTGAAACGCGGTAAATCTTTCTTGGGTCTGCTTTGTATGCAGGGCTTGATTTTGCGTTTACCCACCAGTTGAGTACTGCAAGAATACAGGTGATGTATTTTACAACGTTTGCGTTTGTTGCAGTAACGTTATTTGTTTTCGATTTAGCATTCAGCAATACATCAAGTCGTTTTGAAACAGGACTTGTAATGTCAAAATGGTAGCAGTCCCAAGGATTATCAAGACCGCTGACTTTTCCGTTTGGCGGATCAACAAGCCCTATCAGGCGCGAAATATCAGAGAATGCCTTGAGCATAAACGAAACGCGTGTTGAAAGAAGAATGTATTTGTTGTCATTTACAGGGCGTTCAAGGAGTAACTGTTCAAAAGTGAAGTTTGGTAAGAACAGGTATTTTGTCTGCCAGTAAAGGTTAGTGATTGTCTTTTTACCAAGCTGTGTTGTCGGAAAATTCGGCTGAGTATATGTTTGGTTAACAAGGTTTTTCAATTCTTCAGCGTATTTTCTGTTGAAGTTGTCTTCGCGGTAAACCGGCCATTCATTCAAAATCTGTGTAATTGAATCTCTCTTGTCAGAAAGAAGCGGGTTTGATTTTTCGTTGAACTGCATGTTGTGACAGGCCATGAAGAAATCTTCAAGAATCTTGAGAAGTACAAGTGTAATCTGCAGCGGATTGTTTGGAGATAGATAAAGGAATGGTTCTCCAAGTTCATAAAGCGGTTCAAAGTACGGATACATGTCAGGGAACTCTTCAAGGTGGAGGAATCCTGCCTGGGGGAACATCTGGTCGAGAAGCTTAAGACCTGTTTTAACCATGTCAGTTTTTTCTTCGACAGGTTTTGAAGCTTCTTCTTTTGCTTTATTTTCTGCTTCGATTTTTTTCTTTTCTGCATCAACTTCTTCCTGTGTCTTTTTCTTTTCTGGAAGGAGAAGATCGAATTTTTTGAGATCAACAAATTTAAGGATAGCCGAAAGTTCCTGTGTAAAGAATTTTGGATAAGCACAGAATGGAGTTCCGACCATACGCATAAGCAAAGGATAAAGTCCGGCAATAACCTGTGAGTGAATATAAACCCATTCTGTGATTGCCTGTTTAGAAAGCATCTGGAATTTATCTTTGTTTGCTTTTGGATATTTCATGATATCGTTGTAGATATCTTTGATCATCTGAGTAATTGTTGAGTCGCCGAGGAAATAAATTGTAATAACCTGTTTATAAACTGCTTTTACAAAAGGAACGAGTTCGCTTACAAGTGTTACTTTGTCTTTTGAATCAAGGTCAATATAACCAAGCTTGATGTCGCGGGTATTCCATGTGGCAACTTTACGAAGCAATTTGAACTTATTGTCACTTTCATTCGAAATCTTTGATTTGTAGGTATCAGGAGAGTTTTGAATCATTGTCTTTACGACTGTGATAAAGTTCTGGATATGGTCAATGTGATTTTTTAATGTAATTTCGCAGAAGCCTGGAAGAACTCTTTCTGTTCCGTCTTTAATAAAAGGACGGATAAAATTGAATACGCCGTAATTCTTTTTAATTCCATATTCAGCTGACATCATAAGACGGTCGATGAGCTGATTGTCTTTCTGAGAAATTGATGGCAAGTCGGCAACGTGTTTGATTTTTTTAGGTGCTGGTGCAGAGGCCTGTGCTTTTTTAGGATTTGGTGCAGAGGTAGAGGCGTTTGTGTTTCCGGCTGAAACTGAATAACTTGTGTGGCCTGTTGCCGGACTGTAAGCTCTGTGGTTTACAACTTTTTTAGGGAGCTTTGAATAATCAATTGGTGCTGACTTTTCTGTAAATACTTCGCCGCCCAATACTTTCTGCATTTTTGCAGCTTCTTCAGCATCAAGAACACCGATGTTCTTTCTTGTATTATCAAGAGTTCCTGGTTCGAACACCGCCTGCGGTGGTCTTTTTTTCATTCCTACATCATCTGCCATAAAAAATTCCTCTGCTCTATTATCGGCAAATTCTTAAAAAGAATTTAGTCATTGGTGCTGAACTCTCCTGCGGTAATGAATCTCTAAAGCCTTAACTGGCTGCGTTTAGCGATTCCCGGAAAGTCCTTCAGGACTATTTTATTTCCTTCAGAATCCAGAATTATTCCGTCAATTGTTCCGAAAACCGTGTAGTAAGTTGAATTTATTGCAATGAGATTTACGGATCTTGAAATAATATTTTTTGGTGTAAAGGTAAGGTCGACCATGCTTTCAACATCCTGAATAACCCAGCTCTGCGCAAGACCGAGATAGTGGGTAATATCAACAGGCGGCAAAGTTGTAAGTTTTCCATCTACAAAAATTGCATTGTCGTTATAGGAATCTTTATCAACAGCATCAAGTGAAGTTGTCGAAAGTCTGAAGGCAATCTTCTTACCGTCAACTTCGCTGCAGGCAGTAATGTTTTCGCCCTTTGTAATGAACTTGTAATAAGCACGGTTTTCGAATAAGAAGCCGAAGCCTATGTTTTCTGGGAATGCTTCAAGAAGATCGCCGTTTTTGAGAGTAAGGTTCATGCGTCCCGAAATGGGAGTAAAGGCATACCAGGTTGCAGAACAGCGGCGCATTGTCGGAGCCGGTTTAACGGAGAAGCATTCTGCAGATGCCGGGTCAGAAAATTTTCCGGCAAGTGCAAGTTCAACAGAAGGACGTACAGAGTCTCCTTTAACCTTGAACTTAACAGAAATGCGGTCCTGCGAATGGTTCCAGCCGATTCTGATGTAACGGGTTTTTGCAGTGCTGACACAAACCGCTTTTTCAAGCTTCTTCGGAATAAGGTGAAGTCTCATTCCCAAAAAAATGCGGTAAACATATTTACAGTTGTTCTTTTTGTTCCAGAGTGAAACTTCGGCCATGTTGACAATCTTGTTATCGAAAATATCAATCGAGCCAAGGTAATCGCCAAAACTGAAGGTGTAAATCAAACGCGGACGGATTCTTAATCGTGTAAAAAATGAAGGTAAAGGAATCCCGATGAAGGGTGCGCGAACTCCGTGAATGTCCAGGCTTTCTGGGAGAGTATCAAATGTACCGAATACAGGGCGGCCGTTCTGAATGATTGAAGCCGGCGCCTTTTTTACTTCTCTTTTATACATTTTTGTTATCCTGACTATCAATATAATATCCCGGAGATACTACATCAATACAAACATGATTTAATTTTTCAAGAAGTCCTGCGCCTTGAGAATTCTTGAGAGTGCCTTCAACTTCCACGTAAAAATAATACTGCCATGGAATATTTTTTACCGGATGGCTTTTAAGTGAACGCATGTTGTAGCCTGAGTCCCCGAAGGCAGAAACTGCTTTTGCAAGTGAACCCGGAATGTTTTTAACGGTAAACATAACGATTGAAATGACATTTTCTGTAACGACAGTTTCTGGTTCTTCTTTAGAAAATACAAGAAAGCGGGTTGTATTCTGGTCATTCGAATTGATTGCTTTTTCAATGATGTCGAGGTTGTAAAGCTTTGCTGTTTCTTCACTTCCAATTGCGGCAAGTGTTTTATCATTTGTTTCAGAAACAAGATTTGCAGCTACGGCAGTATTGCTCGCGGTCTGAATTTCAAATCCGTGTTTCTGGATATATTCCATACACTGATCGATAGCCTGCGGATGACTTACAACTGTTTTAATGTCTGAGAGCTTTGTTCCCTTGACGCCTAAAAGAGTCTGGCTGATGCGGAGTTCCTGTTTATTTGAAATTTTAAGACAGCCGTGGAACATGAGGTCAAAAACCTGATTTACGTCACCTGCAAAACTGTTTTCTACAGGCAGAACTGCAAAGTCTGTTTCCTGGTTTTCAACTGACTCATAAGCTTTTGCAAAGCTCGGGTAAGAAACAAGTTCCTCGTCCGGAAAAAGTTTATCTGCGGCAATATAAGCCCACGCGCCTTTGATTCCGCAGTATGCAATTTTTTTCTGTTTATATTCTGACATTTGTAATAGCCTTTTTTTTAATGATAATTATATGAGAAATTGCAAATTCCGTAAAGTTGAAGTTTAAGTAAGTTTCTATTATATTATCAACTGTGAATGTAATAAACAAACTTAAGGAAACTGCAGTTTCGGTTTTCCCGGTGATGGTAATCGTCCTGCTTCTGGGACTGACAGTTGTTCCTCTTGATAAATATCTGCTTATTCGCTTTGTTTTTGGCGGAATTCTTCTGATTCTCGGACTTACAATTTTTCTTGTCGGTATTGATCTTGGCATTCAGCCTATGGGTGAGCGATGCGGTGCGGAACTTACAAGAAAGCGCAGTCTTTCGCTTCTGCTTATCTGTGCGTTCGTAATCGGTTTTATCGTTACTGCGGCTGAGCCTGACATTCAGGTTTTCGGATCGCAGGTTCGCGGTCTTTTTTCTTTCGTTAATAAAAACGTCTTTACTTTTGTAATTGCTGCAGGAGTGGGAATTTTCATTACTATCGGGCTTTTGCGGACAGTTTTGAATATATCGATAAAATGGGTTCTCTTTATTTTATATGCAATCCTTTTTGGCGTGATGATTTTCTGTCCGCAGAGTTTTATCGGTATTGCGTTTGATTCCGGCGGAGCAACAACAGGTCCGATGACCGTTCCGTTTATCATGGCACTTGGTCTTGGTGTTTCATCTGTTCGTTCTGACGATGAAAACTCTTTCGGTCTTACAGGAATCTGTTCGATCGGACCTATAATGGCGGTACTTTTATATTCCCTTTATTTAAAATCTCAAGGGAACTTCGACAGCTCTTCAGTCGTTCAGATCTCAGAAACAGCAGAAGCAGTTGCCGCAGGTTCTCCGCTTAGCCAGATATTCGGACCGTTCGAAGAAATCTCTGGCGAGGTTTTGCGTGATTCTGTAATTTCAATTATGCCTCTGTTCGGGCTTTTTATTCTGTTTCAGGCATTTCTTCTCAAAATGACAGCCCGCCAGGTTGCAAAAATCGTAATCGGTTTTATTTACAGCTTTATCGGCCTTACAGTATTCCTCATCGGTGTACACGGCGGTTTCTCTCAGGTTGGAAGCGAGCTTGGCTTTGCGCTCGGTTCAAAGGCCTTGTCAAACGGCGGAATCTGGTTTGTACTGCTGATTGCTGTCGGTCTTGTTTTTGGTGCCGTAATCGTCTGCGCAGAACCGGCAGTGTGGGTTTTAAGCGAACAGGTAGAAAGTGTATCCGGTGGAACTATTACAAGAAAGCTTCTGCTTGTGTTCTTAGCCATCGGAACTGCAATTGCGATTTGTCTTGCACTGATTCGTTCTGTCGCAGGTTTTGATTTAAAATGGATTTTAATTCCGGGTTACGGACTTTCAATGCTGCTTATGATTTTCTGTCCGTCTATGTTCTCGGGAATTGCCTTCGATTCCGGTGGTGTTGCTTCGGGGCCTTTGACTTCAACTTTTGTGCTTTCATTTACATTGGGAGCTGCATGCGTAGGAGCAAACGGTAACGATTCGTTTGGAGTAATTGCACTGGTTGCGATGATGCCGCTGATTGCGATTCAGATAATGGGAATCATGTTCAAGCTTAAACAGAAAAAAGGAGGACAGAAATGAGTTACAGACTGATTGTTACAGTAGTTCCGCAGTATTCGGGAGCGCTTGTTACTAACGCAGCCCGTGATGCAGGATGTCCGGGAGGAACAGTTTTGATGGGAAGGGAAACTTCAGAAAACGAAATTGTTCAGCTTCTTGGATTTGGAGATGCTCCGAAAGACATTACATACAACCTTGTTGAATCAGAAAAAGCGCCCGAGATTATTTCGGCAATTGAAAAAGTTACGGCAGAAAAGAAAAAGAAGTTCGGCATTCTTTTTTCAATTGGTGTAAGTGAATTTATGAAAGCCGGCGACAGTGAACCAGTTTCAGTAAAGAAAGGAGAAAAGACAATGGCAGAGAAAAATGTTCAGATGATAAATGTAATCGTAAACCACGGATATGCAGAAGACGCAATGGCAGCAGCAAGAAAAGCCGGCGCCGGTGGCGGTACAATCATCAATGCCCGTGGAACAGCCCGTGAAGGCGATGCAAAATTCTTCGGTGCAGAAATTGTTCCTGAAAAAGATCTGCTTATGATTCTTGTTCCTGGTGATAAAAAAGATGACATTGTAAATGCAATCAGAGATCTGGACTGCTTCAAAAAAGCCGGCTCCGGAATCGTTTTCTGTAACGAAGCGCAGGACTTTACAGTACTGGGAAAGAAATAAGATTCATGATGAGTACTGGTTAATTGCTGTTTTCTTTGCTTTCATCCTTAGTCAACTTTTTTAATGATATAAGGAACGCCGGTGCAACCCAGAGCATTCCGAGAACCCAGATTATCGGTTCTGCTATACATATCATTATATAGCCAAAGAGAGGAATTAACCAAGCCGTAGCAAGGATTTTTACAAGAAGTTCAATTCCACTTGCAACCATAGGAAGTTTTTTCTGATTTATTCCCTGAAGCGAGCTTCTGATGATGACAAGCACGTAAAGCGAATAATAAAATGGAAGTCCGATAAGCAGATACTGAAGGCCGGTATTGATGATAAAGTCTCCGGCGTCGTTTCCTGTAATCGACATGATAAGATATTTGCCTGCAAAAAATCCGATAAGAACTAATACGGTTGCACAAATCCATGAAATGTAAATCAATGATTTTACGCCGCGTTTGATTCTTCCATATTCCTTTGCACCATAATTCTGGCTTACATAATTTGCAGAGCTTACAGCGAATGCGCCGCCTGGAATCATTCCAAGCTCTAGCCATTTTCTTCCTGCTGTATAACCTGCAATAAGACCTTTGCCGAGTTTTTTTCCGAGACCGTTAATACCTGCCTGAAGAACTACAGAACCGATGTCGACAACTGTAAACATCAGTGTCATTGCAGCGCCCTGTCCAAAAAGTTCTCTTGCAATAGTTCGTGGAATTTTAAAGTCCGAAAATTTTACTCTTAACAGCGGCCTTTTTATCATGCTGAATCCAACTGTAAGTACTACCGAAATTCCCTGAGCAATAACAGTTGCAATTGCCGCTCCTGCAACGCCCATTTTTAAGTTTACGATAAAAAGAAGGTCAAAAACAAAATTCAATATTACGCTTACGATGAGAAAAACGAGCGGCATTACAGAATCGCCAAGCGCGCGGAGAATGTTTGTGAACACATTGTATACAACTGTAAGCACGAGTCCCGAAATGAGGATCATAAGATAAGTGCGCGCCATAGGAATAAGACTTTCAGGAACTTGAATCAGCCAGAGAATGGGATTGATAAAAATAATTCCGAGAAGTGTGAGAATAACCGAAATTGCTGTTGAAAAGAGATAAGTTCCGGCGATTGCTTTTTTTAATCCGTCATCGTCTTTAGCGCCAAATTTCTGACCGATGACGATTCCGAAGCCGTTTGTAAATCCGTTACAGAAAGTAATAAAAAGGTTAAAAACAATTCCGCTTGAACCGACTGCCGCAAGTGCAGTTTTGTCGATAAAACGACCTACCAGCATTGTGTCAAAAAGATTGTAAAGGCGCTGGAATACGATTCCAAGCAGCACTGGCAATGCGAACAGAATTAATGGTTTAACTATTGGACCTTTTGTAAAATCTTTCATATTTCGAAATACTATTCAAAATACAAATCAATGTCAAAGAAAATTGCAAAATTTAAATTATTGCTTTACAATATATAGTGGAGTTTTTTAAGAATGAGTAGTAGTGATATAGACCCATCAATTGCTGCCTTACTTGATGATGCGCAGCCATATAAACCATCGGCAACAATGGATTTCGAAAGAATGTTACTCGAAAGTGAAGCAGAGGCCAAGCCTAAAACAGTTCCAGGGCTTGTTCCGAAAGTTGATTTAACCATTAAGGAATTTGAGGAAGTTACTCACCTTTACAATGATACTCCTGCAGACTGGTTTGATAATCCAAACTATTATAAGGCTGCAATTGCAGGTGAAGGTTCCAGCTCGCAGCGCCTTCATCAGGTGCTTTCAAAATACCTTACATGTAAAGATATTAAAGACAGAATGGTTTACCGCCAGCAGGTTATTATGGCTTACTGGGAATTCATTCATTCTGTTGCGCCAAAGATGGCAGATAAAAACAGTGAAATTGAAAAACGCATGCTGGTTCGTTTTGCTGTTTTACTTCCATCTCTGTTTAAACCTGAACACAAAGAATTGTTTGCAAAAACAATTTTAGATAACGAGACAAACGAACCTGTTTTCTACCTTGATGAGTGGTTCCGCGGAATCGCAACAGGACAGATCAGCTGTTCTACAACCGACGAAGTTCGTCAGCCTAGAAAGGCTACAACTGCCGAAGGAGCAGCAATGCAGGAACAGCAACGCCTTATGCAGCTGCAGACAAAGAACTCGGGTAAACTCCAGAGCGCAGAAGGTATTCTTAACGTAAAAGAATCAGAACGCGCAATGATGGAAGCAGAATTAAAGAGCCGTATTGATGCGCTCTGTGATCACCTTCCTGTTCCTGGCTATGATCCGCATAAAGATGCTTATACAGAAGTTCAGCAGAAGCTCTTTGCAGAAATTCAGAATTACCTTCATTCCCTTTCTAAAAACAACAAGGAACTTGCAAAAGCCCTTCGTGAGTATAAGGATGCATCAGAGGCTTACAACGCAGTAACAGATAAGATTGCCGGTGGACCTGAAGTAGTAAATGTAAACACAGGCGATATTGATATCGAATTCGAAACTGTACGCCAGATGGCAAAAATGACTTGTGGCCGTCAGGGTAACCAGTTCCCGATTTTTACACGCGAGTTCTATCACTGTCTTCCACAGGGAACAGGATTCAGAGAAAATGTAATTAACATCCTTAAATGGGTTGAATCAATTGATCCGGGTGCTTTCTGCCGTATTCACAAGAATGTGCCGAACCGCATCGTTCCATTTGTACTCCTTTTACCTACATACGGAGATGCAGGATTCTGCTGGGAACCATTTGACCGTTATAACCGCGTAACAAGCCGCGGCCGTATCGTAGTTCCTATGTATCCACGCGACCTTAAAATTGCAGTACTTACAGCCGTTGCCGATTTGAGATGGCAGGTTGCAAAAGAAAAAGCATCATACTACTGGATGGAAGAAGGTCTTACTGGTCAGTACTATGAATGGATCGACAAACAGAAACTTAAAGGTGACTTAAAGCAGTACTTCATTCAGGATTACGTACTCTGGATGACAAAGGAATCTGAAGGTGTACAGCGTCTTGATAAAGAAGTTCGTGGAATTTTCTGGCGCAACATTCCGTTCCCACAGGCCCTTAAAGATACACTTAAAACACGAAGTCTTGTTTACGATGAACTTTGTAAAAAAGACCGCAACCGTGAAATGTCTGACGGATATTGATCTGCTCGTGCCGGGGATTCCGACGATATGCTGGTTCTTCGAGAAGACACGAGAAAAAAAAAGAGACTCGCATGAAGTGCACCCCTAAAGTTGGACAAATAAAGTTCAATTTTAGGAGGTGCATTTTTTATGTCTAAATACTCAGAAGGTTGCACAATGAAAGGTTATCATAAAAGTGCAGTCTGAAAATACCCGAAAATAAAATGAGGGTATGAGATGAAGTACAGTAAAGAATTCAAGGAATAGGCAATTAAACTTTCTGATGAAATCGGATTAAAACAGGCCTGTTCACAGCTTGGAATTGCTTATGGAACTCTTGCCGACTGGCGAAAGAGTTATAACAGAGAGCGGATTTCAAAACCGAGAGAGACCACAGTAGAGCCTCTTACTGAAATATTTTGTAATGTACAGATTCCAGATTAATTCGTAATCCGTCTTATTGGCAGGCTCTCGTCCCTTATGAATTCCTTAGACAAAATCGCTTACAAAGTAGTTTATCATATAAAAAAATATTTAAAATCTTGACAAACTAATTAAGCTAAACTATATTTTAAATGACCGAAAGGTCACGGGCTGGTCGAAAGACCCAGGTCCACCGAATGGCGAGGAAGTTCCTCGCCTTTTTTTTTATGGAGTATGGATTTGAAAGAATTAAGTATTTTTATAGATGAATCTGGGGATTTTGGTGAATATTCTTTTCATTCTCCATATTACATTATTACAATGGTATTCCACAATCAAACTGTAGATATTCAAGAACAAATTCAATATTTGGATAGAGAACTTTCCTTTTTAGGATTAAACAATCTTTGTATTCATACAGGACCTATTATTCGAAAAGAAGAGATTTATAAAAGTATGGAAATAAGTGAACGTCGACGTATTTTTAATAAAATGATGGCGTTCATTCGTGCTATAGATATAAAGTATAAATGTTTTCATATTGAAAAAAAACATATAGAAAGTTCTGTTGAGGCAACAGGAAAACTTTCAAAACAAATTTCACAATTTATAAAAGATAATTATGAAAATTTTTTGAATTTTGATTCAGTAAAGATTTATTATGACAATGGCCAAGTAGAAGTTACTAAATTAATTTCTTCTGTATTTAATGCACTACTGCCAAATCCAATGTTTATAAAGGTTATGCCAGCAGATTATAAATTGTTTCAGGCTGCTGATTTTATATGCACTATGGAATTAGTAAAATTAAAAATAGAAAATAATATATTTTCAAAATCAGAAATGAATTTTTTTGGTAATCAAAGAGATTTAAAACAAAATTATTTAAAAGCACTTAAAAAGAAAGAATGGCAATGAGTAAAACTGTAGTATATATTTATATTAAAACAATTTTGTAATTTTTTAAATTATTTATCTCAACTGGAAATCTTCTTACAAAAGTAACATATGAATATAACGCTATGGGTGAAATGCTTAAAGCCTTTGATGCAAAGCAAAATCCTATAACAGTTGAATATGACCTTCTTGGTCGAAGAACAACTCTTGAAAGCCTTGACTCTGGCAGGCAGGAATTTTTCTATGATGAGTGTTCTAATCTTGTACGTGAGAATAACAGCGTTCTTAGAGAAAACAATAAGCAGATAAATTATGAATACGACGGGCTCAATAGTCTTGTAAAAATTGATTACCCAGATACAGAAGATATTGTTTATACTTATGGCGCTGCAAATGCACCAGGGCAGGCAGCTGGAAAAATCTTAAAAGTAAAAGATGCAAATGTTGCAATGATTTTACAGACTGCAGTGGTCTTATGAATCACTGGAAGTAAATTTAGTTTAGCAAGTTTTTTAAGATTTCCCTTGTTTGCTCTGCAATTAGTTTTGAAGCATCATCTATGATTTTGTTCCTGTCCAGGACATGTTCTTCGTTCAATGGTTTTAATAAATAATAAGATGGAATTTCAAGAACAGAAGCAATCTGCTCAATCATTGGCAGAGGCGGAATGCTTTTTTTTCCTTCAATCATATTTATATAGTTAATATTTTTATCCAGCTTTACTGAAAGTTTTTCCTGAGATAATTTTGCCCTTTGCCTGTAAAACCTGAGATTTGTACGAAAGATTTCTTCCAATGAATTATCCATACAATATATTATGTTGGATTTTCTGCATTAAAATTACATTAAAATATGTTGGATTTATTGACTATCACCACAATATAATATATTGTATTTATAAAAGTTGATTACAGCTTTTTAGATTGGAATTTAAGGGGATTTATTATGGGATTTTTTGATTTATTGGGAGCAGCGAAAAATAAACTTAAGGAAACAAATAATGAAGCATACGAATGGAAATCGAGACTTCAAGGAAAAAGTGTTGAAGAGTTAAAACGTATTGCTCAAACAGGAAGCCCAACTTCAAAAAGAATGGGGGCTTGTCTCCTATTAAAAGAAATGGGCTACGGAAACTAGGAGGAATCTGTTTATGAACTGTCGTTATTGTGGAAAAGAAGTTAAGTCTATAGGTTTTGCTTTAAGAACACCACAGGGAGATAAATGTTCTTCAAGTCCTGTAGGTAAACATATTGCAGTTTCGGATGGAAGACACTGCGTTTATTGTGGAGAAGAAGTGAAAAACGTAGGAATGGTTTTACGCTCTTCAAGAAGTGAATTGTGTTACTCATCTCCAAATAAGAAACATGCACTTGACAAGTAGGAGATAACATAATGGGTTTTGTGGATTTTGCAAAAGATGTGATAGAAGACAGTGTAATTGAAAATCTTTCCAAGAAATCAAAAACTTTTGCTGCTTTCAATAAGATTCAATCAATACTGGTTTTTATGGCTGAAAATAAAATTGATCCTACTTCGGAACAAGGTCAACACTGTTTATTGGATTTAAATTTCGCAGTTAATGAGTATAACCAAGTGTTTATTGATCATGGTTTGAATCCTCAATTAAGCATTTCGTGCAAAAGAGTTTGACAAAAGTAATTACCTTGGTATATACTTGTTTTAGGAGGAATCCAAAATGATGTATACTAAGGTTTTTACTAGTGGCAATAGCCAGGCTGTCCGCATCCCAAAAGAATTCTCTTTGCCAGAAGGAGAGATGTGCATTCAAAGAGTTGGAAGTACGATTATACTATTTCCAAAGGAAAATCCATGGGAAGCATTTGACAGAAGCTTTTCTGAATTCTCAGATGACTTTATGGCAGACGGAAGAAATCAACCAGAAATGCAAGTTCGGGAAGGGCTTTAATGTATTTACTGGATTCAAATATTTGCATTTTTCTGATTAGGAATAAAACTCCTCTTTTAAAAGAAAGAATAAAAATGCATTCTCCATCATTATTGCATCTGTCAGTAATTACAGTTGCTGAATTAGAATATGGAGCTGCAAAAAGTCAAAACCCTGTAAAAGAACATCAGGCAGTACTGGATTTTGTTTCTCCTTTCAAGATTATAGACTTCAAACCAAATGATGCAGAAAATTTTGGATTAATAAGAGCATATCTTGAAAAGAAAGGAACTCCTATTGGACCATATGATATGGAAATTGCGGCACAAGCTATAACAAACGATTTGATTGTAGTTACGAACAATGTCGGCGAATTTGAAAGAGTTCCTTGGATAAAAGTAGAAGATTGGACTAAGGAGTAAACAAAACCTAACACATATAAGGCCCCGCCTTGTCAATAATAATTCATAAAAAATAATAT
>JAEDED010000012.1 GCA_016293495.1 Treponema sp. | reverse complement strand
GTATTTCTTAGATTTATATAACTTTTTCTCTCACACTTATTGATGAAGAGTCAAAAAAAATGGCCGTTATGATTTATACCATAACGGCCATTTTTTATAATTGAGGGTGTATGATTGTCAGACACCCTCAAAACGGCTGAATCAAGACCTTGAGCGTAAGCGCGCCTTGACCAGACATATTTATCAATTAATCAACAAGTTGATTTTTACTAGTTTTGTTTTTAATAAACCTTATTAAACCTTGAACTGATCGATCTGATCACCAATTCCAGAAATGGCATCGCGCATTGTTGTTGAAAGATCGTGGAGAGCAACTCCAGTTTCGTTGATCTTCTTAGCACCGGCATCCATTTCCATCATATTAGTTTCCATTTCATCTGAGTAATCTTTAAGAATTCCAATTTCGTGAAGAATTGACTGAGATCCAGATGACATTTCAATTGAAGCTTCGCGTACCTGCTGAGTTGTATCACTCATTGACTGGAGAGCTTCAAGTACCTGTTTAGAACCTTCCTGCTGTTCCTGCATTGCAGAACGAATCTGGCGTACAAGTTCATCAGTTGATTCGATATTTGTTGATACTGCCTGGAATGCTGCAGAACTTTCAGCAGATGAAGTTACTACATCACCAATCTGTTCTTTAATCTTATTAAGCTGATCACCGATTGTTCGTGACTGAGTCTGAGATGTTTCAGAAAGCTTACGGATTTCGTCAGCAACAACTGAGAATCCTTTACCAGCTTCACCGGCATGGGCAGCTTCGATTGCAGCGTTCATAGCAAGAAGGTTTGTCTGTTCTGCGATAGCCGCAATAGCAGCGTTTGCTTCCTGGAGCATTACTGACTGACTTTCAATCTGTTCAATGCGTTCATTTACAGTCTGCTGTTTCTGAGCACCAGATGTTGCATTAGCCTGAAGTTCTTCGAATGAGTTAGCCATCTTTTCTACAGATGTATTAACTGAACCAATGTTGCCGATCATTTCTTCAATTGCTGCACTGGCCTGTGTTACACCACTTGCCTGATTTTCAATCATTCTTTCAAGAGACTGAATGTTAGAAGCAATTTCTGTAATTGCACTTACTGTTCCCTGAACAGAAGCATTTTCTTTTGTAATTCCAGCTTTAACGCTTTCGATATTTGCAAGAATCTGTGTAATAGAACTTTCTGTATCTTCTACTGCAGCCCTAAGGTCAGAATCAATAGAATCGAGGTTAACTTTAGATTCCTTAATCTTAATGATAATATCCTGAATCTTCTTAACGAATGCATTGAATCCGTTTACTACCTGACCGATTTCGTTATTATGAGTTACTTCAATACGACGGGTCAAGTCAGCATTACCAGAAGCAATACCCTCAATTATTTTAACAACTACTGCCAATGGCTTTAATGAAACTGTAAGCATAACTGCCATTACAACAAGAATTATCACCCCGATTAAAACGTTACCAACAATTAATGTTGAGCGAAGATCATTTGCTGACTGATGGAGCTGAGCCTCAGGAACACAGAATGCAATTGACCATGGAGTATTCTTTACAGGTTCATAAGCAAGGAACATCTGGTCTGGAGTTCCTTTGTAAGCGTAACCAGATGAAGCTTCTCCAGCGATCATCTTTGAAGCAATATCGCGAAGGTCTTGTGGGAACTCTTTGTCTGTTACGAAGTTTTTTTCAATTGCGAACGAAGGATCTTTATGACTTACTACAACACCGTTTCCGTCAAGAAGGAATGCAAATCCCTGATCACCAAGTTTAAGTGAAGAAATTTCATCCTGGATGAATTTAAGTGCGTGAACACCTACGAACATTCCGACGAGCTTGCCGTCTTTGTCGTATGCGCCTTTTACAACCATTACAGAAACTTTTCCGGTTGCCTTTGCAAGTGTAGGATTTTCAATTGTCCATTTTGAAGCACCAGATTTAATTTTTTTATAGTAGGCACGGTCTGAGTGATTTCCTGTTTTGCCAGAATCGTAGAAACTGTTACCATCTGCATCAATGAAGAGGACGTAATCGAAGTCTTTGTAACGGCGTCCAGTTGTTGTTGTAAGCCATTTTCCGATTTCCTGCGAAGAAGCATGATTGTAAACAACATCACTGTTGCTGTAAGCATCAAGCGCTTCAACACCTCTCATAATCCAGTATGAAACTGCATCAGCATAACCTTTCGAAATCAACTCAACATTTTCTGTTGTATCGTTAACGATTATAGAGCGAGCTCTTTTTACTGATAAAAGTGCAAGAAGACAGAATGCAACAATAATTACAGAACCAATGATTCCAATAGTAGCTACTACAAGTCTTTTCTTTATCTTTTTTTCTTCCATAAATTAACCTCAATGCAGGTTTTTTCCTACCATAAAAAATTATTAATTATATGAATTATCGGTAACTATTATTATAAAATTACTTTTATTATCTTGCAAGAAAAAAAAGGGAAGAAAATAGAGCTTTTCAACCCTCTTGTAACTAAAAAAATGAATTTTGATCAGAATTTCACTAAAAATAACCTACATTTCATCTTTTAACATTGATCCGAAGTTTTTAAGATAATCAATAAAAGAAATGTATGCGGCAGCCACACAAAGCCAGCTCAATACCTGAACAGCAATGTTAATTCCGCTTAAAATATCAGCCGGGAACGGACAGCCTATTCTTTCTGCACAAAGGCAGATAAGCATTACAAAGCCTGTAAAGATATAAAGACATGTCTTGAATTTTCCGCCTTTACGTGCCGCAATTGCAACGCCCTTTTTGGTTGCTACCATACGCAAAAAGTTCATCGTAAATTCCCGGTAAATGATAAGCATAAGACAGATGAAATTAAAAGGACCGGCAACTGTAAACGCAGCCAGAATTGTGATATGAAGGAAAATGTCGGCAAACGGATCAAAGAGCTTTCCGAAATCGCTGACTTCGTTATTTTTTCGGGCAGAGTATCCGTCAAGAAAATCTGTAAATTCCGCAAACCCCATCAGCGGGAGAAATGCCCAGCCTGTAATCTGTGTAAATAATGGATTATTGATATATCCCGGAAGGAAAAACAGCAGTAAAAATACTGGTGCAAAAATAATTCTGACTAATGTAAACTTATTTGATAATTTCATAGCTAAATTATATTTGTCTTGAAATAAAAGTCAATTGATTAAAATCATCTTTATCTCGCAATAAAAGTTTAAGTCAGTCTGATTAGGGTCAGTTTACACTTTCGGCTTTTACTTCAAGATTTGTGGCAGAGCACTTGATGTTAAGTTTGTACTGCACCGGATAATATTTCTGGCGGGGAATTTCAAGTTCAACATCATGAGTGTCTGTAAACAAAGTTCTGTTCATAAACGAGTACAATGGATTTACGCTGATTGATCCATCTGTCTTGATTTTATACCAGATTCGCGGCATTGGAAGAAGAAGATATGGATTAACCTCGTGGCATTCAATCACAACCGTTCTGTTCTGTTCAGTCTCGGCTTTATAATCAAAAAAGGATTTTCTCGGATAAAGGGAATTAAGCGAGAGATATGCAAGGAATGAAAATATCAGATAAGCAGGAACTGCAATCAGCACAAACCATCTTGTAAAAACAAGAAAAAGAATTCCTGCAGTAAAAATACTTGCAGCAAAAATCCAGTCTGCACTTTTTAACTGACCAAAATCTGTTTCGCGAAAGAAAACAAGATAACAGGCAAATACACCAGTAAGCATTGCAAGCGAAGCAATGAACAGCGAAATCTTTATTCCTTTAATTGATTTTTTTAAAATCAGGCAGAGAACAAAATAAACAATTGCAGCAACGGCAGTTCCTGCAAAAAATGAGAAAGCCGCTGCTGTAAGTGAAAAAGGAAAAGTCATTATGGATAAGCCTTAAAATCCTGAACAACACTGATTGCAGATTTAATCTTAAAGTCAGACAATTCCTTCTGAGAAAGAACAATTGCTTTTTCTACGATTGCGCTGGAATCGGCAACGCCCTGAAGGGTAACTGTATTTCCTTCAGCAACCGCGTGAAGAAAGTTAATGTTCAGCTTATATTTGAAAACAAGAGTATTAACAAGATTCTGAGCAATGAGAAGACATTTGATTTTATCTGCACTGTTCTTTTCTTTTTCTGGTGTAATAAGAGACTTAGTTGCAGCAACAATTACATCAGAGGCTTCTTCAACGCCGAGAATACCTGTATTGATTACAACATTGTAATCTTCTGCGTCATCATTTTCGCGGTTAAAGAAACTCTTGTGAAATCCAAGTCTGTTGTTATGACTTTCATCAATGCGCTGTTTAGCCTGCTTATCGTTCCAGCCAAATTCTTTTTTAAGACGTTCGATGCGGATTTCTTCTTTTGCAACAAGTCTGATAGAAACAAGGTTTGGAAGAGTTTCAAGAATTACATGAGAACCGCGTCCGATTAAAACAGTATTTCCTTCTGCTGCAGCTTCAATTACTGCAGTTGCAAGATAATCCATATATTCATCGCGGTCTTTTGCAAGTGAAGCAAAAAAGCCTGGTTTTCTTTCATCATATTTTGAAAGTTTTGATTCCGGAAATCCTAGATCCACAATGCGCTTTTCAATTTCCTTGCGGTCAACAAATTTATAATTAAGTTTTTTAGCAACGGCTAAAGCAACTTCATCACCTAAAGCCGCAACTTGTCTTGAGATAGTAATTATTGCCATATTGCCTCCATAAAATCAATATTTTTAATTTCAGAACAGGTTTTCTTGTTAGAAAACATTTTGTCTGCTAAACTTAATTATAAAGCCTTTTCCCAATCTGTCAAAAATTTTTTTAAGGGAAATTTCAAAAAACCGGAGGTAACTTATGAAAGATAAAGATCTGATATGGAAAGAACAGTCACGAAAGGAACTTTTAAAAACTCCGGTTTTAAAAGTTCTTGAAATAACAAGCATTTCACCGAAAGAAGACTCTGGAAATTACATCGTAATGGAAGCCCGTGACTGGTGCGCAGTAATTCCAGAAATTGGTGATGATTTTCTTATGGTTAAACAGTGGCGGCACGGTTCTTCGTGTCTGAGCATTGAATTTCCGGGCGGAGTAATTGATGACGGCGAAGAACCGGTTGAAGCAGCCCGCCGGGAACTCAAAGAAGAAACCGGTTATGAAACTGACGATCTGGTGTATCTTGGAACCGTAAGTCCTAACCCTGCACTTTTCTCAAATCACATGCATTTTTTTCTTGCAAAGAATATGACTTCAACCGGCACTCAGGACCTCGACAGCGATGAGTATGTAAATTACCTTCGCATTCCTAAAAAAGAAGTAATCGAAAAAATGGGAAGTCCTGAATATCCGCACGCACTTATGGCAGTTGCATTAAATTTTTACCATCAGTACATGTTAAAAAAATAAGAGCGACGTTAAAGTTTTTCGATGAGAAGTTCTGGAGTTAAAGAATAATTTTTTTCAACCTTTGATGCAGCCTGCACATGCATTAAAACGGCGGTAACTGCTGCATCTTTAGCTTCGTATTTCTGTGCAAGAAGTCCTGCAGTAATTCCGGCAAGAACATCGCCTGAACCGCCTTTAGCAAGGGCACAGGAACCCGCTGTTGAGATATAAACATCTTTGCCGCAGCCGATAAAGGTATTTGCGCCTTTTAATACAAGCACTGTATTTTTGTATTTACTGCAGAAGCAACGAACAAATTCAAGACGTTTGTCACAAGTCTCTTTTACTGAAGGTTCAACAAAGCCTGAGAGCTTTAACAGAATTGAAAATTCTTTTGGATGCGGCGTAAGCACGAGCTTTAACGGGTTTGAAGCTTTTTCATTTTCTTCAATAAAGTCTACAGTCTGTCTGTAATAAAAACTGTCCGCATCAAGCACAACAGATTTCTGAGCGCAAGATAATTTTTCTTTTATGAAATCAAAATATTTTTCAATATCATTTTCGCGTCCGAAGCCCGGTCCGATAACGAAAGAATTTGCATTATCAGGAATTGAATCACAAGTCATTATGCTTACAGGAATCTTGAAGTTTTCAAAATTGAGTCCGTCATTTACAAGAAGTGATGAAAGTCCTGCGCCACATTTGAAGGCACTTGAAGCAGCAATAATTCCGGCACCTGCTTTGTTTCCTGCAATTACGCAGACGTGACCGTATTTTCCTTTGTGAGAATTCTGTTCTTTTCTTTCTGGAGATTTTAAATCACTCTTTTTTAGAAGGAATATTTTTCTGTCAGGAAAAACTTCTTCTGCCTTCTGGTAAAATAATTCGTCAGATACGCCGATTGGAGCTGAAGTAATTTTTCCGATACAGTCTTTAGCTGCATCAGAAAACAATCCGACTTTATGAGCGCCCATCGAAACAGTCTTATCAGCAAAAAATACAAAATTATTTTTTTCTTCAATAGACAGACTTGAAATATTTTCTCCCTTCGAATCAAGTCCCGAAGGAATATCGCAGGCAATTCTGTAAGCTTTTGAATTATTGATTACTGAAAAAAGTTTCTGTACCTGCAAATCCACAACGCCATGAAAGCCTGTACCGAAAATACAGTCTACGATTACATCTGAATGTTTTACTACTTTTTCTACAGACGTATTTCCCTGCATAAGTGCAAGTTCATAAAAGCTGATGTCGGTATTTGAGTTTTCAAAAACTTTTTTAAGATTTGAAAAAGACTGGATGCAGTGAAAAGATTTTGGTTCCTGGATTTTGACAACATTGATTTTACAGAAACCGCAAAGGCGGCGGCACAAGGTGTAACCGTCTGCACCGTTGTTGCCACTTCCGCACAGGACTGTGACAACATCATTTTTTTTAGAACAGGCATTTTTTACTTCGGTCTCAAGAGCCATCGCTGCATTCTCAATCATAATTGTCTCTGCAGCGTTTTCATCATCAGATAAAAAAATGCCGATTTTCTTTTCTACTTCTTTAAGACTTTCAAATACCTGTTCCATAAACGTTTACCTTGTAAGTACTAGCAGAGGAAAATGAGCCCGAGAATTCCTGCGAGAACAAGATATACAGCGAACCATTCGAGCTTTCCTTTTTTGATAAGCTTCATCAGGAATGCAAGTGCAAGATAACCAACCATGAAGGCAGAAACAAAACCGATAATCAAAGGAAGTGTACCTACAGCTTCTTTTACACCTTTCAAATCCTTCATCTCAAGAATGAACGCTCCAAGGATTGCAGGAATCGAAACGATAAAAGAATATTCACCGGCACGTTTTCTGTCGACACCAGTAAAAAGAGAACCCGAAATTGTAGAACCAGATCTTGAAATTCCAGGAAGAGTTCCGATTCCCTGGAAGACTCCTACAACTACAGACTGAAGAATTGTAATACCTTTATATTCTTTTGTTTCTTCAGGTGCTTTTTTAAGCTGTGCTCTTGATACAAAGCCTGACGCAACAAGAAGAATTGATGTAATAAAAAATCCGATAAATACAAACATCAATGGTACATCTGGAATTAATTTTTCGCCGGCAAAACCTAAAACTGCAGTAATGAAAGTTGTGATGATTACTGCAATGATTGTTCTTCTTCCGGCTTCTTCTGTTGAACACAAACCATCTTGTGTCATTGATTTTTCTGGTGCAGGTTTTCTGAAAATCCAGCGGAATAAAACCTGAAAGAATTCTGCAATTTGTTTACGGAAGTAAATTACGACTGCAAGCAAGGTTGCAAGATGAAGAATTACATCAAACAGTTTTGGAACTGATTCCAGATTAAAAAGTTTCTTTGCAATTTCAAGATGACCTGACGAAGAGACTGGTAAAAATTCTGTGAGTCCCTGAAGTGCGCCAAGTAATGCTGCTTTTAATTCGTTCATTTTTTATTCCTTTATATTCTTATACTTTTATTTATCGTTTTGTATTATTATAAACCTTTTAATACATTGCCTAATGGGTTTGAAATTTTGTCGCCGCCAAAAATATTTCCTAAAGCACCGCCAGTCTGTTCTCCCAATGCTCCGCCGATTGATGACTTAGCCTGTTGTGAGATTTTTTTTGTAAGTTCGGCTTTCTTTTCTTCGAGAAGTTTATGAATTTTATCAAGCTTAATACTTTCTGCGTTAATTCCGTTTTCGATATCAATGAATTCTTCAATCTTAAGATTTGCATCTTTTGTCTGTTCCTGAATAAGTTCATTGAGTTTGCCAGTTGCCTGCTTGATGATCGACTGAATTTCTTCATTGATAAGTTCTTTAAGAATCTGTGCAAACTTTTTATCTGCATCACTTGTAAGCTTCATATCAAATGTCTGATCACTGTTAAAGAACAATTCAACATCAAGTGACATTTCTGTCAATTTATCAAGTGCACGGGTATAAATATTATATGCGTATTCAGGTTCAAATTTCTGAGTCTGGAATTTCATTCCTTTAAGATTTAATCCGGCACCGAGTGTTACATCGCCTTTATCGTTAATAGTTCCGCGTCCTGTAATTTCTGATTTTGAAGACATTGCAAATTCTGGAACTTCGAAAGCAATCGGATAATTGTCACCTTCATAGTTGACAGTTACAAGTGGCTGATCTGTTAATGTTCTTGCATCAACAGTGATATTGCCTTTATGATTCTGTCCTTCGATAAACATTTTTGCTTCTGCAAATGCAGGCTTTCCGCGAACGTCCATATCTGAACTGATTTCTGTTGCAAGTCCTGACCAGTTAACACCTGAACAAGATAAACGTTCAAGAAGGAATTTCGGAACATTATTTCTCTTATAGTAAACATCAACACCTGCAAGACGTTCATGACCTTGAGATTTTTCAGATGCCTTAACTTTTTCAGCCTGACTTCCGCTTGAAGAAGATTTAGACTGCTTTGAAAGGCTTACAAGCTGCATTATGTACGGATAATATTTTCCGGCTGTTTTATAAACAATGGTATTGATTGGTCCTGAAATCAGCTTAATACCGTCTTCCATTTTGAAGCTTGTAATTTTCTTAACTTCTGTGTTTACAAATTTTGTATCGTGATCGAGAGCTTTCTTTATTTTTTCAGAAGCAACCTTGATTGTCTTTGAATCAGACTTAACTTCATCAACAACTTTTTTTGTTTCATCAACGATTTTCTGTCCGTATTTAATAGCACTGTCAATCTTTGTAATATTATTTTTGATAGTTACAGGATCGTTCATATTAGACCAGTCAGCATTCATGATTTCATTTGTCTTGTTTGAGAACTCCTGGATTTCTTTCTGCATTTCTTCAGGTTTTGCCTGCCATTTTTTTACAAGCGCATCACCTGTTTCGTAAACCTCTTTTGCAACCTTAGGGCTTTCAAGCTGGCTCTCAAGATTCTTGAGCATGTTCTCCGGATTGAACTGATCGAACAGTTTCTGAAGTTCTTCTTTGGCAGCCTGTTCAGCAATCTGAGCTCTTTCGTTAAAGAACTCTGGAATCGAACCGTCTTTTCCGCTTGCTGCTTTAGGAAGTTCAGCAGAAGTTGTACGTGGAGTCATTACGTTGATTCCTTCTACTGCAACATTCTGAATGTCAATTTTTCCGCGGAGAAGTTCTGTAAGATTAAAGTCGAGTGTAAATTCATCAAGCTCAAAGAGATTCTTCCATGGATCATTTCTGTATCCCTGATCAAGATTTCTAACACTGATTTTTGCACCGAAAAGGTCTACATCAACATAGGCAATATCAGTCTTTGCGCCGAACGCTTTCTGCATTCCTTGAGTCAAAAGCCATTTTACAACAAAGTTCTTGAATGCAAAGATGAGCATAAGGACAACTGCGATTGCAATTACAGTCGCAGTCAAAGGTACGAACTTGATCGACAGTTTCTGCGATGCAACATCTTTTCCGATTTTTTTTACACGGCTGAATTTTGCGCGTGGAATTACAAAGTCCTGAGGAATATGATACAAGTCGTCCTTGTCTTTTACAGGGACAAATAATTCTTCAACAATCGCTCTGTCTTTTGTGATGTAAATTTTCTTAAGGAATTTATCGAGCTTCTTTTTTGTATACTGCTTCTTCAGATTTTTTGGAAGCTTTGATGCAGGAACAAGCTTAGGAAGTTTTTTATCTTCTTCGTCGAGCAAAGCTTCGTCATTCTGAGCTTCATCATTCTGATTTTCTGCAGTCTGATTTTTCACTTTAGTTTCTGCAGTTTTTTTTGTATGTTTATCTGTTTTCTTAACTTCTGTATTTTCAGCACTATTTCTCATAGATCAATCTCCGATTTAACTTCGATAATTTTTCTGATAAGAGGAATTTTCTGGAAAAATTTTACGATTGCGCTATCCCCGAATTTGATTGCAATTTTTTTGCGCCACAGTTTTACAAGAATTTTAATCAATACAAAAATCGGAATATACAGCAGCATTGAAAAAACAAAAGAGCCCATAACAATTGTATTATTAAATCTTGTAAATCCTACAAAAGGAACATCAAAAAGCCAGCTGAAAAAACCTTCCAGTGGAGGATATGTCAAAACAAAATATCCGATGGAATTAAACATTGGGTCGAGCATCCATGCAAACAAGGATACAAGAGCTGTAATTACAAGATATGTTCCTTTGTTAATTCTTACGAACATAAAGAAAAAGAAAATAATATACCAGAAGGCGTTATTCTTTGGCATAAATCCGAGCATAACACCCATACAACATGCATGAGCAATTTCACTGGAACTCTTATTGGAATTGAGCGCCTGAAAAAGTTTAACTATTGAATTAAGCACAACTTACCTCTCAATTTCTTATGTTATTACATATAGCAAAAATATAAAAGTATAAAAAAAACGGAATCCGTTTTTAGATTCCGTTTTTAAGAAAATTCTGATTTTTTAAATTTTTGATGAATTACTGAAGAATTGCACCTTTGTCTGCAGAAGATACAAGCTTAGCATAGCGAGCAAGGTAACCTTCCTTAACTTTTGGTTCAGGACATACCCATTTTGCTTTTCGTTCTGCAAGAACTTCATCGCTTACATCAAGGTGAATCTTATAGTTGTTGATATCAAGAGTAATCATGTCACCTTCTTCAACGAGAGCGATTGGGCCTCCTACAGCAGCTTCTGGAGAACAGTGTCCGAGAGAAGCACCGCGAGTTGCACCAGAGAAACGTCCGTCTGTAATGAGGGCAACTTCTTTATCAAGTCCCTGACCTGCAAGAGCTGCAGTAACTGCGAGCATTTCGCGCATACCAGGACCGCCTTTTGGACCTTCGTAACGGATAACAACAACGTCACCTGCTTTAATCTGAGCTTTCTGAACAGCTTCCATTGCTTCTGATTCATCATTGAATACACGAGCAGGACCTGTGTGGAGCATCAATTCTTTTGCACAAGCTGAACGTTTTACAACTGTTCCGTTTGGAGCAAGGTTTCCGAAAAGGATTGCGATACCACCGTTGTCGCTGAATGGATTTTCAATCGGACGAAGAACTTCTGGATTGCGGTTTTTAACGCCTGCAATATTTTCTGCGATTGTTTTACCAGTTGCAGTAATCAAAGAAGTATTGATGAGATTTTTCTTTGCAAGTTCTGCGAGAACTGCCTGTACACCGCCGGCATCATCAAGTTCACACATAAATGTGTGGCCTGCTGGAGCGAGGTGACAGAGGTTTGGAGTTCTGTTTGAGATTTCGTTTACTTCGTGAAGGTCGATGTCGATTCCTGCTTCGTGAGCGATTGCCGGTAAGTGAAGCATTGTGTTTGAAGAACAGCCGAGAGCCATGTCTGCTGCAAGACCGTTTCTGAAGTTTTCTGCAGTCATCATCTGGCGAGCAGTAATTCCTTTGTTGTAAAGATTCATAACTGCCATACCCGCATGTTTTGCAAGTGCAATGCGTTCACCAGTTACGGCTGGGATTGTTCCGTTTCCTGGAAGGCCGAGACCCAAAACTTCTGTAAGACAGTTCATTGAGTTAGCTGTGAACATTCCCGAACAGGCACCACAACCTGGGCATGCTCTGTGTTCCATTTCTTTAAGCTGCTCTTCTGTTACTTTACCAACAGCAAGACCGCCGACAGCTTCGAACATATCTGTAAGAGAAAGATTTTTTCCTGAATAAGGATTTGACGGATCGTTTCCTGCAAGGTGACCTGGCATCATTGGACCGCCAGATACAAATACTGTTGGAAGGTTGAGACGAGCTGCAGCCATCAGCATACCTGGAACGATTTTGTCACAGTTAGGAATCATTACAAGAGCGTCAAACTGGTGAGCCTTTGCAACACATTCAACTGAATCAGCAATCAATTCGCGAGTTACGAGGGAATATTTCATTCCTTCGTGTCCCATAGCGATACCGTCACAAACACCGATAGCAGGGAATTCAACTGGAGTACCGCCAGCCATACGTACGCCGGCTTTTACAGCTTCTGAAATGCGGTCAAGTTCAATGTGGCCAGGAATAAGTTCGTTTTTAGCACAAATGATACCAACCATTGGCTGAGCTAATTCTTCATCAGTGTATCCTGATGCGTAATAAAGTGAGCGGTGTGGTGCGCGTGCAACACCTTTTTTTGCGTTATCGCTTTTCATTTTCTACCTCGTGAAAAAATAGTTAGTATATAGTATCTTTTTAATTTCCTAAATGTCAATTAAAGTTCAATTGTTCCAAGAACAATTTCGCCTTCTTCTTCTTTCTTTGTAGGTGCAGGTTTAATTCCTCCGGAAATCTCTTCTATATTATCCATCGGATCTGAGCTATGGCGTTTTTTCTTCTGACGGGGTTCTTTTGAAGGCTTTGATTTTTTTGGTGCAACAAGAAATCCAAACATGCTTCCGCACAAGCCTCCTGCGACATGAGCAATCACGCTGATATTCGAAGCTTCTTTTTTAATGAAAATTTCTGAACCGAGAAAAAGCACAAAGACAAAAATGAAGGACAGTGGAATTTCATTTTTAGAAATACTTGTGAACGATGAAAGAATGATGAGCATAAATGCAACGCCACTTGCGCCGAGCAAAGGAACAGGAATAAGACAGGCGTTAAGGATTCCGGTTACAAAAGCAGTAATGAGAATCATAAGCGCAATGCTCAGAGAACCGTAACGTTCCTCGAGAAGCGGTCCGATCAGAAGAATAAAGGCCATATTGCCGGCAAGATGTTCCCAGCTTGCATGACCGAAAACATGAGTGAAAAGTTTTAAATAATCAAGGGCAGCAGAAAAATCAAACGGCAAAAATGGTTCTGCAGAACGGAAATTTCCGGGAACAGTAAATACGTTTGAAATAATATTTGCACTTTTGAAACAGGTATCAAGAATGAGAATCAAAGTACATAAAAGACAATATGTAAGGATTACCGGAGAATTGTAGCTGACACGAATATTGATTTTGAATTTATTTCCCATAATGTGATTTTAATACTCCCGTAAACTGATTGCAAGTATTTTTGAAATATACTAAAATTAGTTATTATGAACGCTATTATTACTGTTGTTGGATCAGATAAAGTTGGTATTATTGCAAAAGTGACTGCATTCCTTGCAGAACACTCTATTAACGTTGTAGATATTACACAGACAATTCTTTCAGGGAATTTCGTAATGATGATGATGGTTAGTCTTGAATCATCAGACATCACAATCGATCAGCTTAGAGATCATATGAATAAAACTGGTACAGACATGGGTGTTGAAATCAACATCATGAGTGAAAAAGTATTCAGTGCAATGCACCGTGTATAATATTTCAACTGAGTAAAAAAAAGAACGATGTTTTGAAGTGAACTTAACAATTCAAAACATCGTTCTTTTTTTTGCTACAAACCGATTTTTGAAAAATTACAATCGGCGGTAATGTCTTCTGCTTTACCGTAACGAAGATAGTAAAGAACACATTTGATTTCTTTTTCTTCTACCCCCAACATTTTTGCAATTGCATCGCGGTAACACGAAAGCTGGCCGTGATAAATCTTCGGGTCAATCTGACGGTTAGTTTTATAATCGACAATCGTATAGCCTGACCCATCAGCGTTTTCGAATAAAAGGTCAATCTGACCGTTCACGATTTTTGAATTAACAAGACTCTTAAACGAATATTCACAACGGTAGAATTTTCCTGCGTCAATCGAAGCCATTGCGGCTTTTCCAGTTTCTGATTCAAGGAATGCAGCCTGCATTGCCTTACAGATTTCTTCAACCTTCTGAAGTTTTTTCTCATCCCCGCGAAGTCCGGTCAGTTCCCTGTTAAGAACAGCAGGCGGTTCTTTTTTTAAAGCACATTCCATATTGGCATGCGCAATAGTACCGAAATTTGCATAAGTAAATTCAGGTTCAAAACCAGTTTTCGGAATTGATGATTTTACAAGCTCGTCAATTTCATAGAACGGGATTTTCTTATCGACATTAATACCACTTGTTTTGTAAGAAGCAGTTTCTTCATCTTCTGAATGAAGATGACTTGGGCTTACATAAATCGATTCCGGTTCTGATTTTACTATCACTTCTGCTTTTTCATATTCCTCTGAAAGTTTAGAAACAATTTCTGATCTTTTTACGAATTGAGAATCAGTGTCGGCTTTTGCTTTTGGAGGAATTACTTCAAATGTGAAAGGACATTCATCCTGTCGCCTATCGTCAAACCTGTAGGTCGGCTTAGTATCAGTGTTTGTTTTACCTTCAAGTGTCGGCTTACCTTCAGTGTTTGTTTTACCTTCAGGTGTCGGCTTACCTTCAGCGGCAGGCATTTCATCCGCAGCCTTAAACTGATTAATTGAAGGCAGGAGAACTTCGAGAATACTTTCGGCGCGTTTGTTACCGTCTGGAGTAAAATCATTTTTTTCAAAGTTCGAGAACTTATATGAACCAGTGATGTAAACTTCATCTTCTGCACGGGTTAAAGCAACATATGCAACGCGGCGAAGTTCTGCACATGTCATATCAAGTGCAAGTTCCTTCTGCATTTCGTAAAAGAAATTTGATTTTCCGTTTGCAAGAGGGCTTGGAGGAGTATTGATTGTAATTCCAAATTCCTTTGAATAATAAGAAATGCTGGAATTGGAATCTCGCTTTCCAGGATGTCCGGTACCACAAACAAATACAACAGGAAATTCAAGACCTTTACTTTTGTGAATCGACATCATATGAACGCCCTCTGATGACTCAAGAGGAATTTCCATTCCGTCAAGCTTTTCGCTTTCAGACTGATAGTCGTCAATTGAATCAACAAATTCAGAAAGCCCGACTTCGTCAAGATCAGCCTGACGGGCAAGTTCAAAAAGTCTATCGTATGAAGAAGCATACATGAACACAGTCTGGTTCCAGACAGTTTCGTATCTGTATCCTGTTTCATACCAGAGATACGAAATTATTTCTGCAAGACTTTCTGTTTTAACCTTTATCTTCAAAGAGTCATTTATAGCCTTACAAGTGTTGTAGCGTTTAAGACTTTCCTGAGAAAGAACATTTTCAGGATTAATATCAAAAAGATTTTTCTGATCAGTGTACAAAGCAATCACAGCCTTCATTTCTGAATCAGTTAGATTAACAAAAGGCGAACGGAGAATATTCGCATATGAAAGATTATCACAAGGATAAGCCTGAAGGCGAAGAAGAGACATAATGTCATTTACAGGACCATCAGCAAAAAATCCTTTTACAGTTTCTGTTACATAAGGAATTCCTTCGTTAAGAAGAATTTTTTCATAAACAGGAAGCTGTGAATAAGTCTTAAAAAGGATTGCCATCTGCGAAGGCTTATATCCTTTTTCTGCCATAAGCTGTTTTATTTTACCTACAACCCAGTAGCACTCACTCTGATCAGGATTAAAATTTTCAGGCTTAGCTTCTTCATCAGAATTGTAAACTGCAAAATGAACACGCTGTCTGAAAAAATCTTTTTTATTTTTTTTAGTAAGTTCTTCAAGTTTGAACTCAGGAATTTCTACGTTATGATAAACTGCTTCATAATCAGGAACTTTATCTTTAAGAGCAGTTTTTTCTTCTGCATCTTTTTCAGTATAGAACACGCATGGAGAAAGTTCATCATCATTATTCTCCGGTGGGAATTTTGTTCCGCCGAAAATACTGTTGAATGCGGCAATCAATGAAGGATTTGAACGGTAATTTGTTTTAAGTTCACGGTTTCCTTCTTCGAAATCTTTTGCTAGCCCACGGAATACGCTTACATCAGCACCACGGAATTTATAGATACTCTGTTTTTCATCTCCAACAAAAAACAGTTTTTCTTTTTCAAGTTCATTAACCGATGGAACTGATTTTTCTACCCTGTCTTTTTTTTCTGCAAGAAGAAAAAGAAGATCACGCTGCATTGAATTGTTATCCTGAAATTCATCAATCATGATGTAGCGGTATTTTTCTTTCTCAAGATTTCTGATTTCAGGATGATCAATAAGAATGCGGATTGCTAAAGAAGAAACATCTTTATATGTAAGGATTCCTGTGCTGCGTTTAGTTTCATTTACTACCTGCTGAAATTCTTCAAGAAGCGGAACAAGTTCCTTTACAATTTTTGAGCCATAAATATAATTCTCGAGAGCAAGAAGCTTTTCAAGTTCGACTTTTATTTCATTGTGAGGAATTTTTACGCAATCAGATTTTGAATTGGTTCCCTTCTGGCTGACCTGTGCAACTGATTTATAAAATTCAATGTATTTTCTTTTCTGTTCTGTATCAGGATTTAAAAAATCAATCACAGGAATTTCTTCATGTTCTGTGGCAAGAACTTCTTCCATTGCCGAAATGTATTTACTTTTATTTCCTTCATAAGCAGCAAGTCCGTTTCGAACCATCGAAAGCTTATCTTCAAGAGCTTCACAGGTATTAATCCATTCCTCCGAAACAAGTTTGTACTGTTTCTCGAGAGTTGAAGCAAAATCAATTTTTTCTGCAACACTTGAAGCTTCAAAGATTGTATTTACAAAAAGCTGAGATGCAATTTCTGCAAAATCTTTTGTCGCAACAAGTGCCTTAATTGCCGCATTATCTCTGTTCTTGAGAATAAAAGGCAAAGCAAGTGCGTTAATCTTTCTTTTTATAAGTTCATCATCAATCGTAAAGTCAGGACTGATTCCGTAAAAACGAGAGCCCTGTCTGGCAACCATTGAACAGTAACTGTCGAGTGTCTTAATATTTGCTTTATAGAAATCTTTTGCTTTGTCAGGACAGGTTTTAGAAAGTTCTCCGTAAATGCGACCTGTCATTTCTACTGTTGCTTTTTTGGTAAACGTAAGTGTAAGAATCTGCTCAACCTTGCAGGTTTTATCCTTGAGCAAAATGTCGGTAAATCGTTTTGACAATACCTTTGTTTTTCCAGAACCGGCACCGGCACTTACAACAGCATTTATTCTGATATCAACAGCACCCTGCTGTGCACTATCAAGTTCTTCTTTTTTTTCTTCTTTATTTTCAAGCTTACTCATACTACAAACCTCACCTAATCTCTGCATGGACTTACTGCAAAAGTCCTTCGACAAACACTTTTAAATTCGCACGAAGTACAGTCTGACGGATCAAGATTAATAATTGAAGGTGAAAAATCCATATTCAGTACATATTCTGCATAATCTTCTGCAAGAGAAAGACATCTGCCTGTTGTCATTTCAAATTTTTCATTAAAATCAGATTTTCTCGTTGGCTGAATATTTTCAATTTTTGAATATGCAATTTTAAGTCCACATTCACGGATTGAATAGAAACAGCAGGCATCAATTTTAAGCGGCTTATCCTGATTTTCAAGAACATATTTATAGACAGGAAGCTGAAAATCAGGAACGCTTTCTTCTCCGTCCCAGTACAGATTTTTCGGTACAGAATTTTCTGTTGTCTTAAAGTCAATCAAGGCAAGTTCACCATCAGGAGAAGAAAGAAGACAGTCAACTTTTGATTTAAAGAAATATTTTTTCTCTTCGTTATGAAGCTCATATGTTTCTTCAACCTGGAATACTTTGTAGCCGTTAAAGTTTTGAGACAGCACTGTTACAGAATCAATAATTGAAGTTTCAATAGCCGTTCTTGTCGTAAGGAACAGCTGCTTTGAAAGATGACTGTATTCACTCTGAAGGATTCCGTTATAAACACTTTCTACGAGAATTTTTTTATGAAGTTCAGGAATTGAAGCAGTTGCTTCATCGTATTCAAGAGCCATATTCCTCGTTCTCAATTCTTTGAAGAATAATTCCAAAATAAGATGATTTACATTACCGATAGCGTACTGATTAACAAGAGTTGCGGCGCTGTCACTCTGCTCAAGTTTATAAACTTTCTTAAAAAGGAACGAACGAGGACAGCCGTAAAAACTCTTCATATCTGTTACAGAAACTTTAACTTTTCCATCAGAAACAAAACGTTTTCTCACTTTTTCAGAAATTAACTCAAGGGAATTTTCAGACATCGTACCGTCTTTGTTTGACATCAAAAGCCATTTTTCAAAACCTGCTTTTTCAGCTCTATAAAGTTTCAAAGGAAAATTTTCCTTTGAATTATTCAGATATGAATCACGTTCACAGACATAAGAATCATTAACAGCAAAGTCATCCGTATTTTTATTTTTTCCGGGACGATGATCGAGCTGAGTAAGATAACTGTTTGTAAATGAATAGCCTTCAATGGTTTTTTCACTGCAATTAAAAAGAACCTCCTGCTGGCTGTTCATTGCATAAAGCAGAATAAAGTTCTGGGTAATATTTGAATCATCGGTAAAACCAAGACGTCTTCTCTTATCATCACGAAGGAACGAAAGCTGCTTGTAAACGACAGAAATACCGCTCTGGCTTGCGTCAACAATTACATGTACATCAAACGGCGCACAACCTGCAGTTCTGTAAGGAAGCACCTGCACTCCATTCGAAGCATTCTGCGGAACATACATTTTTCCATCAAGATAACTGCAGAAAAAAGAATATGGAGAACCGATTTCGAAAATTCCTGTTTGCTTAAAATCAGATTCAAGATCAATAAGAGTTCCAAGTTCAGAAACACAACGGCTTAAAATCTTTTCATTTTCTTCAGGAAAGTTATCATTTGTAAAATCAAAAAACTTTTCTCTGAAGGAAAAATAATTTGTTCTTATTTCTTCAAAAGTTTTTGACTCAATAATTTTTGTAACAGCAGATTTAAGCTTTCTGTAAAAAGGAATTAAACGTTCAACGCTTTTCGAATCAACAGGATATTTGAAGGATTCTTCCCAGACATCAATCTGATTATCATTATATTCATACGAGCAGATACAGTTGTTTTCACGGCCAAATTGAATCATCATGTTATTAACTTCCGGTTCTACCCATGGAAGTTCTTTATTGAGAAGAAGCGTCTTTAATGAATCATACGAAAATTTTTCGGAATAACATCCCAGAAGCTGAGAGAACAATGAACCGATTCCACTTGAAGAAAGCGGCTTTCCGTTTTTCTGTACATGAGGAATTTCGTAAATATCAAGATCGCGTGCAAGATACGGACCGTAAGTATCAAGGTCAGGAACAGAAATAGCAATTTTATTCCAGGGAATATTTTTTTCTTCGTGCATCTTCCACAGGTAATGGCACACGTCCTTCAATTCGTTTCTGGTATTGGAATAAAAATGACCGTAAGGACTTACAGTTTCTTTCATTTCTTCCGGAATTGAAATCAGTTCAATGTCAGGTGAAGATTCAAGAATAGTTTTATATTCTGCGTAATCCATTAAAATTTCTGGAAAGAAAATAAAATATTTTTTTCCGTCTGAATTAAACGGAGGAGTTTCCCAGGCAGGATCAAAAAGATTATTGTCATCAAGAAATTTTTTATAGCGGTTATAAAGTTCAAGAAAATCTTTATCTTCGTCATCTGCGTCAGCACCGCTTTTTTCAAAATTATTTTTCCACATTGAAAGAGACGGAAGCACGTTCGAAATCCACGACGCAAAGCCTGAAGCGGACTTTGAAAATTTCTCGACGATTATATTTTTTAGAAACGGAGCCTTTGAATTTGCAAGAACAATATTTTCTGCAAAAATATCGCGCATAGTTGCCGGAATCGAATTTTTATCCTGATGCTGGCTCCTGATTGAAGAACCTTTAAAATCATCCCAGGCAACAAATCTTTCAAGGGCAATACATTGATTCCCTGAAAACTCAAGCGCTTTATCAACCCACATCGATGCACAAATCTGTGTCGGAAAAACAAAAACTGAGTTTAAATTCTTAATGTTATTTTTGATGCAATTTCTGATTAAAGTGTCGTCTGGTTTATTCATTTATCCCCTGGCATAACTGTTCATGATAATATGGCGCAAAAGCTACATACATTTCTGCAGTATTCTTTGCTCCTATATTATAGTCAACCCAGGTTGTTTTGAACAGTTTTTTCATACCAGGAAAGTATTGAATATCAGAAGGAACGACATAATTTGAATCTATTTGGTTTTCAACAAAGTAATCGTGAATACTCTGAACTGAATTTGCAAGCACATATGCGATGAAAGATGAGCAGACAAAATTATATCTGTTCATTTCAAAAGTGGAGTCCGGATTGTCATCATTATGTACTGCAAAAGATTTTTCTTTCTGCGGCCAGAAGAACTTTCGTTTCATGCTGCGGCCTGCAATTTTCATATTTAGGCTGACGTCATATTTTGTTTCGGGATTGTTGTAATAACCTTCAACAATTGCTTTTACGTTTTCGTATTCCTCGTCAGTAACCTTGAGCGCATAAGTAATTTCAACTGACTTGTATGGATTACATTTACGCATGTATTTATTTGTTCCTGCATAAGTACAGCTTTCAATTTCAAGATTATGATTTTTATTGCTTGAAGTTAATCCGTAAAAATTATCATCAAGGGAAAATCCAATTGCTGCATGGCTTGCAAATTCCGTTGAAACATCTACAAACTTAATGCAGTTGTTGAGAAAATTTTCAACACAGAAAGGATTGTCATAATAAGGCTGGTAAAGGCGTATAAAAATGTATCGTCCTTCCAGAGGAAATTCCTCTGCTTCTGAGTATTCATAGATTTTGAAAACCTTATCTTTTGAATCATGAATGACATTTTTTGAAGCTTCACAAACTGCAGCATCTTCAACCTGAGTTGAACGGCAGCCTGTAAAAGTTGAAAGAATAAAAATTGAAAATGTTACTGATAAGACTCTGACTATTTTTTTCATAATGATATTCTTAATTCCGACAGGAAAAATATAATACTTTTTTTAATATATGGCAATAAAATGCGTATTTATAAAAATTCCATTTTCTACTATAATTAAAAGCTCTATGAATAAAAAAACGCTTTCTGAATTAGATTATTACCGCATTAAAGAAATAATCGCCGGCTACTGTAGAAGTGAAGACGGAAAAGCCGCAATCTTAGACCGCGAACCGTTTACTAATTTCAGTGAATACGAACATTTAAAAAATCTCAGCCGTGAATGGGCAACATTTTTCAATTCAACAAAGGCAGTACCTTTAACCTCGTGGCCGGGAATTTCTCCGCTGTTCGGAATTCTTAAAACTGCCGGCGCCTCATTAGACTTAGACGAACTTTACGCACTCGGACTTTTCTGCATCAGCCAGAAAAAAATCACCGACAGCATCAAAGCCAACCAGCAGGAATTAAACTTAAAAAAACTTCCTTCTGTTATAGAACAAATGCCCGACCTTTCAGGCGCGTCAAGAATCATTTTTGGCATTCTTAACCCTGACGGCGAACTAAAAGAATTACCGACAATCAGAGACATTAAACGTAATATTGCGGCCATCAAGGTTGAAATAGAATCTCTGATTCATAAATACACAATCGATTCTTCAATCGCCGGCGCCCTTGAATCTAACGTACCGGCACTGAGGGCAAACCGTCAGGTTCTCGCAGTAAAATCAAGCCAGCGTTCTGCAATCAAAGGCATCGTTCACGAAGTATCGCAGACAGGACGCACAGTTTACATCGAACCAGAAGATGTCGTAAGAAGAAACAACGATTTAATAGAAGAAGAATATCGTCTGCAGGAAGAAATCAAAAAGATTTTACTTCAGGCAACAGTTCAGCTTGCAGATTACCGCGAAGCCTTTATGGAAAATCTTCCTAAAATGGTTTTGCTCGATGCAACCTGCGCTGCTGCAAAATGGGGAACAGAAAACAACTGCTGTTACGCATTAAGTTGCGGTGAAGAAAGACCGAACGACACAAAGGCAAAAGAAGCCCCATTACTTTTAGGTGCCCGCCACCCGCTTCTCGGCACAAAGGCAGTTCCAATCGACATCAGATTTGCAGCAAACAAAAATGTCCTCATCATCACAGGTCCTAATACCGGCGGTAAAACAGTTACATTAAAAACATTCGCCCTTTTCTGCCTTCTTAACCAGACAGGCTTTCCGGTTCCTGCCCTTGAAGGAACACGCTTACCATTGTTCAAAGACATTTACTGCGACATCGGTGACGAACAGTCCCTTGACCAGAGTCTTTCAACCTTCAGCGGTCATATGAAAAACATTGCAGAAGCAATCAACAAAGCTTCTGACAGATCACTTGTTCTTCTCGACGAACTCGGAAGCGGAACTGATCCTCAGGAAGGGTCTGCAATTGCAATGGCAACCCTCGACATTCTTATCGAACGCGGTTCATTTGTTCTTGTTACAACACATCACGGTGTATTAAAAAATTACGGTTATACAAAGGAATCCTGCATCAACGCAAGTGTTGAGTTTAACTCTGATACTCTTTCGCCAACTTACAGACTTATCATGGGAGTTCCAGGCGAAAGTCATGCGCTTGAAATTGCAGAGAAAAACGGCTTAAGCGAAGAAGCAATTGCAAAAGCAAAAAGCTACATTCAGACAGAACAGGCAGACATTTCTTATCTCATCAAAGGCTTGAACGCAAAGCATGCAGAAGCTGACGCTCTGATTCAGTCCTTCAAAGAAAAAGAAGAAAAGATAAATTTAAAGGAACAGAAAACTTCTTGGCGCGAGCATAACCTCAAGCGCCGTGAACACGATCTTAAGATTGCAGAAAACAAAAAAGAGCTTGCCTTCTTAAAGGACAGCCGAAAGCGTCTTGAAAATCTTGTTCGCGAAATTAAAGAAGGTGAAATTACAAGAGAAAAAACTCTTGCAGTAAAGGAATTTATAAACGACCTCACTGAATCAATTGAAAACCATACACAGATTCTTGAAGCTGAAGAAAGAAATCTCGACAAAGCAGAACAGAAGCAGAATCTTAAAAATTCCCCGGGCCAAAGCACAAATCAAAACGGCACTTCACAATCAAACGCTTTGGTACAGAAAATTGTTTTCGAACCGGGCATGGACGTACTTGCCGGCACTTCGAGAAACCGCGGTACTTTGATTAAAGAAGAACGCAAGGGAATGTGGTCAGTTCAGTTCGGTACTTTAAAAATGACAGTTAAAGAAAAAGATCTTACACCTGTTGCAAAACCAAAAGATGAATATAAACCAAGCATCTCAATCGATTTAGCAGAACCAGAAACTGTTAAGTCAAACTTTTCTGATTTTGCACCTGCCCTTTCTGGCATGCCGACTAACCATCCGGTATTCGAACTTCGCTTGCTTGGAATGCGTGTCGAAGAAGCCCTCAAGCTTCTCGAGCGACAGTTAGACCTTTGTGCAATGCAGAACTTTCACGAGTTCTCAATCATTCACGGCAAAGGAACCGGCGCTCTCCAGCAGGCAGTAATTGATTACCTTTCAAATTATCCCGGCATCCAGGAATTTAAATTTGCACCACCAGAAGACGGCGGCTCCGGAAAAACTTACGTTAAGATGTAAGTAGGTAAAACTGTAAATGGATTTTAGAATAAAACAGGCAGCTTCAGGATATTAAAATTATCGATGAAAAAGTGACAATCAAAATTGCCGTAAATGATGAAACTGTCAGACAGCTTGAACTTCTTGCAGAAAAACTATCTGACAGTCTGTGATAAAAAGAAGCTCATTCAAGGTTAACACTGAAAAATCCTCTATAGGATTTATTCAGTGTTTTCTTAGCATCTAGCCCCAAGTGCGGATTAATTCGTAGTTCTCTTCTGTAACCTGTGTATATGCGTTGTATTCATCACAAGTCGGGCAATATTCAGGTGCAGAAGGACCTACTACGATGTGACCGCATTTAAGACATTCCCAGATTTTTACAGAACTGTCTTTAAGCTGAGCAGATGCGGCATCTTCTTCTTTTAAAAGGGCGCGGTAGCGTTCTTCGTGGCGTTTTTCGATGTCTGCAATTGCACGGAATTTTTTTGCAAGTTCAGGGAAGCCTTCTTTGTCGGCTGTTTCTGCAAATTTTACATACATATCAGTCCATTCGTAGTTTTCGCCGTTTGCTGCTTGAGTAAGATTTGCTTTTGAGTCTCCAATTCCTTCAAGTTCCTTTAACCACATTTTTGCGTGGTTTTCTTCGTTTGCAGCAGTTTTTGTAAAGACATCTGCAATTTTGTCGTTACCTTCTGACTTTGCAACCTGTGCAAAGTATGTGTACTTATTTCTTGCCTGCGATTCACCTGCAAAAGCTGCAAGAATGTTTTTTTCTGATTCAGTTCCTGTGTATTTACCCATTTGTATACTCCTATAAAAAGTCAGTCAGGAAGTTTAACTATTCCAGTTTGCAACGCAAACTTTGTGAATAAAAAGTTATTTTTACAAACTCTGATTATAATGAATTTGATGATAAAAATAAAGGAATATTCTGTATATTTTGTTATGTATATGAGAAGATTAAATTGTCACAATTACTTGAGTAATTTTGTGCAGAAGAATCACAAGCTTTTTTGAGGCTTCGATTGATTGATTTTATTCGTCGGGAGATTATTTCTTGCTATTAAAGACAATAGCTGCTATTACTTCAGGAATCCAACCTGCACAAGTTAAAATCAATGTTAGTAATATTGCACCACACCCTTTATCAAGCACAGCTAATGGTGGAAAAATTATACACAAAATTGCTCGTCCGCATCCCATTTCTATAACTCCTAATAATATGGATTTTCATAACCAACATCCTTAGCATGAATAGTGAAATATTTACCATGATTTCCTATATCTAAACTCTTTGTACTCATTCCAGAATCAGAAAGTGATTTTGTTAATGAATCTACTAAATCATTGTCACCCCATGTTGCAAGTTGTTGATATACCTTAAGCATTTCTTCTGAATCAGCCATATCGTCTCCATATTTATTTGCTTGCACCCTTTCTGTAAACAAAGCTCCAAATGGAATATGAGTTACAGCAAAACCTTTTGCATTACCTTTCTGATAAGAAGGATAATAAGTTATCAACATGCAAAATCCATACTCATCGGTGTATGTAAGTCTATCGGTAGCATATTTTCCATCAAAATCAAGCATAATCTTTTTATATGCAAATAATCCAACGCAAACAATTAAAATCAAGCAGAGTAATTTACTAAAAAATCCACCTCGTTCTACGACTTTTTCTCTTTCGATTATTTTTTCACCATCATTTTTTTTCATTGAATTTTCTAGCACCTCTGAAAAGTTTACGCTTTGGCGAAAATAAAGGCAAAATTTATAAAATAAATAAATGACAGAATGGAATGTTTTTGAACTTAAGAATATGTTCTTCACGTTTCTTTACAAAATACTTTTTATGTCCTTTTTTACGGTTCTTAAGCTGCATTTGATCAAACTTAGCCTTCACGCAGTTACAGCCTGGCTTGCGTTTCCTAATTGTTGATGGTTACAATATTGTCAGTGATTCTTGTAAATTCTGATTTTTACAACCTTTTCACAAATGTAAAATTATGCAATAATATGCATAAATATTCATTTTATAAGAACCGCTAAAGGAGCCTCTTTTGAAAGAACGCGACGCCCGTTTAAAAGAAATCAGAAAACTCATCAAGAATAACAAAATCGAAAGCCAGGAAGAACTCCTTGCCCTTTTAACAAAAGGCGGCTTCGAAGTAACACAGGCAACACTTTCAAGAGACTTGAAGCTTTTAAAGGTAGGAAAAATCGCTGACGGCCGCGACGGTTACGTTTACACTTTACCGACAGAAGAAGAAAGCCAGGAATCAGAACACATTTTCATTCAGGATTTTTTACGAGGCTACATTTCAATTGAAGCCTCAGGAAACATTGTAGTAATCAAGACATTCCCGGGACACGCAAACCCAGTGTGCAACGCCCTCGACAACATGAACTTTGACGAAATCTTAGGAACAGTTGCCGGCGACAACTGTATGTTTGCCTGCACAAAAGAGGGCGTAACAGGCAAACAGTTCATTGAAAAGTTAAAGAAACTTATTCCTGAAATTGAATAAACCTGACATTGCAAATTCTTCAAACTGTGCACGGGCACATAAAAATTCCTACTACCAAAAAAAATGTAAATTTGCTATATTTCTACTATTAAATATCCATTTTAGGAGTAACGAAATGATTACATGGTCAAACATTGACACACTCCCTTCTTACAAGAAGATGCTCTCTCTCAAGGGACAGGTAAAATTGGCAGACGTTCTCGGCGGCGCTGATGCTGCAAAACGTGTTGCTGAATATTCAGTACCAATGGCAGCAGGACTTAAATACAACTATGCTGCAAAACAGGTTAACGAACAGATTTTGAGCGTACTTGCTGATCTTTCTAAAGAAGCTCAGTTAGTTGAAAAATTTGAAGCTCTTTATAATGGTGAAGTTGTTAACACTGGTGAAAAGAGAATGGTATTGCACCACCTCACACGCGGTCAGCTCGGAAAAGATGTAATCGCAGATGGAAAAAACAAACGTGACTTCTACGTTCAGATTCAGAAAGACATCGCAGACTTCGCAAACAAAGTTCACAACGGCGAACTTGTAAACGAAAAAGGCGAAAAATATACTTCAGTTTGTCAGATTGGTATCGGCGGTTCAGACCTTGGTCCTCGCGCTATGTACCTTGCTCTCGAAAACTGGGCAAAAGCAAACAACACATTCAAGATGTCAGCTAACTTCATTTCAAACGTTGACCCAGACGATGCTGCATCTGTTCTTGCTTCAATTGATATTTCTAAAACAATTTTCATTCTTGTTTCTAAATCAGGAACAACACTTGAAACTCTTACAAACGAAAGCTTCGTAAAAGACGCAATCAAAAAAGCAGGCTGTGAAGTTTCAAAACACATGATCGCTGTAACATCAGAAACTTCTCCTCTCGTAGGAAATCCTGATTACATGGCATGCTTCTTCATGGACGACTACATCGGTGGACGTTACTCTTCTACATCTGCTGTAGGTGGAGCAATCCTTTCACTTGCATTCGGACCTGAAGTATTCGCAGCATTCCTCGACGGAGCTGCAGAAGAAGACAAGACAGCAAAAGAAGCTGATATCCGCAAAAACCCTGCATTGCTCGACGCCCTCATCGGTATCTACGAACGCAATGTTCAGGAATATCCTGCAACTGCAATTCTTCCATACTCACAGGCATTGAGCCGCTTCCCTGCACACTTGCAGCAGCTCGATATGGAATCAAACGGTAAATCAGTAAACCGTGACGGAAAAGAAATCTCATACGTTACAGGACCAGTAATCTTTGGTGAACCAGGAACAAACGGTCAGCACTCATTCTACCAGCTCCTCCACCAGGGAACAGACATTACTCCATTGCAGTTCATCGCATTCAACTCTAACCAGACAGGAAAAGACGTTGTAATCGAAGATTCAACAAGCCAGAAAAAACTCTGCGCTAACGTTGTAGCTCAGATTGTTGCTTTCGCTTGCGGTAAAGCTGATGCTGATCCTAACAAGAGTTTTGCTGGTGAAAGACCTTCAAGCTTGATTTACGCAGATGCTCTTACACCAAAAACACTTGGAGCTCTCCTTGCTCACTTCGAAAACAAAGTTATGTTCCAGGGCTTTGCATGGAACATCAACAGCTTCGACCAGGAAGGCGTTCAGCTCGGAAAGAAACTCGCAAAAGCCGTTCTTTCTAAGAGCTACGATGGTGCGCTCAAAGCATATTCATCATTCTTTGGACTGTAAGTTAAGAATACAATCCAATAAGAAAGAACGTTCTTTCTAAGAGCTATGATGCCGGATGTAAAATGCTTTTTACATCTGGCAAGCGAGTTACTCAAGGCTTTAAGTGAGCAAAGCGAACGTGCCTTGACAACTCGCATGGAGCTCTTAAAGCTTACTCATCATTCTTTGGATTGTAATTGTTTTTTAGATTTGCCTGCGGCGAAGTGTGCTGCGAGTAAAGTTTATAAAAATAAAGGCTTTCAGTAATATGAAGTGCACCCCTAAAGTTGGACAAATAAAGTTCAATTTTAAGAGGTGCATTTTTTTTTCGTTTACATATTTCGTTTTCTATGATATAATAATTTTTATCTGTGAATAACAGAAAAAAAAATACTTTATTTATAACTACTGTCGGAGGTAGAACAATGAAAGAAGCTATGGCTATCGTAGCTCTCGCAGCAACATTCGCAATTGCATTCGTATCTTGTGGTGGAAAAAAAGGCACTTGTGATGAATGTGGAGACGAAAACGTAACTGTATACACAGTTAAAGACGAAGTTGGCGGAACAGGCTTAACTGCAAATCTTTGCAAAGACTGCAAAGCTGAATACGACGCTGCTGTAAAAGCAGTTAAAGAACTCGGACTCTAATTCCATTTAGTTTCTGATAAAAAAGTCCTGTTTCTAAACAGGACTTTTTTCATTTTAAACCGTTTTTCTTCATTAAGGATTTATTCACAGAGATTTACTGAATAATTGCCTTATATTTTTATCAACTGTCTGGCAGAGTTTTTCAACCTCAATGTCGCGTGCTTCTGCAATAAACCTGTAACTGTGTTCAATAAGCAGAGGCGTATTTGAAGTTCCCCGAAAAGGAACCGGTGCAAGATAAGGCGCATCAGTTTCGAGAAGCAATCTGTCTTCGGGAATGTATTTAAGCATTTCTATCATTGCATCCATTTTTGCTTTTTTCGTATAAGTTACGCCGCCGCCGAAGGCAAGATACCAGCCGCGGTCAAGAAACACTTTTGCTTCTTCAAGTCCGTAACTATAACAGTGAATGATTCCGTTATCGTAACCGGCGTCTTTAATGCATTCAATTGTTCCTTCAAACGCATCCCTTGAATGTACGATTACCGGCAGGCTGTATTTTTTAGCCAGAGCCAGCTGCATTAAAAACATTTCTTTTTCGCCGTTGTAAAGTTCAGCATCAAAATCACTTTCGCATCGTGCGTCAACGCCGGCTGGATTCCAGTGGTGGTCAAGGCCGCATTCCCCGATGGCGCAGACTTTTTTTATAAAACTGTCACCGGAATCAAGTGCCTGTTTTATTTCTTTTTCAAGAATCTCCATCTGATTTACTCTGTCGCGAATTGCTTCAGGTGCCGGCCAGATTCCTGCAGAGAAATAAATAAAGTTTTTTATTTTCTCTCTCAGGGAATTTTCACACTCGCCGATTGCTTCGAGCATTCCTTTCTGTCTTGATGCAAGGTCATCGCAGTGAGTGCCGATATCAAGACCAAAAAAGCAGTTTTTTTCTGCCATTCCGGTTAGAACCTGAGGCTGGTTTTCAAGCATATGAAAATGAAAATGTGTATCCGAGTACATAAAAATTCCCTGTAAAAAACTACATTGTCAGGAATGCTTTATAGCATTCGTAAATCTGACAGATATCAACCTTGCTTGTAATTTCCCATGGAGCGTGCATGCTTAAAACTGCAACGCCGGCATCAAGAACGTTCATTCCGTATTTTGCTGCGTGATAGGCTATTGTTCCGCCGCCGCCCTGGTCAACCTTGCCGAGTTCGGCCATCTGATAACTGATATTTTTTTCAGAAAGCAGGTTTCTGATTTTTGCAATAAACTCAGGATTTGCATCGCTTGCGCCTGATTTTCCTCTTGCGCCTGTATACTTCTGGAACGCAACGCCGCCGCCAAGGGCAGAACTGTTCTGTTTATCGTAAAGCCCTGCGTTCATCGGATCGTAAGCCGAGTTTACGTCACTTGAAAGCATATTGGAATTTGAAAGACATCTTCTCAAGGTTAATTCTGAATAGCAGTCTTCAGTACGTGCAACAATTTCTGAAACCATATTTTCGAAAAGCTGAGAAGCCATTCCTGTTGCACCTACACTTCCGATTTCTTCTTTATCAACACAAAGACAGCATGTTGTTCTTGACTGTGCAGCTGTTTCAATCATTGCCTGCACAGAAGTAAAGGCACACGATCTGTCATCCTGGCCGTAAGCTAAAATCATCGAACGGTCAAGCCCCATATCTCTTGCAGAACCTGCAGGAACAATTTCTAATTCTGCCGATTCAAAATCCGATTCTTCAATATTGTAAGTTTCCTTCAGGAGCTTCATTACAATTTTTTTACCATCAGGCTTTTTCTCTTTTTTACCGTCATCAGCTTCTTTCTTTTCGCCATCAGTTTCTTTTACCGGAGGAATGCAGCCCAGCATTACATCAAGTGCTTCGCCCTTGATAAATTCACTTGCCTTATCTTTCATCTGGTCCTGTGCAAGGTGCGGAAGAATATCCGAAATGCAGAAAACAGGATCATCGGCTTTTTCACCGATTACGACATTTACTTTTGTTCCGTCTTTTTTGATTACAACGCCATGAATGGCAAGAGGAATTGCAGTCCACTGGTACTTTTTAATTCCTCCGTAATAATGCGTATTCAAATAAGTGATGCTGTCTTTTTCGTACACAGGATTCTGTTTTGCATCAAGTCTCGGGGAATCAATATGCGCGCCCAGAATATTCATTCCGGTTTCGATTTTGTCTTTTCCAATCTGAAAAAGTCCGATGGCCTTACCCATTTTTGTGATGTAAACCTTGTCGCCGGTTTTGAGTTTTTCGTACTGGCTGATGTCTTTGTAACCATTTTTTTCGCAAGCCTTAATTATCTGTTCAACGCATTCCCTTTCAGTTTTTCCGTTATCAAGGAATGTTTTATAATCTTTGATTAATGTTTCGTTTATGGAATTCATAAAAACCTCTTTTCTGTAAAATCGTTTTAATAAACTTGTTTTTCTGTAAATCCTACGTTTTTATTTTATCGTAAGTTACTTCAATTTGGAATAACCTGATCTTAACATAATTATGTCTACAGTTAAAATAACCTGTTCTTTTTAATAGAAAATTCCCTGTTATAGTGATAAAATGGAGATATGAAAGTATTCAAAAATATTAAACAGTTTTTTAACAATTTAAAAAAATCATTTTCAACAAACGGAAAAAAGCAGACTTCCGTTGCAAAATTCGTTCTTATTGCATTTGCACTTTTAATCATTTTTTATGCTACATCAATCTGTATTACAGTTTCTGCAGGAATTGATTCAGGCCTTCAGTCATATTTCAAAGCCGACACAGAACAGCAGACAGAAATTATTCTTTCAGAAATCCAGGAAGAGCTTGATACAGTTGACCGTATTGCAAAACAGACCCGTTCAACCTGTGAGTTCATTCTCGAAGACAGCCGTCTTACTAAATCACTTGCAGATAAAATCTGTAAAGACGCCGTTGAACTTCTGGGCGCTGACAAAGTCATCATCTGTGGCGATGAAGGCGAACAGATTTCTGATGCAAAATACGGCATCGTAAGAAATCCTGCAATTGTTGCCGATGCCCTCAAAGACAAACCTACATTGAATCTCGAAAAAATCGGACCATATCTTTACGGAACAGCGCTCGTTCCTATCAAACGCGGAAAAAAAGTTATTGCAGCCCTTGCAGTTATTGAAGTAATTTCTTCAGAAGACTTTATAGTTAAAGCAAGCAAATATACAGGCTGCGACGTAACAGTATTTGACGGCGAAACACATGTCGTTACTACTCTTGACGGCATGCAGGGAACAAAGATTGAAGACCCAACTCCCATTTTAAAAACAAAAGAAACAGGTGAACCTTATTCGTACAAAACTGTCATCAACGGAAAATCAACAATCGCAACCTATTTTCCTGTAAAGAATCTCAAAGGCGAATACCTTACAACCATCTACGTAGGAAAAACTCTCGAAGTATCAGATGTCCTTAAAGCAACAATCTTTGGACCTCTTATGATCGAAATCATAATCCTTACAATCATCTTTATGATTCTTGTTGCCTTTATTCTTTCGAAAAAAATTCTTACTCCATTAAAGAAAGTTTCACTTGCAATCAAAAATCTTACAAGTGGAGAAGCAGACTTAACATATCGTCTTCCTGTAAAAGGTAATGATGAATTTGCACACCTTTCAGAAGATACAAATACATTCCTTGAACTTCTCAACAACATCGTTCTTAGAATTAATGACACTGCAAACCAAGTTCTTTCAGGCGCTGAACAGATCAGTAACTCAAGTCAGGCTATTTCTGCCGGTGCTTCAGAACAGGCTGCAGAAACAGAAGAAATGAGTGCAACCCTCGAACAGATGGCTTCAAACATCCGTCAGACTGCTGACAACGCAGGAACCACAGACCAGCTTGCCGCAGACACAGCAACAGAAAGTTCAGAAACAGTAAATGTCGTTAACGAAGCCGTTGAAGCGGTTCGCGAAATTTCACTTAAAATCCAGGAAATCCAGAGTATTGCAAGTCAGACAAATCTTCTTGCCCTTAACGCCGCTATCGAAGCAGCCCGCGCTGGCGAAGCCGGAAAAGGATTTGCAGTCGTTGCCGGTGAAGTTCGTAAACTTGCAGAACGCAGTCAGAAGTCAGCAAAAGAAATCGTTGAACTTTCAGAAGTTTCACTTACAAAATCTGAACATGCCGGAGAAAAAATCAACGGCGTTCTTCCAAAGATCGAAAAGACAACAGAACTCATCGATGAAATTTCTGTTGCATGTAAAGAACAGGATACCGGAGCAAATCAGGTTACCTCTGCAGTAATGCAGCTTGACACAATTACACAGCAGAACGCAAGCGCCGCAGAAGAGCTTGCCGCAATGGCCGAGGAACTCAGTTCCAACGCAAACAAATTAGTAGACATTATTCACGTTTTCAAAACAAGGCGTGATTAATCGATAATATTTCAGTAATGTTGAAAATATTTCACCAGCACTTATTAATCAGCAACATTGATTTTCTTCAACGGCGCTGATTATGACAAAGCGCTCAAAGATGTTGGTTCAGAATATGACAAAGCCCTCAAAGATGTTGGAAAAGAATTAGACAAGAGCCTTAAAGAATTAGACAACGCTCTCGATTCTCTCGGAAGCCTCTTCTAATTTTCCGCCATCAATTTGCCGGGGATGATTCCATCATCCAGCACTGCGCTTAGCATCCAGCACTGCGCTCAGCATCCAGCACTGCGCTCAGCATCCAGCACTGCGCTCAGCATCCAGCACTGCGCTTAGCATCCGGCAATCTGAACGCCGTCAATAAACTGAATACCGGCAAACTGAACTCTTGCCAAAATTATATTTGCATAAAAAAAAGACTTTCGATTGACGAAAGTCTTTTTTTTGCCGGGAACCAGAATCGAACTGGCACGGCCGTTTAAATTGCCGAGGGATTTTAAGTCCCTTGTGTCTACCTATTCCACCATCCCGGCGACGAAATATATAGTATAGAAATTAGCAAAAAAATTCAATACCTTTAAATTTACTTGGTCTGACTGTAAAGCCCTGCCATTTCATCACGCCATTCAATCGGTTTGGATTTATCTTCGTATTCAATAATTTTTTCAATCTTGAATTTCTTAAGGTCTCTTGGGTTTTCGAATGTTACGACAGCAAACCTTCCGTTACCGATGTAAGTCATCTGCTGACCAGGAAGCATGTTTTCTTTTGCCTTAAGGCTCTCAAGAACACAGTCAAAGTGCATTGGTTTTCCGTCAGCATCGCTGATTGCACTTGTCATATCCTGAATCTGCTGACCGCATTTTGAACAGATTACCTGACGGCTTTTAAATTCACAGATAGCAGCTTCTTTGTGCTGGTTTTCCTGTAATTCCTCTAGAGAAATTTTTGGTTTATTGTTCTGATTGAATTTCTGCTGGTTAGAATGATTATTCTGATTAGGCTGGTTATTCTGATTAGACTGATTATTAGGATTATTCTGATTGTTATTGTTTCTGTGGTGTCGATTGCGACGGTCATTTCTTCCCATGTTTTATCTCCATATAAATTTCGATTACCCATGAGAAAAAATTCCGTTCAAAGAACTAGCTTGATAATTTTAACTCTTCAGGGTTCTCTACAAGTTTTTTGCTTATAACTTGAGCGATTCGTTGAATTGCATTATTTAAATATTCTTCATCATGAATCTTATTACGCAATTCTAACACTTTTGGGGATAAAATTTCTACTGGTTCTTCCTTCGCAATTTCAATACAAGGTGCAACTGTTTCTACTGCAACCATCACGAAAACTCCAAAAACGCATTTTCTATATGATATACCGACGGATATCCCGGCATATCAATTACAACAACATCGAATCTAACAAAGCTGTTACTATATTGTCGATGTTTTGTAAGAAAATATTTAGAGGTTTCTACAATTCTTTTGCGTTTTTGTTGGTTTAATTCTTTAGCGAGAACTTCAGGATTAGCCAGAAGCAGTGTTTTTACTTCTACAAATATGATTGTATTATCACGAAATGCAATTATATCAATCTCGCCCGTGCGGGTTCTGAAATTTGTATCAACAATTTCGTAACCACAGGCTTTCAGATATTCGCAGGCTCTGATTTCTCCGGAATTTCCGATCTGTTTTCTGGCTTTAGTATTTAATTCGTCAGACCAGTTTTTTTTACGGTTCGTTTTCTGTTTTTGAGTTGAGTTTGCTGTTTTGTTTGAGTCTAGGGAATTAGTCAAGTTCCTCTAATTCTTCCAATTCTCCAACATCGTCAAAATCATCAAGACTTTCTACATCTGTCGGATTGTCAAAATTAGCTTTTGCGAAACCTGCAAAATCTTTTTCCATTTGATCATCTGTATCTTCTATAACAGCTCCGGCTGTCAGAAGATAAGAAAGTTTCCACTGAGAAATAGCGTTTAAGTGATACTTTTTTACAGTTCTTTTCTTTGCCAGGAACATATTTTTTCCGTCATCAAAAAAGACCGGCATTGTGAATCTCATTCCAAGCTTAATATCAGAACAATTTACTTTTTGAAAATTTGGCATATCAACACTCCGATAAGTTGACTTACGAGTTCTGCATCACAAATGCAAAAATCTTCGCAAGAACAGGCCACACATTTTCTGGAACACAAGTTCCAATTTCTTGAACACTCAAGAATTCTGTAAGTTCATTATTTTGAACTACTGCAATATCATTATCCTTTGCAATATCCAGAACCTTCTGTGCAAGTTCTCCTTTTGCCGTAACGGTAATAAATGGTGCTTCTGCGCCTTCAGGATATTTTAATGCAACAGCTTTTTTCTCGTGCATCATGCATACCCCTTTGCCAAAGAAAGCAGAATATCACCGCTTGCAAAACCTGCAAGGTTATCAGTTAAAACCTGTTCAACAGGAACATTTTCAAAATATTCCTCAAGTTCAACCTTCAACCTGGTGTTTTTTTCTTCATCAAATTGCGGACTGTGAGAAAACTTAAGCCTTTCCAACTTTTCTCCTTTAAAAGTTACCACAAATGTCCACATTTTTCCATCAATAATAAAATTAATTACCAATTTTTTAACAAAATTTTCTTTTAAATTAAAAAATACTCTAAAAACTCCATTACCATTTACGGGCTTTTCGTGTCTGTTAAATCCAAATTCAAAAGGAATTATCACCCAGTGCATTCTTTCAGAACTGCCGCTATTTTTTTCTTTATCACAGTCAGTGTTGCAAGCAAGATGATTAAACACTGTTAAAAATCCGTGCGGCAATTTTTTATCTTCAGTGAGAGACTTAAAAAATTCCTTTAGCTCAGAAGCAATCTCTTCAATTTCTGCGTTTGATTTTTCTTTTATATCAAGGTCTCGGGAATTTTTATCCACCTCTTCTGATAATCCAAAACCTGTCATTACATCGCGGATATTTTCAACTGTCGGTGCGATTCCTTTGTCGAGAAGGATTAAAGCTGCCTCACACGCTTCTTCTTCCTGGCCCGGAAAATTCATTGCGGCATTACGGGCTTTGTTAAGCTTTTCAAGATTTATCTTTGCCCCGGAACCGACAAGGGTCTGGACCAGCATTTTTGAAACATTGTCGGCTGGAAGTCCAAGACTTGCAAGCAATTCTGCAACCTGACTAGACATTACATTTGAACTCTGCACGACCGGTTTGTCAGCCTGCTGGTTCTGGAGAGCATTCTGGTTCTGGAGATTTTGAGTTTGTGCCTGATTTTGAATTTTTGCAAGGTTAAGCTTTCCGTTCTGAATTGAGACCTTTGCCATAAATGTAGAACCGGGAACAAGCTTTTCTTTTGAAGTGATCTGATATCGGCCACCGCCAAAAGATGCGATGTATTTTCCGTTACCTGAATCTTTTAGAATACGGACTAAAACAGAACTGCCCTCCTTAATGAGATTTGAATACTCTTTAGGGAGGGCAGTCTGTGAATGTATGTAAATACTGTTTGTATTATTCATTCGGTTAAACTTGCAACAAACGTTGTCTGTTACAAAAAATAAGACCGATGTTAAACACCGGCCTTACTTTATTTATTTGTTTTCTTCAGCAGCAGGTGCTTCTTTAGCTGCAGCAGCAGCGTCAGCAGCAGCGTTACGAGCGTTCATAGCTTCAGTAGCAGCAGCTCCGAGGAGTTCCTTAACTTTAGCTCCCTTACCAACTTTATCACGGATGTAATAGAGTTTAGCACGGCGAACTTTACCAGGACGAGTAACATCTACCTTTACGATTCTTGGTGATTCATAAGGGAATACACGTTCTACACCAACTCCGAAAGAGTTTTTGCGAACTGTGAATGTTTTTCTAGCGCCTGCGTTTTTCATAGCGATTACGAGGCCTTCAAATTTCTGGATACGTTCTGTTTTACCTTCAATGATTTTGAAGTAAACTGCAACTGTATCACCAATATTGAATGGCTGTGCACCAGCACGTTTCTGCTGTTCTTCAATTGTCTTAATAAGATCCATTATAGTCTCCAGTAACAAGAGTTAGTTACTTCGATTTTCGCTTTCTCTTTTTAAGGCTTGCTTTTAAGCTTGCCTGATTTGTTATTTCCTCAATCATCTGTTCGGCTTCTGAAGTGAGCTGTCCTTTTAACCTGGCCTGCATGATCAGATCTGGTCTGTTAGCCAAAGTTTTTTCAAGGCGCTTTTTCAGCCGCCACTTTCGGATTTTTTCGTGGTTGCCGGATAACAAAACATCCGGAACTTCCATGTCTTTGTACACTGGTGGACGTGTGTACTGCGGATACTCCAAAAGTCCGTCGCTAAAACTTTCTTCATCCAGACTTTCTGAACTGATTACTCCGTCTATCAAACGATACACTGTATCGATAATAACCGTTGCACTCACTTCTCCACTGGACATTACATAGTCTCCGATTGAAATCTCATCGTCAACGTAGTAATCAATTATCCGCTGGTCAATACCTTCATATCTTCCACAGATAATTACAAGTTCATCTTTACGACTAAGTTCCAGCGCTTTACTTTGCGTAAACTGCTTTCCGCCGGGCGTTACATAAATAACATGCTTTTTGGAAGCTTTTACACTGTCAAGCGCGCGTCCCAGAGGCTCAGTCATCATTAACTGCCCTGCGCCTCCTCCATACGGACTGTCATCACAAGTATGGTGCTTATCAGTAGCAAAATCTCTGATATTCACCAGATCGTAGGCAATAATTCCCTTTTCTACCGCCTTGGCCATGATTGAGTTTTCAAAAAACGCCTGTGGTATCTGAGGAAATAAGGTCAGCACTGTAAATTTCATGGAATTACTCCAGAATCCAGAGGTGCATCAGCTGTATTGTTCCGGTTTTCATATCAACTTTTCCTATATGTTCCTTGTTGAGAGGAACTAATACCTTACGGGGTTTGCCCGAAGATGTTAACTTGATATTATCTTCCAGAATATTGCAACTCTCGGAAAGGGAAACCTCTAAGAGATCACCTGCTCCGCCTTCCAATACGTCTGTAATAGTACCTATTTCAAAAGGTCCGGTTTCTTTACCGGCCAATCCGTCTTTACCCTCATAAATGAGAGTACATTTAATCAAGTCTGCAATGTACCATTCGTCTTTCGCCAAAGGTGCTGCAAACTTACGAGAAACCCTAATATCCCATCCGTTGAACTTTCTAGCTTCTTCGGGGGTATTAATGCCCTCAAGTTTCATATATAAGGTTGAATTACCAGCTTTAGCAGATTCAACTTTGAATCCCTTTGTCTGTTCTCCATTCCTTAAAGTAACTTCTTTTAACGCTTCAATATGCTCGTAATAACCAGAAGCACTTTCTACTTTAAATTCACCCGTAAGACCATGTGGTCCACGAACAAAACCAACTGTTAATTGATCATCAAGATTAACATTTAATGCCATTAGTACGACTAGTCCAGAATTTCCAGGCTATAACGCTTACCGTCTTTGCTTCCAGAAGCACTCAATACTGTGCGCAACGCTTTAGCAATACGACCGTACTTGCCTATTACCTTTCCAATATCGCCTTCAGCTACTCTAAGCTCCAATACAGGACCTCTTTCACCTTCGGTTTCATTTACAGAAACTGCATCAGGATCATCGACCAACGATTTTGCAATGTATTCAATCAGGTCTTTTTCCATTTACAAGCTCCCATAAATTACTTGGACTGTCCGTTCTTAGTCAAGCCTTTCTTGTTCATCAATTTTGCAACGATGTCAGTAGGCTGAGCACCAACGCCGATCCAATACTTAATGCGATCTTCTTTGATAGCTACCTGGTTGCCTTCTTTTTCGATAGGCTGGTATGTACCGATTTCTTCAATACAACGACCATCGCGAGGTTCGCGAGAATCCATAACTACGATACGGTAGCAAGGACGCTTTGCAGCACCAAATCTCTTAAGTCTGATTTTTACCACTTTGATTTACCTCCACTAGAACTCGAACCGGATTGAGCCAAGTCCTAATATAAACAATTCTACACAATACAGTGTGAATACTCATTCTAGTGAAAAATTGGATTTTGGTCAATGAATAAAGTACCCGAATCCCAATAATTCAGGCGATATCTATATTCTTAACGTAAAGATATATAATCTGGTTATCTGGTCCATAATTTCTGGCAGGAATCATTTCCATAATTACAGTACAGATTTTATCGCCGATAATACGGCGGTAGTGAATACTGAACATCTTGTTTCCTTCAGAAAAATAACGTCTGAGATAGTTTATATTTGTTTTTTCAAGGTATTTTGCAACATCATCAGCATGAACCTGACCTGATTTTGCAAAGTTTTCAAGCCAGAGCGAGATGCTCGGACTAAAACCTTTTTTCTGGTCTTTTTCATCTTCACGCATCTGGAGAATTGTGTATTCATCCTTAAGAAGATCAATTTTAAGGATTTTTGTATAAGCCTGGCAGAGAACTTCAAAAGCAGCCTGCTGGCCACGGCGGTCAACACTCTTTGAAGTATAGAATTCAGATTTTGCCTTATACATTCTCTGGTCAGCAAGTTTTACAATTTCATTTACGGACATTTCTGGGTTTTCGGAATAATTTACATAACCTGCAGAAATCTTAAGTTCTGAGACAAGTTTTCCGGTCCACGAATCAACGGCTTTTTCAAACTTCTGCTTAATCGAATCAAGGATTACGCTGTTGCAGTAAAGAATTGCCTGAAATTCATCACCGCCAGTTCTGTAGACTTTACCGTAAGTTCCAAAGGCAAAAGTCATACAATCCGCTGCTCCGCAGATGAGTTCATCACCAGCTTCGTGACCGAGAGTATCATTTACAACCTTAAGTCCGTTTACATCAAAAGAAATGTAAACCATATCAGCAGTAATCGGCGAAGCCTTAAGCTTTGCAAGATCATCTTCATATGAACGGCGGTTATACAAGCCAGTAAGTTCGTCATTATAAGCGGAATTAATCAAAGCCTCTTCACGGCGTTTTTCGTCATCAATAATCTGAGCTACATACAGAACTTTGTAAGGAACATGTCTTTCATCTGTTTCAACAGTAATGTAGCTGACACGAAGCCATCCGTGACGGCACGACTGACATTCAATTGAAATAATTTTTTTATCTTTGAGACGTGCAGGCAATGTTGAAAGATCAGTAAATGCAATAACTTTATCAAGATATTCAGGAACAATTGTATAACGCACGATCTTGTCAAAAAATTCTTTGAGGGATTTTTTCTTATCAATGATATCTCTCAATTCAGGTTCACTTTTTATTTCTACAAGAGTATCTTTATTCAAATCAAGAAGATAAGCGGAATAATAAATTCCCGAGAAAGAACTTAAAATGGAAATCTGAGTTGCCTGAGTATCAATCATATTTTCCATGAATTTTTCATATTCATTTTTCTTTATGTCTTTGTCGTGATAATAAATTCTTATGACAAAATACAGAATGAGAATTACAAATACATATATGATCAGGTAAATGCTGTTTTTTGCAAATCGGAATACAGAAGCATTGAGGGTTTTCGGAAGGACAATTGCAATAAGCTTCCAGTCCTGATAATTCAAACCTGCAACTGCACAAAGACCTTTTTTTCCTTCATCAGTAAAGCTGAATGTTTCTGTATTTTTCTCTTTAACATGGGTAAGAATATCAGAAATGAAAGTGTTATCTGCATAACGGTTAATATCAAGTCCTGAAGGAATAACATCACTCGACGACGCAATTACCTTCATTTCTCTATCACACAGAACATAATAAACCGATACATCAATTTCATTTGTACAGAGTTTCTTTTCAAGGGAAATTTCAGTATCTATGTCGCCGCAGATAACACCTGTAATTTTATTCGCATAATACAAAGGCGTATAAAAAGTTATGATTGTCTTTTCTGTATCTTTTACTCTGTAATTAATGCAGACTCCAGTTTTTCCTTTCATTCCTTCCGTGTAATACAGACTGCTGCTTGCATTAAAAGGTTTTCCGCCCGGGAGGGCATTCGCCATATGTGTTCCATCTGCACGGACATACATAAGAAAATCAAACGGAGAATTTTCCGTATACTGAGCAAACAGTTTATTCGGATCGTCTACTTCCGGAGAAGTCATTCTGGTTGTAAGAAATTGAGAAATAAGTTTGATGCTGCTTTGGCAATATCTGCTGAAAGATTCAATGACAGAAGCTTTTTCAACCAGTTCATTTTTAACTGTACACTTTACATTATCCATAAAAAAATTTGCTGCGGCACGGGTATAAATAAAAATACCGCCAGCGAGGAGTAAAACAGTTAAGACAGTTGAAATGACTGTTTGCTTTGAAAGTTTCATGAATCTTATCTTACCATATTTATAAAGTAAAACGCTAGTATTTTTATGCATAGAAACGCCAATTTATCATTGTGATATTTTGATGTTTTCTGATGAATCGTGCGTCAAAAAGTAGTATAATATTGTTAAATCTGTATGAGGGGGAAATACATGTTAAAAAAACAGGAATGGTTTGAAAGCGAAGAATTCTGGAAGAATTACGGACCTATAATGTTTGATGGAAGCCATTGGGCAGAAGCTCCGGGAATTGCAGAAGCCGTTTGCAAAATTGCAGGCCTTAAAGAAGGAAGTAAAATTCTTGATGCCGGTTGCGGACCTGGACGCGTTGCAGTTGAATTTGCACTCCTGGGACTTGATGTTACCGGAGTTGATTTAATCCAGTCTGAACTTGATGCGGCTAAAGAGACCGCTGACGCAGAAAATGTTTCTCTCAAACTTGTTAAGGCAGACTTAAGGGAATATACAACAGACGAAAAGTTTGACTGTGCCGTAAACCTTTACACCTCTTTCGGTTACTGCGACTCTATCGAAGACGATCTTAAAATCCTTAAACGAATCTGCGCAACTCTCAAGGACGACGGATTTTTTATTCTTGAATGTACAAGCCGCGAAATTGCCGTTCAGTATTTTACAGAAGGTGAATGGTTTGAACGCGCCGGAAAAACTGTACTTACAGAATTCAGCGTTGACGGTGCATGGGAAGGCTTACGTTCAAAATGGATTTTAATAGATAACAATACAGGCAGAAGAATCGAACATGAATTTGTTCAGCGCTTGTACTCTGCCGTTGAATTAAAACGAATGATGCTGGCAAGCGGTTTTAAAACAGCAGAGATTTACGGAGACTTTGATTTTGCTCCATACAATCAGAATGCAAAAACAATGGTAATCATTGCCAGAAAATAATTAAAGGACTGCAGAATGAAAAAGACAAACGCAATGCGAATTCTTGATAATCTGAACATCAAATACGAAGCATCAGAATATGATGATGACGTAGAACACAAACTTGAACACGGTGCTGCCGCAATGACAGCAGCAAAACTTGGCGTTGCTCCCGAACAGGTTTTTAAAACAATTGTATTCAGATCAGAAGCAAAAGAAGTCCTAGTTTTCTGTCAGTCTGCAGTTTCAGAAATCAACCTCAAAAAAGCCCGCACTGCTGCCGGGGTCAAAGAAGTTACTCCGGTTAAAGAACAGGAATTACTTGCACTTACAGGATACATCCGCGGCGGCTGCTCGCCTCTCGGTATGAAAAAACAGTACAGAACCTTCATTGATGAAACTGCACTTCTCCAGGAGGTAATCTGCGTAAGTGCGGGCGTTCGCGGTACTCAATTAAAAATAAAGCCGGAAGATCTGATAAAGGCTGTGAATGCCACCGTCTGTGATTTAGTGCTGGAAAAGTGACAGCCACTGATAGGATGTGTAATCGTTGTAGAACTTAGAGGTTCCGCCGTTACTGTCACCAAGCTGCGGAATGCTGAAAATATTGTCGAGAACGAGAATTCCTGCACCAGATGAAACTACGCGTTCTGAAAGTGTTGCACTTGTTACTGTTGAAGGCTTTTTCCATTCATACGGCCAGAGGTAAACGATTTTTTCACGGATATATTTTACAAGTTCTTCTGTGTACTGTTCTTCAATTCCACCGACATAAACTACATCAAGATTTAATGTATTAACAAGGAATGCAACGTTCTGTGCAAGTTCCCGGAATATCGGAGTTACAGAAGCATCCGCAAGATTTTCAACTGATATTGCTGAAGCAACAAACTGGTTTTTGCTTGAAGGTTCCCAGAGCATACTGCGGAATTCGCCGGCGGTTGAATTTGCTCCGTGATAAATTTTTCCGTTAAGAACAAAGCCGAATCCGACAGAAATATTTTTTGGTGAATTTTCAACCGGCTGCTGCGGACGATGCTGAACTAGAATATACATCATGCTTTTTTCTATATTCGGATTTTTCCAGAGCATTTTTTCTGTGTAACAGCAGCAGCGTGCATCGTTGTCAAAAAATACAGGCAGCTTTGTAAATTCACGGGCAAGCTTAATAAAGTCTACAGGTTCATAAATCATCAGAGGAATTGACTGAATTATTTTTCCCTGTTCGACATCAATCAACGCCGGAAGTCCGACCCCGATTCCAAGGAGAGAAAGCTTCAGCGACTGTGAATGTTTTTTTATTATATCAAAGGCCTTTTTAAAATATCCCATTAGGCCGAGCTTCTTATATTCTTCAGGAGCAATATCTTCTGAATATTCAAAAATATTTTCGCCAGAAAGATTTACGACAGAACAGAAAAATTTTCTAGGATTTATTTCTATTCCACCAACGACTGCAAACTCATTATTAAGTTCAAGGAACACAGGTTTTCGTCCGCCCTGCGGGCCGGATTCACCTGACTCTGCTTCGCGAATTATTCCAAGTGCGCACAGGTCTGCAGCAATTTTTGTAACTGTCGATTTATCCATACCCAATCTTGTTGCAATATCAACACGGCTGATTTTCTTTTCAAGCCAGATTAAGCGGAGAATGCGTAAAATATTAATTTCTGAAAGCGAGTTTAATACTCTCATGCTTTCTATTTTATTTTAGTTTATTGATTTTTTCAACTAAGCATGATTGCGGTGAGCATGTGGTCGACAGTTGATTTTGTGCGGCGAAAGGAACAGAGATCTGACGCTTCAATTGTACAGCGGTTTACGCTGTAAATATTTTCTTGCAAAACTCCGGCTTTAATAAGAGTCTGTTCAATTGCGGCCTTCATATCGAGATTGAATTTTCCGTTCTGCTTTGGAAGGAAAATTTTATCGATATCAAAATTTTTCTCAAAACTTTCTTTAAGTTCTGCGCCGACTTCGTAGCATTTTTCGCAGGCACAAGGACCGATAGCAACAATAAGATCAGAAGGATTTGTATTAAATTCTTTTGTCATTGCCTCAACCGTGTTCTTCGAAATTAAAAGTGCAGTTCCTTTCCAGCCGCTGTGGCTTAAGCCGATTGCTTTTTTTACAGGATCAACAAAATAAACCGGAACACAGTCTGCTTCAAAGGAACAAAGCAGAAAGTTTTTTCTGTTTGTAATTATGCCGTCGTAGTCTTTAACCGCTGTTGGTTTTAAAATTCCTTCACCTTCATTTTCTTCTTTCATTACGCGGACAACTGATGTGTGAGTCTGAAAGGTCGTGCACATTTTTGAAGTTGAAATTTCCGGAATTGAACCTAATACCGCGTAATTTTGCTGCCAGTTTCCGTTACCGTATTTCCAGGAAGATATTTTGTTTGTTGTATAAAAGGCTTTAACAAGACCTGTTTTTTCAAGTTCTTCGATTGAGTAATAATTAACGGCAAATGGTTTTAAGGTTGAAGCTGAATAATTCATTTTACTTTTTTAATATTATAATTCATACTAAAAGTTTTAGTCGATAGCAAAGATTTTTATTTTTTGATATATTCAGCAAGTTTTCTCGCATTATTATAGAAAATCATTTCCATCTCCTCCGGGAATAAACTCTTTAAGGTTTCTAAATTTTCCATAGTGCCGTTAATTGTTTCATTCTGTCCAAAAATCACTTCAGAGTAACCAACTTCACGAAGCTGACGTGCTTCTTTGTTTTCAATCTGATTCACGCCACAGACAAATTTCTGTTTTGACATAAGCTTCCTTTTATCTTCCGACAAAAGAGGAAATTTCAAGTTCATCACGCTGGAATAATCTGGTTCAAAATCTACCAGACCGGCAGAAAAAAGAATCAGCTCGTAAAGCGATTTTTTCATTGAAGCGGCCATTGTCTGTGTCATACCAGAAATACGGGAATTAATTTCGATTATGTACCATTTGTCGTCTGAGAACAAAAGATCGATCTGTGCAATTCCTGAAAAGTTAAGAAGATTTGCAAGACGGAGAATCTCTTTTTTTAATTCAGGTATATGGAGTCTTTGATTAACTGCCGGGCCGAGTTTTACATTCTGTTTCGGGCTTGTTAAGCCAAACTGGTTTACGCTGTTGATAAGCGGATCTGTAACTGTATAGTTGCCGTCAGTTCCGTAGACTTCGACACCAAATGAAGGGCCCTGTAAAAATTCCTCGACAAGACGGTCGCCATTATTTCTTTTTGAAGTAAGAATGTGGCGGGCTTCGTCGTATGTAGTAACTACATCCATTCCAAAGGAAGAAAGCCCGAGAGTATCTTTTATAACAAGCGGAAGCTTTAGTTTTTTTATCTGAGACAGAACATTATCTTTGTAAATATTTTCTGCAATGACAAGCCTGCTTCGTTCTGCATAGAACATTTCGTGATGAACATAAACCGCTTTGGCACAGTTAAAATTATTTTCAGTAAGGAATTGATGAGTTCTGTATTTGTCAAAACATATTTCTGAAGTTTTTAAATCGTGACAGACAGTTTTTACATTATTATTTTTTAATAATTCTGCAATCATCGAATCTTTGATTGCCATCCAGTCAAAAGGCTGAGTCCAGTACGTAATTGCAATTGCAACATCAGGCTTTTGTTCAAGAATCAGAGCCGCAATTTTTTCCGCACTGGAATCTTTTTCTTCTACAAAAATGTATTTAACTGCATCAGACTGTATTTTATTTCCGTCATCATCATAGATAAACATTCCAGGCTTCTGCATTACAACTGTAAAATCAAAATGCGGATATTTATCTTTCAACTCTTTCCATTGATCTGCGCAGGAAGGAATCATTCGAAAATCCATTTTTCCCTGAGCATAATGATTTGAGTTTGTGGAATAAAATACAATCTTCATTTTTTATTTCTCAAAGTATGAATCGAAATCATCGTCAGTTTTAATTTTGTTTTTATTTTTTGGTTTCTGTCTGTATTCAGGATTTGCACTTTTTATATCTTCAAAGTTTTCAAAATTGTCTGCCTGACCTGCAGGCATAATAAGTGCAGCAATGATATAAACAAGAACACCAGAAAAACCTGCAAAAATTAAAACAAGAAAAATCAAACGGACAATTGTCGGATCAATATTAAAATATTCACCGATACCGCCGCATACTCCTGTTAAAATTCTGTTTCTGCTTGATTTATACATTCTTTTTGTCATAGTAACGCTCCTATTTTTCAAAACTGATTTTTACTTCGCCCATGCCGACTTTAATCTGACAATGGTTTTCTTTTTTATCATCAGCAAATGTTTTGCTGAATCCGGCAACAGAATCAGAACCAAACTTGATTCCGCCCATACCAACTTTTCCGCTGAACGAATAATCCTTTTCTTTTCCGTTCATTACAATCTTAACCGAAGCCATTGCACAGTCAACTTTTGTAAAGCCTTCAAGTTTTCCTGTTATTTCAACATTACCCATTGCAGCTTTAATATTTGCGGCTTTTGAATTCAGTCCGTCAATCATAAAGTTTCCGGCAGTAACATCTACCATTGCTTTTTCTGCTTTCAAGTTTAATGGTTTTGTTGTAATTTGTCCTGCGCTTAAAACAAGCTTAAGGTTTTCAACTTCTGCAGTTTCTGGAATTGTAATAAGAACTCTCGGACACCATTTGTTCTTCAAGGCATTTCCATACTTTCTTCTGTTTGCAGGAAACTTTTTATTTTCAACAATTAAAGTTCCGGCACTGTTAATTTCACATCTGAAATCTTCTTCAGAAATTCCTCTTGTTTCAACTGAATAACCTTTTCCGGTTCTGATGACAAACTGTCCGGCACCAACTAGGATTCCAAGATTTTTTATCTGATCTTTTTCAAACTCGTAATAAAGTCTTTCGCTGTAATAATCTTCACCTTCAAATTCATCTGATACGTAATCAGAAGATTCTGAATTTTCTCCGGCTCCTTCATTACTGTTTTTTGATTTTTTTGCTTTTGCAGGAACGCAGGTAAATTTTTCGATGATTGTTTTTGCAAGATCTTCAGGCTCTCCAAGTTCCTGCATTACTTTGTCATCATCGTCTGCATCATCAAAATAATTTGAATAATAATCAAGCGCTTCATTTCTTTCGTCAGCGGGCAGCGCCTGAATGCAATACTCTAATTTTTTTAAATACTGTTTTTTAGTCATTTTTTTCTCTCCTATTTACACAATAAAATCGAATTAATTCTTTTGCTGTAATCACTCCAGCCGTTACGATACTGATCCAGAAGAAGAATTCCTTGAGGCGTTATTTTGTAATACCTTCGGTTCCTTCCGTCAAATTCCATATCGTATGTTTCAAGATATCCGTCTTTCTGCAGCCTTCGCAGTACTGGATACAAAGTACTTTCAGAAACATCAATTACTTGCCGTACATCCTGGGTAATTTTGTATCCGTAAGTTCCTTCTCTTGCCACAACTGCAAGAACTACAGCATCCAGCATAATTGTACCTGTATTGAAGTTCATCAATACCTCCATATATCTGCATGCATAATATTGTATCAACAACGATACTATATTGCGTATAATATTATTTGTCAAGTAAGTTAAATACGTTCAAAAAAAAAGCCCGATACTTATAAAAGTACCAGGCTCATTTTAAAATTTCATATTACCTGCAAGGTTTAACTAACCATCAGCAGGATTTTAACCTACAATTGCTTTTGCTCTTTCGAGTGCAGCTGTAATGTTGTCAAAAATATTTTCGCGACCAAGCTTGTCAGCCATTCCAGTTTTTTCACAAAGCATAAATGGCTGTGTGTGAATTCCTGAAAGAACGATTGTAATACCTTTTCTATCACAGGCAGCTTTAAGCTGCTGGAGAGCCTGGATTCCGCCGGCATCAAGATAAATTGTATTACGCATTCTCAATACGAGAACCTTGCAGTCAGCGCCTGCGCGTTCTGTTGCCATTTCAAACTTGCGGACTGTTCCGAAGAATAATGGTCCTTCAATTTCGAATACGAGAACGCCGTGAGGGATATCAAGGTTTTCAGCAGGCTGGTCTTTTTTAATTCCACCAGTCATAACATTGCGACCGCCCTGAACTTCTGAAAGGTCGATCATTTTCTTGATAAAGAAGAAGGCTGCAAGTCCAAGGCCAACAGCGATTGCAACTGTAAGGTCAATGAATACTGTAATAAGGAATGTTACGAAGAATACACAGATGTCCGATTTCTGACCTTTCATCAAAGCGCGGATTGCAGGGAATCCTGCCATGTTCCATGCAACATTGATAAGAATTGCAGAAAGTGCAGGCATTGGAATGTATCCAACCAAAGGTCCCATACAGATGAGAATCAGAAGAAGTGTAATTGCATGAATGATTCCGGCTACAGGAGTTTTTCCTCCGTTCTTTATATTAGTTGCAGTACGTGCAATTGCACCAGTTGCAGGAATTCCGCCAAATACTGGTGAAGCAATATTTGCAACGCCCTGTGCAATAAGTTCTGTATTTGAATCGTGCTTTGTACCGATCATACCGTCTGCGACAACAGCAGAAAGTAAAGATTCGATTGCGGCAAGAACTGCGATAGAAATTGCAGTCGGGAATAAATCAATGATTGTGCTGATATTGAAGTCCGGCATTGTTGGTTTCAATTCTGAGATTGAAGGAATTGTATAGCGCGAACCGATTGTGTCACATTTAAGCCCGCAGTATTTATCAAGAAGAACTGATGCAACTGTAGCAATTACGATTACAACGATACTTCCAGGAATTTTTTTGATGAACTTTGACCAAATAAAAATGAATGCGAGACAGATTGCAGCCATGCCGAATGCATACCAGTTAACGCTTGCTGCAGATTTTGCAAATACGATCATCTTTGGCAAGAAGTCGCCAGGCATTTTTGTAAGTTCCTCTCCCATTACCATCATTGGTGTCGAGAAATCAGGATGAAGTCCAAAGAAATCACCAATCTGTCCCGATGCGATTACAACAGCGATACCCGCAGTAAATCCAGTTACGATTGTGTATGGAATGAATTTTACAAGACCACCCATTTTGAAAACGCCGAGAAGAATCAAAATGATACCGGCCATTACAGTCGCAGTTGCAAGCCCGCCTAAACCAAACTTGGCAACAACACCAAAAACGATTACTGCAAATGCACCAGTAGGGCCACCAATCTGAACACGGCTTCCACCGAATGCAGAAATACAAAAGCCTGCAATGATTGCTGTAAAAATACCGGCAGCAGGACCAACACCAGAAGCGATTGCAAATGCAATGGCAAGTGGTAATGCAACAATACCTACGATGACACCAGCAATAAGATCGCTGACAAATGTTTTACCATCATAGCCTTTCATTGTGTTTAATAATTCAGGTTTAAACATATTACCCTTCTTTCTTTACTACGGATTTTTCCGTAACAGAATTAATTAACTTTGTTTATAACTTTTCCATTCAAATAGGAACGAAGATTTTCAACTGCAATATCGAGAAGACGAACACGGGTTTCTTTTGCTGCCCATGCAACGTGCGGAGTAATTACACAGTTTGGCGCATTAAGAAGCGGACAGTCTTTTGACATAGGTTCTTCAGAAAGAACGTCACAAGCAAAGCCTGAAAGTGTTTTATTCTCAAGGGCTTCACGAACTGCCTGTTCATCAACAAGCGCGCCACGTGCTGTATTTACAAGCAGCGCTCCTTTTTTAATTTTCTTGAGCGAATCAGTGTTAATAAGTTTATTGTTGTCTTTTGTCAAAGGACAGTGCAGAGAAACAATGTCGCTTGAAGCAAGAAGCTCATCAAGCGAAACGCCTTTTACTTTTTCGTCATCGCGCGCTTTCGCGTTATATTCATCAATGCGGTTTGAAGAACGAGTGTTTACAATCACGTTCATTCCAAAGCTTGAAGCGATGCGGGCAACTCTCTGGCCGATTGAACCGAAACCGATAAGACCGATTGTTTTTCCGTAAAGTTCGGTCAAAGGCGAAACCCAGTAACAAAAGTCAGGAGATTTAATCCAGTCGCCGCTCATTACTGATTTTGAATGAGCATTGATGGCGCTGTAAAATTGCATGATAAGAGCAAACACATGCTGGGCTACTGCCATTGTGCTGTAAGCAGGTATGTTTGTAACGACAATTCCAAGGTCACGGGCAGCTTCAATATCTACGACATTGTAACCGGTTGCGAACACGCCGATGTACTTTAAGTTTTTGCACTGAGAAAGAATATCGCGCGTAAGGTTTACTTTATTGAGAAATACATAATCCGCGTCAATAATTCGTTCAAGTGTGAGCTCAGGGGGTGTCTGTGGATAATATGTAACTTCACCAAATTCCTTTAATACGTCATAAGAAAGGTCACCTGGATTTAATGCGTGACCGTCAAGGATTACGATTTTCATGTGAGGGAGTATATTTCAAATTGAAAAAATAATAAAGTAACTTTTTTTTCCAAAAGACCATTTTTTTAATGCGAAATGAACAAATATATGATAAAATTGTTAACAATATTCTATTTACTAGAGGAAAAGTTATGGAAGAAAAAAAACGTAATTCCTTTACAGGGTCAATCGGCTTTGTACTGGCTGCAGCAGGAAGTGCTGTAGGTTTGGGAAACATCTGGCGATTCCCTAATCTCGCTGCAAAAAACGGCGGAGGCTTGTTCTTACTCGTTTACATCGTTTTAGCACTTACATTTGGTTTTGCGCTTCTTACAACAGAAGTAGCAATTGGTCGTAAAACACAGGAAAGCCCTCTTACAGCTTACAAGAAAATTAACAAGGGCTTTGGTTTTATCGGTATTTTTGCATATCTTGTACCATTCATCATTTATCCTTATTACTGTGTAATCGGTGGATGGGTAATCAAGTATATGAGTACATATCTTGCATTCCAGGGACAGGTTGCAGTTGCAGACGGATTCTTCACGGGATTTATTACAGATCAGTGGCAGCCAATTCTTTACACTATCATTTTTACATTGCTTTGTTTCGTAATCGTATACAAAGGTGTTGAACACGGTATTGAAAAATATTCAAAAGTTTTGATGCCGATTCTTGCAATTCTCGTTCTCTTTATTGCAGTTTATTCAATCTTCCTTAAATTTACTGATCCTTCAACTGGTGCTACACGTACTGGTGTTCAGGGACTTGGAATCTACTTCATCCCTAACTTTGAAGGAATTACATTCGGCAAGTTCCTTAAGATTTGTCTTGATGCAATGGGACAGCTTTTCTATTCATTGAGTATCGCTATGGGTATCATGGTTGCTTACGGTTCTTACATGAAGAAAGAAGTTAACCTCAGCAAGTCTATCAACCAGATTGAAATCTTTGACACGGCAATTGCTATTCTTGCAGGTATGATGATCATTCCTTCAGTATACGTATTTGCAGGTCCAGAAGAATTAAGCAATGCTGGTCCTGGTTTGATCTTCGTTACATTGCCAAGAGTATTTGATTCAATGGGCTCATTCGGTCAGTTCTTCGGATTAATGTTCTTCGTTATGGTATTGTTTGCCGCTTTGACAAGTGCTGTTTCAATTCTTGAAGCAATTGTTTCAAGTATGATGGACAAACTCAAGTGGTCACGCAAAAAGGCAACTTTGATTATGGCTCTTATTACATTTGTAGTTTCTGTAATCGTTTGTCTCGGATACAACGTATTCTACTTCGAAAAATCATTCGCAGTAGTAAACAAAGGTCAGATCCTCGACTTCCTTGATTACGTAAGTAATAACCTTCTCATGCCAATCGTTGCTATCTGTACATGTATCCTCATTGGTTGGGTTGCTAAACCAAAGACTGTTATTGATGAAGTTACATTGAACGGTGAAAAGTTCGGAAGAAAATGGCTTTACATCATTATGATTAAGTACGTTGCTCCAGTTCTTTTGACACTCATCCTTCTTGGATCATTCGGAATCTTCGGTTAATAAAAACAGGCTGGTCATCAGCCTTAATTAACCAGTATTAATTCTAAAATAAAAAAAGCCCGGCTCACCTCACCAGTGAACCGGGCTTATATATTCCCTGATTAAGAATTACAATCTTTCAAAAGGAACTTCTCTCGCGTCCATTCCCATGTATGCAACAATCTTAGCCCCGTCATTAATCATATCAACAGGAATTACTGCTGCATCAACACGCTGTCCGTCAACTTCGATATATTCAATACCTTTGTTGATGTGCTGCGGATTCTTAACTTCAATGCTGAGTTTCATACCGCGCCAGCGACGCTGAACACTAAATCCGTCCCATGTTTTTGGAATACATGGATCGATAAGAAGTCCGTCATACTGTGGGCGGATTCCGAGGATGTACTGTGTTGTTGAGTAATAGTTCCATGTAGCAGCGCCTGAAAGCCAAGAAACGCGACAGTTACCGGCACGTGGGCTGTAAGTTGAATAAGTTGTCTGACCTACAACGTATGGTTCACTCTGGCGGATTTCTGCCTTGTCGTTATAAGAAGCAGGAAGTGCTGCTTTACAATATTCAAATGCTCGGTCGCCGTTACCCATAAGAGCTTCAGCAATTACACCCCAACCCTGTGTATGGTTAAAGATACCTGCATTTTCTTTAATACCAGGATTGAATACAACTGAACTCATTACTTTTGAAGAAGCCATTACAAATGGTGGAGCACAGAGCATCAAGCCGTAAGGTGTTGCAAGTTTAGCCTTAACTGTTTCAAGACATTTTTTAGCCTGTTCTGGAGTTGCAGCGTTACTCAATACTGACCAAACCTGAGTATTGAAGTAAACCTGTCCTTCTTCCATTGTCTTAGTTCCGTAAACAAGACCTGTTTCAGTGATAGCCCAGATGAACCATTCGCCGTCCCAGCATTTTGCCTGGATTGCTTTATCAAGCTTATCTCTTTCAATCAAAGCCCATTCGCTTTCAGCTTTGTTTCCGAGACGTGTAGAAATATCAGAATAAGTTGTAAGTCCAAGACGAAGCTGGAATGCTACGAACAAACTTTCACCTTTATATCCGAGTTTAAGACAGTCATTCCAGTCTGCAAGAAGTCCGCAAGGAAGTCCGTTTGCCCCCATTCTTTCGAGGTTGAAAAGAAGAGCCTGTTTCAAGTGTCCGTAAACTGTGTCTTCACCTTCATCGCCGTATGGTACAACTTTGTTAAGGAAGTCCCACTTACCTGTTTCTGCAATAAATGCAGGAACTGAGTTGAAGAACCAGAGACAGTCGTCAGAACGGAATTCTTCTGGTTTTGGAGCTTTTTCGTGTCCAGGATTGTGATCCTTTGTAATTACAGGAATCGCACCACCACATCTTACCTGACCAGAAAGCATGCGAACGAGACGTTCTTCAGCTTCTTCAGGAATAGCAGCTGCAACACCAAGAATATCCTGAACTGAGTCACGGTAACCGAGACCATCGCGTTCTCCGTTGTATACGAGAGAAGCAGCTCGGCTCCATGCAAATGTAATCAAACAGTTATATAATCCCCAAACATTGATTGTGTGGTTAATATCTTCATCAGGTGTGTTTGCAATGAATGAACCAAGGCGTGCATGCCATGTGTCCTTCAATTTCTTAAGTTCTTCATCAGCACGAGCAGCATTACCAAATTCCTTAACAAGTGGTTCACCGTGTGCCCATGCATCTCCGATACCGAACATTACGATTACTTCTTTAGATTCCCCTGGCTTAAGACTGATTTCTGTTTCCATAGAACCACAGATGTTGTCACCGTATGCAAGTGAGTTTGTACACTTTCCGTTTTTAACAGCATCAGGATGTTCGTAATTTCCGTAAGTTCCGATGAAGGCTTCGCGGTTTGTATCAAAGCCAGTCAATGGTGAACCGCAGAGGGCCATCCATGAGTGCATTGCGCCATCACCGATTGGAGCTTCTGGATCCTGGTGATACAGGTTGTCGTGAATTGCAAAACGGAGCATGTTGTCCTTCTGTTCACCTTTTGAGATGAAAAGGGAATACTGAAGGTTTACCTGATCCTGTGTTGTTCCCCACTGGCTTGTAAGTTCACAGTATGTGAAGGCAGAAAGCTTGCGAGGCTTTGAACCTGTGTTAGTTACCTTAAGGCGCCAGTATTCGAAAGTCTGGTTAAGTGGAACGTAGTATAATGTTTCTGACTTAATGTCTGAATATTCAGAAGTAATCTGTGTATAAGCAGTACCGTGACGGCATTCTGATTTGTACTGATCGAGAGGTTTTCCAACAGGCTGCCATGAAGCTGACCAGAAATCTCCTGAATCGTTATCACGCAAATAGAAATAACGGCCTGGCTGATCCATTGGAACTGCATTAAAACGCAAACGCATAAAGCGTCCCTGTGCACCAGATTTATAGAATCCGTATCCACCGGCATTGTTTGTAATAACAGCACCATAAACTGTTGAACCAAGATAGTTGCTCCAGCTTGAAGGAGTGTCCGGACGAGTAATTACATACTCTTTTGCTTCGTCGTCGAAATAACCGTACTGCATTTAATCCTCATTTTTTATCAGCGGGAATTTTCACCGCCTATAGTTAGTTGATAATATAAATTAAGTTTACAGAGAAAAAAAAATTATTTCAATGGATTTAAACTATCACTTTGAAAAATTGACCGCACTTCCTTTTCACTCTATAATAATTCTATATGTATGAAATTGAATTAAAAGCCCATGTTTATAAAAGAGAAGAAACGGTTTCTCTGCTTAACACTTTTGCAGAATACCTGGGCACTACCATCAAAGATGACACTTACTATCACTTTCAGCTCCAGGATTCAGAAAGCCGCCTGACCTGCAGAATCCGTCACGAACTTTATACATTCCCTGACAGCACGACAAAAACACAGGACGTTCTGACCTACAAGGCAAAGGAACGCCGTACCGACAAAGGTGGCAGCACTTACGAAGTAAATGAAGAAAGCGAAACAACGCTTTCTGATCCTGAAGCACTGCGAAAACTGCTTTTTGCTACAGGCTACAAAGAAGCTTACACAAAACATAAAGATGTAATGCAGTGGATTTATAACACGGAACTTGGACAAGCCCACATCGAGCTTTGTACAGTTCCTCCATTGGGCGATTTTCTCGAAATTGAAATGATAACCGAAAACTGTAATAATGAAGAAACAATCAGAGACAAACTGAAAAGCCTGATCGTAAAGTCCGGTGTTTCACTTAATGATATAGAAGAAAAATACTACAGCGAGCTTTTAAAACTCGCTAAAGGAGAATAAAAATGTTTAGTATTAGAGAATGTAAAAATCTTGCAAAGAAACAGTTAAAAGGAAATTCCGCTGTTCTCATCGCAGCAAGCCTCATCACTTTTTTTGTTACGCTTATTCTTGATACAACTCAGCAGGTATTCAGCGTAAACGGAAGTCCACTTGCACTGTTTGTGTTCGTAATCAATTTCTGTATTACTGCAGTTTTGACTCTGGCATTTTATTATGCCTGCGTAAAGCTTGCAAAAACCGGCTCTGTTTCGTTCTCGGATTTTACAAGCGGCTTAACACATATTAAAGCAGGCATTACAAATTCCATCTGGCACAACTTATGGATTTTTATTTGGTCTCTTCTTTTTATTATTCCGCTTTCAGTTGTTTCAGGAACTCTTATAATGACAGTCCTTGCTTCGAAGTTTGATCTTAATGCACTCGATCCTGAAAATCTTCCTATTATGGAAATTAAGAATGAACTCATCAGAGGACTTTCAAACTATATCGGAATTACAATATTCCTTGTAATCGGCATTATTGCTTTTGTTATTGTAATTACAATCAAGAGCATTCAGTATTCTCAGATGACAGCAATCATGGCAGAAGCCGCACTTGAAAACAAAAAAATGTCTGCATCAAAAGCAATGGCCTTAAGTATTGAACTTACAAAAGGCCACAAGATGAAAATCTTTACATTTTTCTTAAGCTTCATCGGCTGGTTTATTCTTGCATCAATTCCGCTTGTAATAATCGCCGAAACTGCTTCGGAAAGCATTAATCCGGTTCTGCACGCACTTCTCAACAGCGCTTACATAGGAATCGTCGTTACTTTCCTTGTTCCTTACATGGCAACTTCTTTCATCAACGTTTACGGATATCTTAAGCAGTATGCCATCAACACAAAGCACCTGAGCCTTTCAGACTTTCAGTAATCAGGAGAATTAAAATAATATGGAATCTAAAGAGCAAAACAACAATATCAATAACAACAGCAGAAAAGACAATGATAAAAGCCGCAAAAATGGAAAAGGGTTTGTCGTTTTACTTGTAATCATTATCGCAACACTTGGTCTTGCTTCTGCTGCATTCCTTGAACCAAAAAATCCTGACTCGCAGAAAAGTGCAGCACAGGATTCGAATTACCTTGATGCACTTTTTACCGCTTCTTCTCAGGACACAACATTTCCGGAAGAAGATTACATTGCACGCATTTACATCAGCGGCGTAATCGAAGAAGCAAACAGATCTTACAACCATCGCTGGCTTATTGACCTTGTAGAAAAACTTGAAAAAGACGAACACAACAAGGGAATCATTCTTTACCTTGATTCTCCCGGCGGTTCAGTTTACGAATCAGACGAAGCATATCTTGCTTTCTCTCACTATCAGACAACAAGAAAACCAATTTGGGCTTACATGTCACACATGGCCTGTAGCGGCGCTTACTACATTGCGTGCGGTACCCAGTTTATCTGTGCCAACAGAAATACTCTGACAGGATCTATCGGCGTAATCTCAGGGCAGTCAATTGACATCACCGGTCTTATGAACCAGCTTGGCGTTAAATCAAAAACCTTCACTGCAGGCAGAAATAAAAACATGCTTAACTTTAATAATCCAGTTACAGAAGAACAGGATCAGATCATGCAGTCAATTGCAGACGAATACTACGATCAGTTTACTACAATCGTTGCAATCAACCGCCACATTGATAAAGAACGCGTAAAGGAACTTGCAGACGGAAGAATCTATACTGCAAAGCAGGCTCTTAATTCAAAGCTTATTGATAAAATCTGTTCTTATGATGAATGTGTAACCGCAATGAAAGCAAAATATCAGTTTACAGATATTCAGGTTGCAGACTTTGCATATAAAGGAGCCGGCTCATTAATGGATTATCTTATGTTCTTTGAAACAAACGCCAATCCGGCAAAATCAATTGAAGAAAAAGTAATCGATATGATTTCTCCTTCAATGAAATACCCGGCTTATATTTATCAGTAAAGCAAACAGCTTAGATAAAACCAAACCTCTTTTATATAAACAAATCTTTATAAAAGTAAAAGCCTGTACTTTGAAGCACAGGCTTTTTTATTAACACAAGCTGTCCGCTTAAAATTTTATAATTATTCAGCAGGTTTCATATTAAACCACTGATTTACCATTGCTCCGATTTTTTCCATGCTCAAAGGCTTAGTCAAAAAGTAATTGCATTCAAGTGCATTTACTCTTTCTGCTATGTCAGGCTCTTTTAATGCAGTGACAACAACAACATAAGGATTAGCAAACATTGGATCTGTTTTCAATTTCTTGCACAAAGAAAAACCATCAACACCAGGCAAATCAAGATCGAGAATTACAAAACCTGGTTTTTTCTGAGCCATTACTGTTCCCGCTTCAAAACCATCATAAGCCTGGTAAATCTTAATTCCAGGAAAATTTTTCTCAATATACAATTTGATGACTGTATTCAAACCCTTATCATCATCTACAATAATCAATGACTTTGACTGAACAACCTTTCTGTCATCAAGAGCGTTCTGGAGAACCTCAGGAATTTCACTTCCCCTCTTCTCCATAAAATCAGCAAGATCTTCAGGCGTTACGCGGAACTGTCCGCCAGGAGTAGTATACGCTTTTAAATGTCCTGCCTTAATCCAGTTAATTGCGGTCTGATTTACGACACCGCAAATGTTTGCAACTTCAAGGGCAGAAAAAACTTTAGATTTTTTACTTTTCGAAGCCATAATCATCCCTTACTTTTTGTATTAATTTTATTGAAAATCCGTTTTTTATTAAATATGAATTTATCTTATCTTCATCTTTTTTTATTTTAACACACTTTTTGTAAGCGCGCACACAAAGTTCTTCTTCTGAGTTTTCCTCAAAAAATTCGTCCAAAGCCTCCTTTATATACGCCTTATCGATTCCGCGGGAAGCAAGCTCCATCGCCAGTTTTGTTCTTCCTTCCGCATGGGTGATTGCCCTGTTACGAAGCCACACGCCTGCAAATCGTCTGTCGTCTAAATATTTTTTGCCTTCAAGATAATCAAGCGCTTTATTAATATGGAATTTTGAAAAGCCCTTTGCGGTAAGCTTTGCCGTCAAACCCATGCGATACTGTTCACTGCGGTTAAGGTAATCTAATGCCTTCTGTTCCACAGCAAAACAAAGTCCTGCATCTACCAGTTCCTCTTCTTTATCTTCCAGGAACTCTGCGCTATCAACAATTTCTTCAGGCTGAATGAGAGATAAATATACTGTGCGTATAAAAAAAGAAGGTCCCGACACCGTTGTAATTTCCATACAATCGGGCGAGACCGTCCTTGCTGTTTTGATAACCAAATTCTAGCGTTTAGAGAACTGGAATCTTCTACGAGCACCTTTCTGACCGTATTTTTTACGTTCAACCATACGTGAGTCACGTGTAAGGTATCCGTTAGCTTTGAGTGATGTACGAGCATCCTGATCTACCTGCAAAAGTGCACGTGAAATTCCGTGCAAACAAGCTGCAGCCTGTCCGTTAAGACCGCCACCAGTTACGTTGATAAGGATGTCAAATTTATTAGCACTTGAAGTTACGAGCAATGGCTGGTTAACGATGTTAACCTGTTCTGCTGTAGCAAAGTAATCTTTAATGTCTTTACCGTTTACAGTAATTTTTCCTGAACCTTCGCGCAAGAATACACGAGCTGTTGCAGTCTTTCTTCTACCTGTTCCAATAGCAATATTCTTTACCATGATTTACTCCTAATTAAACTTCCAAAGCTTCTGGATTCTGTGCTGCATGTGGATGTTCAGCACCTGCATAAATTTTGCAGTTACCCATGATTTTGCGTCCAAGACGTCCGTGTGGGAGCATTCCTGCGATAGCAATTTTCAATGGATCGCCAGGATGACGTTCATTAAGTTTTTCATAAGTGAAAGTCTTGAGACCACCTACGAAACCTGTGTAGTTATGATAAAGCTTATCTTTTGCTTTGTTACCTGTTACAGCAACTTTGTCAGCATTGATAATTACTACGAAATCACCCATTTCCTGGTTTACAGCATAAGATGGTTTGTTCTTTCCGCGCAATACAGAAGCAGCTTTTGCAGCTACACGTCCGAGGGATTTTCCTTCAGCGTCGATAATATACCATTTACGTGGCTGTGCGCTTTCGTTTACAAAAATAGTTTTCATTGTATATACCTTAACAAATAATGTTTTTACCGGATTAGTAAGATTGCATCTTCTTAATAATCCGCCTTTAGTGATTGAGCGATCACTAAGTAAATATACGGGGACTTAAAATATAAACTTTTAAGCCTGTTTGGTCAAGCAAACAGGCTTAAATTCTTGATTATTTTTCCTGGTTTTTAGCAGCTTCCTGCTCTTCTTTTTTAGCTTCTTTTTTGTCTTTAATATCAGCTGCACCAATCAAAATTGAAATCAAACCTGCAAAAGCAGCAAGTACAGGTGCAAAACCTTTCAAAAATGCGATTACATCAGCACCCCAGTTGAGCGGGCAACCTGGCAATACAGCAAATACAGTAAAAGCGATAAAGATCAAACCTAAAATAATAGCAGCCATTAAAAACTCCTGAAAATCCGCCTTTTCTGCGGATTAAATTAATATCTTGTAGTCTTTTAAATATACCTACATTTATAACTTCCGTCAATGTTAATTACATTAAACGGATTAAAACCATGTAAAGAATTGTTCCGCCAAAAATGCTCAGCATGCTGTTGCTCTTCCAGAGGTGAAGGAATACAGTCACTGAAAGCGCAATTAATTCCGATAAGCCGAAAGGCGCTGCAGAAAAGTTTACGTCTTTGAAACAGTAAATAAGCAGAACTGCCATTACCATCGGAGGAATGTATTTTTCGATAAACCTGATTATTGCCGGAGGTTCCCTTTTTGAAAAAAGCAGGAACGGGAATGCTCTTGAAAGGAAAATTACCAGCGCACTGATCAATGTGGCAATAAAAGCCTGTTCAAGTGTAAGCGGAGAAACTTTTGCAACAGTTTCAAGTACTTCATTTGCTGTTTCCATCTGTTCCTCCTTTTTTTGTTTTAGTAATCAGTAAAGCAGCAATTCCTACTGCAAGAGATAATATGAGAATATTTTCTGAGGAAATAATTCCGAACCTCTCAAGAACAACACAAACTAGTGCTGCAAAAATTCCTATTACAGGAGGAACGATATCTTTTGACGCACGGATCTGTTCAATAAGCAAAACTGCAAACAAAGCGGTCAGCGCAAAATCGACGCCTGCAAAATCAAACGGAATCACAGAACCGGCAATTGCTCCGATTACGCTTCCGAGAACCCAGTAACTCTGGTCAAGCAAAGCAATTGTTCCGTAAAAGCGGCCTGCATCCTGTCCTTCAGGAAGAGCAGTCGTTGTCATAAGCGCGTAAGTTTCATCAGTAAGTGCAAAGACAAGATAAGGCTTCCACTTGCCGGTATTTTTAAATTTGTCGATAAGGGAAAGTCCGTAAACGATGTGGCGGATATTCAATAAAAGTTCTGCAACCGCAATCGCTCCAAAAGGAGCTCCACTTGCAAACAGACCTACAGCAACATACTGCCCCGCACCTGCATACATTGTAAGGCTCATGATTGGAGAAAGCCACCAAGGATAACCGTTCTTTACAAGCATCAGCCCGAAAGGAATTCCGATTGCGATATAACCGAAAAATACAGGTAAGGTTATTTTTAAAATACTTAAAAAAGAAGAATTATTTTTTTCAGTTTTTGACATAGGAATGATCTTACTACTTTTATCTATTCTGATATACAGTCAAGGGCATTTTTATTGCCCGAAAGATAGTCTTCGATTGCAGACTGACTCATCGGCTTACCGCGAAGGAATCCCTGAACAGTCTTACAGTTTAATTCCTGGAGAATCTTAAGCTGGTCAACTTTTTCAACACCTTCTGCAATTGTATCAAGGCCCATTTTTGTTACCATTGAAATAATTGAATTGGTAATGTTTTCAGAAACGCCGTCACTTTCAGTAATAGACTGAATGAATGACTTGTCAATTTTAAGTGTTGTTAACGGAAGAATCTGAAGGTAGCGCAATGAAGAATATCCTGTACCAAAGTCATCAAGTGAAATTCTAAAGCCCCTGCGTTTTACTTCATCGAGAACTGCAACGGCTTTTTCAGTATCATCAATGAGAACGCCTTCAGTTACTTCAATTTCTACATGAGTTGGATCAACGCCTGACTGAGCTGCAACTTCATCAAGTGTAAAGAGGAATGATTCATCCATAAGCTGTACAGGAGAAGCGTTTACAGACATTACGCCGTGATATTCAAATTTTTCTTCCCATTCCTTCTGACAGGTAAAAGCTTTTTTCAAAACCCACGCGCCGAGAATATTAATAAAGCCGCTTTCTTCTGCAATAGGAATAAATTCTTCAGGACTGATTCTTCCAACTTCCGGCTGGTTCCAGCGAAGAAGTGCTTCAAAACCGCGAAGCTCTGAAGATGCAATATCAAACTGAGGCTGGAAGAACAATTCAAACTCGCCTCTTTCGAAAGCGCCCGGCATTTTTGTTTTATACATCATGCGGCGAAGGAATTCCTTCTGAAGTTCTGGCGTAAACATAAAGATGCGGTTTTTGCCGGCCTTCTTTGCATCGTGCATTGCAAGATCTGCAAATTTTACGAGATCTTCACTTTCTGTAGTATTGTCAGGGTAAACCGAAATTCCCCCTGAAGCATTTACGTTTTCTGCATTCAGCGCTTCAAAGATTGCATCACTGATTGTGTAAAGACTGTCTGATGTCGTAAGATTTTCTGCAACAACAATAAATTCATCACCGCCAAAACGGTAAACATTAATATTATCATTTTCGAACGATTTGAAAATTCTTGCGGCCTTAATCAGGAATCTGTCACCTGCCTGCTGACCTTTGGAATCGTTAAGCTGTTTAAGGTTATCAAGGTCAAAAGAAATAAGTCCAAACTTTGTCGAAGTTTCGTCTGCGTGCTTAATAACGTCCTGGAATCTTTTATAGAACTGATAGCGGTTAGGAAGTGTTGTTAAAGTATCAGTTACAAGTGAAAGCTGAAGCTGTTCTGTGTAGCGGACTTTGGCTGTGATATCTGTGAAGGTTGCAACGAGAAGTTCGGGATCTGCAGTCTGAATTTCAAAGGAGAACCAGACTTTTCTGCTTTCAGAATAATAAGTCTCGGCGAAAAGCTCCTTTGAAGCAATCGCCTGCACAGCCATTTCAAACCAGTGCTTTCCGTTTTCGATTTTTGATTCAGCCTGAACAAAATTTTCGCCTGCGTGAACATGAGCAATACTTTTTATTAATTCCGGATTTGTGTAAAGAACCTGAAAGTCTTTGATGGTTTTGCCGTCATAGACAGGTTTTAACGCAATCAGAGGAATTTTGACACAGTCAATGATTTCTTTGAAATTTACTTCGCTTAACACGTTTATATATTACACAAAATAGCAAAGTTTGTCAAAATCTGCAAAATATTCTTGCAAAATGCACAAATTTGCATAAATTTTCCCCGTAACATTCACTATAATCCAAAGTTTTATATACCGATATTCTTTATAGAAGGAAATTACGATGAAAACAGTTAAATTTAATAAAATAACATTTTTTTCAGCACTTGCAATGCTTGTAAGCATTTTTTCCGTTTCTGCACAGAAAATCGAAACAACGGATGAAGGCCCGAAAAAGTTTGAATTCAAATACAAAGAAGGCGACTCTTACCGTATTCTTTCTACCGTAGAAGAAGACGTTTACATTAACGGCTACAAACATCACACCGCAGAAGTCCTCAACCGCATCACAGTCAAGGTTCACGACGTTGATGAAAAAAACATGACGGCAGTCAACGAAGGAACCTTCATGACTTCAGAAAACTCTGTCCTTACTTCAACTATTGGAAAAAAGACCTTCTCTTACGGTGATGAATATAAAAGCACGTTCACAAAAGACCGTTTCGGCGTTTATACAATTGATGACAATTATTTTATGCCAACAGTACGCGACGTTCCTGTTTTTCCGGACAGAGAATTAGCTCCAGGTGATGAATGGACTTATGAAGGTCATGAAGCTCACGACCTTCGCCGTTCTTTTAACCTGCAGAAGCCTTACAAAGTTCCCTTTAATGCAAAATACAAATACTTTGGCGTTTACAAAGAAAAAGAAGATGGTCCTAACAAAGGAAAAAAGTTTGACCTTTTTCAGGTTTATTACGAAATGAGTTTTACTCTCGATACAAGCAAACTTGCAATAGATGTAATTGAAACTCCATACAAGACAACCGGCTTCTCAAGCCAGCTGATTTTCTGGGACAACGAAAAAGGTACGATTGATCATTACATGGAATCATTCAAAATCGAAATCACGACAACTGCCGGCAACGTTTTAACCTTTATAGGGAATGCACACGCAGAAGTAACAGAATTCCAGAGAACTGCAACTGTTGAAAATATTGAAGACGTTTCGCAGAAAATTGCCGACCTTGGTATTGAAGACGTAACTGTAAAAAAGACTGACAAAGGTTTAACTCTCTCAATCGAAAACATTCAGTTTAAACCTGACTCAGATATTCTTCTTCTCTCTGAAAAAAAGAAACTTGATAAGCTTAAAGAAATCCTCGAGGCTTATCCGGACAATGATATTCTTGTAACAGGCCACACTGCTCTTCGTGGCGATGCTGTAAGCCGTCAGCAGTTAAGCGATAAGCGCGCAGAAGCCGTAGCAGATTATCTTGTCAAAATCGGAGTCCGTGATAATTACCACATCTTTACTCAAGGCAAAGGAGCAGAAGAACCGATTGCAGACAACAAAACAGAAGCCGGCAGAAAGAAAAACCGCCGCGTAGAAATTACAATCATGGACTAAGATTTTTTCTGATCGTCTTTCAGGACTACCTTGCAGGTTATCGGAAGATGGTCAGAATAACCTTTGTGATTGAAAAGCTCATAACGGTTTGGAGTTCCGTCCTGGTTTGTAATTTCAGGGATTTGAACGACCTGAAATTCTTTTAGCGAAATCTGCGGTTCAGGCAAGTCGATGGTGGGCGAAAAAAAGTGATCGATCTTTTCCCATTTTCCACGAAAGTAATACGAGCCGTAATTGTCATCATCTTTCCACGGAGAACTCATTTTTAATCTGGCACATTCTGTGTCAGTTAAATAGGCAAACTGGAGTTCTCCATCTTCACTGTAATTAAAATCAGAAATGTCTTTATTAAAATCTCCGCATGCAAAGCTGACACTTTCTTTACACGAACTTAATTCCCGGGCAAGAACATTTTCCTGCCATAACCGCCACTTTTCAGTTTTTTCTTCGCCACCAGATTTTGATTTCCAGTGATTAACGTACATCGTAACAGGACCAGAAGCGGTCTCTAAAGTTACTTCCATTACAGAACGCATTGAAGGCGATTTTTCTGATTCTGTCCTGATATCAAGCGCGTGTATTTTAACTTCATCTATTTTATGTTTAGAAATTATTCCACAGCCGATACTGTTATCTTTTTCATTTGCAAAAGCCGCATAATCATAACGTTTGTCATTGAACCAGACATTGCCACTTAATCTGTTTGAAATGTCGTAAAGAATCTTTTCATTTTCAAGTTCTTCCATTACAAAAATATCTGAATCTATTTCGCTGATTATTTTGCACAGACGCTTCAACCGTTCTTCGTAAAATTCTTCATTCCAGTTTTCTTTTGATTTTCGAAATTCGGAATATTCTTTTCCATCAATATTACCGTCAAAGAATGTCTGAACATTCCAGTTTGTAACACTAATTTCATTGTCAGCCTTTTTTGTTTTTAAATTAGCACAGGAAAGAATTAAGATTGTTGAAAAGACAGTCAGCCAGCAAAGGCTTCTGAAAAAGAAATATTTTTTCACTTTCTGATATCCTCCACTTACAGATACCAGAAAGTTTGAAAAAATGTATATAAAAAAATTATTTATTTTTACTTAAATTGCTTTGCCAAAAAAATTATTTTTTAACTGCTTTAATAGAATTATCGTCATTCAAAAGAACAACTGTCGGCTGCCAGTCATCGGCTTTTGATTCCTCAATTGTTGTGTAAGTAACGATGATAACCTTGTCACCGTTGCAGGCTTTTCTTGCAGCTGCACCGTTTAAGCAGATTTCGCCTTTTTTTCCGGGAATGATGTAGGTCGAAAAGCGTTCACCGTTATTTACGTTCAAGATGTCAACTTTTTCGTAGTTATGCATTCCTGCAGCTTTGCACAATTCTGTATCGATACTGATTGAACCTTCGTAATTCAAGTTTGCATCTGTAACAGTTGCTCTATGTAATTTTGCTTTCAATACTGTAATATCCATTTTAGTTCCTCACAAATAATTATTCTGTTTTATTAAGTTCAAGGGCTTTCTTGATTCCCAGAAGTACAAGCTCCGGGAAAATTTCGTCGAACAGTTTTGTTTCTTCAAAAATTCTTGAAAAGCCACCTGTTCCCAGAACCAAAGGTTTCTTTCCTTCAAAAATTGACTGCTGGTACTGATGACACAATTCCTTAAGACCGCCAACGTGGCTGTAAAAAATACCAGACTGGATTGCTTCGATTGTGTTATTACCTAGACTGTGTTCCGGTTTTGCAATTTCTACCACCGGAAGTTTTGCAGTTCCGTTGGCAAGAGCTTCAACACTGATTTTTAATCCCGGAATAATTGCACCGCCAAGATACTCTTTATCTTTTGTTACAACATCAATAGTTGTTGCAGTTCCCATATCGATTACAATAATATCAGTTTCTGGATGAATTGAAACTGCACCGATTGCAGCCGCAATTCTGTCGGCACCGATTTCTTTCGGGTTAGCATAACGAAGTTTAAGACCGGTTTTGATTCCCGCCTGAATGAACAAAGGCTTTTTGTTAAAGTACTTTGTAATCGCACTCGAAAGAGAATAGTTAATCGAAGGAACTACAGAACACACACCGATGCGTTCAATTTTCTGCCAATGAAATCCGTTTTCGCGAATTACACTTCTGAAAAAAAGTCCAAGTTCATCAGACGAAGTTCCCATATGAGTTGTACGGCGAAACTGAAGAACTATTTTATCTTCATCAAAAAGACCGCCTGTTATTTGGGTGTTTCCCACATCTACTGTTAAAATCATACAAGCTCCAGCAATTTGTTTCCGAGTTCACTTAAAGTGTCAACTCTGGCAACAGCTTCCATTATATTTGAATAAATTACGCACGGATGTTTTTCGTTTGTAATCTCACTTAAATCATTTGATACGACAAAATCCGGAACAAACGATTTATCTTCGTTTGAAGAAAAAATTTTGTTCACGGCAGTTTTTCTTTCATCTTCATCTGCATTTGAAGTTAACTTAAACGCAATGACAGAAGTTTTTGTTCCCGACCATTTTTTTATGCTTTCGACAAGCTTCGGATTTTTTTTCATCTTAATTGTAAGCTCAGTTCCTGCCGGCACTTTTGAAAAACTTCCGACCGGATATTCTTTTCCGTCGACTACAATGCAGTAAGGGGAATAATCACTTACCGCTGCTGCGTGAACAACCGCATCATATTTTTTTGACTCGCATTCCTTCTGTAAAATATCCGCCAGCTGTGAAAAAGTTTTATAAGTAATAAAATTCGCCTTTACAGGTTTAACACCTTTTTCAGAAACAATTTCGGTTACTTCATTTCCTTTTTCACAAAATAAGTCAGACAAAAATGCTGACGTTCTGCCTGTACTAAAATTACAAACTGCGCGAACATTATCAATCGGTTCTTCTGATCCGCCACCGGTTACAAGTATTTTCATTTTACTTTCCGTTAAATTTACTGAATCAATTTCTTGATTAAATTCCCTGAATAAAAAAATCAAAAAACTTAAAGATGATTTTTGATAAACTCAAAAGCTTCAGCCGGTTCAAGAAGACGACCTACACCTTTAGTTCCGCATGCAAGTCCACCTTCACCGCAAGGTAAAATTTCTGCACCCCACTGTTCAAGTTTTTTCAAACTTTCCTGAACTGACGGATGACGGAACATTTCTGTGTTCATCGCAGGAGAAATCAAAAGCGGTTTCTTAAAATTATTTGCAAGGCAGACTGCTCCGAATAAATCATCAGCAAGACCTGATGCAAGACGATTGATTGTGTTTGCACTGCATGGATAAGAAATAATCAAGTCTGCCCAGTTCTGCGCAAGATGAATGTGAGGAATCGGATCGTCATTACCAAACATTGATGTTTCAACTTTGTTATGACTTAAGCCTTCAAAACTTGCAGCGCCTACAAACTTCAATGCATCTTCACTTGCAACAACGCGAACATTGTAATCATTTTTTGTCAAAAGGCTTACAAGTGCACAAGCTTTATAGCAGCTGATTGAACCTGTTACATGCAGCAAAATATTTTTTGACATATTCTTCTCCTTCAATAAATTTTACCTGCAGGAATTTTTAAATTCCCTCAATCTGATTAAAATTATCTTTCAATGTTATCGATCAATCTTACTTCTTCAAGGAATACTGCAGCATACAAGCGAGTTCCCTTAATTGTAACGTAATCAACTTTAAATCCTGCACTTTCAAGCTTAGAAGTAATTTCTTCTTCACTTCCACCTGATACAAGAATCTCATGAAACTTCGGTGCCATTGCAAGGCCGGCTGCAGAAAGTTTTCTGTTGCGACTTGAAATTGCAAGACCGTTTTCTTCGCGAACGATCGGACAAGGAACAAGCTTAACATCCATAAAGAAAGCCTGAACCATTCCTTCAAGAAGCTTAAACTGCTGGTAATCTTTTTCGCCAAAGTATGCATTGTCAGGACGAACTATGTTGAAAAGTTTCATTACAACTGTAAGAACTCCGTCAAAATGTCCGGGACGTTTTGCACCGCACAATTCTTTTGAAAAATCTTTTTCAGTAAGCATATATTTGTAATCGTCCGGATACATTACAGGATATGTTGGTGCAAAAAGATAATCAACTCCGGCTTTTTCGAGAAGTGCACAGTCGTCTGCAAAATTTGCAGGATAAGTTTCAAGATCTTTTTTGTCGTTAAACTGTGTCGGATTCAAATAAACGCTTACAACACTTACATCGTTTTCTTTAATTGCTCTCTGAATCAAAGAAAGATGGCCGTTGTGCAAACCGCCCATTGTCGGAACAAATCCCACTGATTTATTTTCAAGCGATTTTCTAATCTGTTTAAATTCCTCAACTGTTTTGATTACTTTCATTTTATTTCTCCATTTATTTCAAAAGGAATTTTCGATTAACCGTATTAATTGTGTTTACCTTATTTAATTTTTCGTTATTTAATTTCGTCCCCTGCAGGGAATGCTGCCGACGCAACATCCGCAGCATATGCATTGAATGCGCCCTTAATAAGTTCGCGACCATTAAGATACTGACGAACAAAACGCATTTTAAAACCAGACATTCCAAGCATATCCTGCAATACTAAAACCTGACCGTCACAATCAACACCGGCACCGATTCCAATCGTAGGAATTGAAACGCTTTCTGTAATTCTCTTTGCAAGCTCAGCCGGAATGCATTCAAGCAAAAGTCCGTAACAGCCGATGCTTTCTGCAATCTTTGCTTCTTCAATAATTTTTGAAGCTGCTTCTTCAGTTTTTCCCTGCATTTTGTGTCCACCAAATGCATTGTAAAACTGCGGAGTTAAACCAAGATGTGCCATTACAGGAATGCCGCTTAATACTAAATGTTTAAGAATATCTTCCTGACCGAATACACCTTCGATCTTTACTGAGTTTGCTCCGGCAACTAATAAGCGGCCTGCACAGTCTGTTGCGTATTCAAGACCTTTGCGTGTTGTTAAAAACGGCATGTCAGCAAGAATGTATTTATCGGGAGCTCCGTTTCTTACGCTGCGGGTATGTTCAACCATCCAGTCCATCTGTGCCGGAACAGTTGATTTTTCTCCGTGCATAACCATTGAGCAGCTGTCTCCGATTAAGATACAGTCAATGTCTGATTCGTTTACGATTCCTGCAAATGTAGAATCGTAACATGTGATCATGGAAATTTTTTTGTTTTCTTTTTTTGCTTTTAAGAAATCCAGCGTTGTCATAGTACCTGTCCTCCTTGGATCATGTCTTTTCTCTGCTGTAATTAGTAGATAAGTTTTGTTGTGTTTATTTTTAATCAGGAATCACAGTCACAACGGATCTATGTTCCTGATTAATTTTTTTTAGTTTTCACAAAATTGCAATTTTGCAAAATTAAACGTTAAACTTGAAGAAGAGAACGTCACCGTCCTGAACGATGTATTCTTTTCCTTCAACGCGATATTTACCTGCAGCTTTAATACCAGCTTCATCACCGTACTTACGGAGATCGTCGATAGTATAAGCTTCGGCTTTGATAAATCCTTTTTCAAAGTCTGTGTGAATTACACCTGCAGCCTGTGGAGCTTTATCTCCAGCTTTGATTGTCCATGCACGGCATTCATCCTGTCCGCCAGTAAAGAATGTTGCAAGTCCCATCAATTTATATGTCTTTCTTGCAAGAACGCTCAAACCTGATTCTGTTAATCCAACTGAATCCATAAATTCTTTACGTTCTTCCTCTTCCTTAAGGTCAGCAAGGTCAGATTCAAACTTACCGCAGATTACAACAACATCAGCGTTTTCTTCTGCTGCAATTTTTTTAACCTGTTCAACGTAAGCATTTGTTCCGTCAGCAATTGTATCTTCGTCAATGTTACAAACATAAAGCAAAGGTTTCATAGTAAGAAGGAACATATCTTTAACTGCAACTTTTTCGTCGTCAGTCAAATCTGCACGGCGAGCACCTTTTCCGTCTTCGAGAAGAGGCTTAATTTTTTCTACAGCTGTTGTCCAAGCCTTGAGTTTCTTTTCTTCATCTTTTCCGAGAGCACGAATCTGTTTTGTAACTTTTTCCTGGCGCTTGCGGATTGTTTCAAGGTCAGCAAGTGCAAGTTCCATATCAATAGTAAGAATGTCGCTTTCTGGATCGATTCCTGCTTCTACCTTTGCATCTTCACGAACGTGCATGATGTCAGGGTTATCAAAGCAGCGGACAACGTGTGCGATTACAGAACATTCACGAATGTTTGCAAGAAACTGGTTACCAAGACCTTCACCCTGTGAAGCACCTTTGATCAGACCTGCGATGTCTACAAATTTTACAGTTGCCGGGGTTTTCTTTTTTGGCTGAAAAACACTTGCGATAAAATCTAATCTTTCATCTGGTAAATCTACGATTCCAACGTTTGGATCGATTGTACAGAACGGAAAGTTTTCTGCCTGTGCAGGTGCAGCTGTCAAAGCCGAGAAGATTGTTGATTTACCAACATTTGGTAATCCTACGATTCCACATTCTAATGCCATAATCTATTTCCTTTATAAATATTTTTTTCTATCTGATTTTGAAAATCAAGCCAACTAATGCAATAGTGAACAAAAGCTGCATGATTACAAATTTAATTACAACCTGAGTTGCTGACCAGTTTCTCTGCTTTCTCATATGATCATGCAATGGAAAGCGTACATTCTTGAAAATACTGATCTTAAAGAATCTGAGGAGAGCAACTTTTACAAGTCCCATTCCGCCATTAACAAGAATAATCGATGATGTTGCAAGAATAAGGAAAGGATTTCCTGTTACCATAATACAAGCACCAATAAAGAATCCGAGAGCACGGCTTCCGGCATCACCCATCATTACACTGCTAGGAAATGCATTGTGCCACAAATATCCCATAAGACATCCTGACATGGCAAAACTGATAATTGCCCAGTTTGCACCAGTTCCCAAAGCAGGAACAAGAAGATAGCCTGCAACTTCTTTATGTCCGAGAACAAAATAGAACAGACAGCCAAGTGTTACAAGCGCAATAAGAATAAGCATACTTGAAAGACCATCGACGCCGTCTGTACAGTTAGTTGTATTAATTGAAGCCCAGAGAAGAATAGTTCCTACAATAATATAAAGCCACATTGGAATTGCAATCTGGCTTGTCATAAATGGGAACCAGAAATAAACTTTTCCATCAACATCTGCAAGAAAGTAATACAGAAGGAATGCTGCGCCTGCACAAATTACAAGATCAAGAAAACCTTTAAGATATTCACCCCAGCTTTTTGTACTGCGGTCATCAAGAAATCCTGTAAGCATCGAAATCCAGGTCAGACCAACAATTGATCCCTGAAGCGGACTCAGTGGAACACAAAGCAGAGTAATAAAAACAAAAAGTGTAATAAAAATTACGCCGGCGCCAGTCGGCTTTCCTTTTGCATCAGCAGCATGTTCTGTAAATTCACGGCCACGGTCATGAGGAAGCTTGTCATAAAACTTTGGAACAAGTTTTACTGCAAGAAAAAATCCGAGATATAAAGCAACGACAATCAGAACAGTATAAGAATTAAGAAGACGTGCAGGTCCAAAAGCAAACTGAGTCTGAAGATATTCCCCTAAATAATAAAGCATACAAAATGCCTCCGCATGAACTATTTTTATGGATTTTATAATTTACCAAAAATTTAAAGAAAGGGAAAGACCATACTATACAAAACACTAGCAATAAATATAAGATTTTTTCTTTTTACGACAATTATTGTATGAAAAGAAAACATTAATTTTGTAT